>NZ_AEXL02000001.1 GCF_000242875.2 Candidatus Nitrosopumilus salarius BD31 | reverse complement strand
AAGATGTAACGGGGCTAAGCACGTAACCGAAGCTTCGGATGCGTACACTTCACTTTAGATAATTCGATGTTAGAAGGCGCTTTTGCCGAAGGCTTAAGCGTAGCTTCAGTGCAGACTAACCGTTAGGTTAAGTCGAAGCTAAAGCGCCTGACACACTGGTAGAGATGCTGGTGAGGTTGAGTTGTTTAAAGGAAGTGTGCGCATGGTAGGAGAGCGTTCTGTAGGCCTGCGAAGGTGTGCTGTGAGGCATGCTGGAGGTATCAGAAGTGCGAATGCTGACATGAGTAGCGATAAAGGGGGTGAAAAGCCCCCTCGCCGAAAGCCCAAGGTTTCCTGCGCAACGTTCATCGGCGCAGGGTGAGTCGGCCCCTAAGGTGAGGCAGAGATGCGTAGCTGATGGGAAACAGGTTAATATTCCTGTACCTCTATACAATGCGATGTGGGGACGGAGAAGGTTAGGTCAGCCGGGTGTTGGATGTCCCGGTTCAAGCGAGTAGGTTGGTTCTTTAGGCAAATCCGGAGAGCTAAGACCGAGACGTGATAACGAGTCTACTTGTAGACGAAGTGATTGATACCATGCTTCCAAGAAAAGCCACTAAGCTTCAGTTGTATAAGACCGTACCGCAAACCGACACAGGTGGGCAGGATGAGAATTCTAAGGCGCTTGAGAGAACTCGAGAGAAGGAACTCGGCAAAATAGCACCGTAACTTCGGGAGAAGGTGCGCCCCGGTAGTGTGAAGAGATTTACTCTTGGAGCATGATGGGGTTGCAGTGAAAAGGTGGCTGCGACTGTTTAATAAAAACATAGCACTCTGCTAACACGAAAGTGGACGTATAGGGTGTGACGCCTGCCCGGTGCTGGAAGATTAAATGATGGGGTGCAAGCTCTTGATTGAAGTCCCAGTAAACGGCGGCCGTAACTATAACGGTCCTAAGGTAGCGAAATTCCTTGTCGGGTAAGTTCCGACCCGCACGAATGGCGTAACGATGGCCACACTGTCTCCTCTCGGGACTCAGCGAAGTTGAAGTGGTTGTGAAGATGCAATCTACCCGCGGCTAGACGGAAAGACCCCATGAACCTTTACTGTAGCTTTACATTGGACTTTGACAGGATTTGTGTAGGATAGGTGGGAGACGTTGAGATAGGGACGCTAGTTCTTATGGAGTCGACCTTGAAATACCACCCTGATGTTGTTGAGGTTCTAACCTAGGTCCATAATCTGGATCGGGGACCGTGTATGGTGGGCAGTTTGACTGGGGCGGTCTCCTCCCAAAGAGTAACGGAGGAGTGCGAAGGTAACCTAGGTACGGTCGGAAATCGTACTGATAGTGCAATGGCATAAGGTTGCTTGACTGCGAGACGGACAGGTCGAGCAGGTGCGAAAGCAGGTCATAGTGATCCGGTGGTTCTGTATGGAAGGGCCATCGCTCAACGGATAAAAGGTACTCTGGGGATAACAGGCTGATTCCTCCCAAGAGTTCATATCGACGGGGGAGTTTGGCACCTCGATGTCGGCTCATCACATCCTGGGGCTGTAGCCGGTCCCAAGGGTATGGCTGTTCGCCATTTAAAGTGGTACGTGAGCTGGGTTTAAAACGTCGTGAGACAGTTTGGTCCCTATCTGCCGTGGGCGCTGGAAATTTGAAGGGACCTGCTCCTAGTACGAGAGGACCGGAGTGGACACACCTCTGGTGCACCGGTTATCACGCCAGTGGTATCGCCGGGTAGCTAAGTGTGGAAGAGATAAACGCTGAAAGCATCTAAGCGTGAAACTCGCCTTGAGATGAGATTTCCCTGGGGGTATAACCCCCCTGAAGAGTCGTTCTAGACCAGGACGTTGATAGGTCAGGTGTGGAAGCCCTGTAAGGGGTGAAGCTAACTGATACTAATTGCTCGTGAGGCTTGATCCTATAACCTTAAGACTTAAATAACATCTTTGATGAAAATTTAAGAGAAGGTTGGTTCTAAAGTAATAATCGAAAGAAACAATCAAACCCATTCTTTAATTAACATTAAAGCATCTTTACTTCTTCCAATTTGTTAAAGCTTGCTTAACAGGAATAACTGTTAAACAAGGTAACATTACCGTTTATGCTTGGTGGCAATAGCGGTTTGGACCCACCCCTTCCCATCTCGAACAGGGCCGTGAAACGAACCAGCGCCAATGATAGTATGCTCTTCGCATGCGAAAGTAGGTCACTGCCAAGCTTTTATTTGAAAGCCTCACTAATTTAGTGAGGCTTTTTGCTTTTTATGCAACTAATTAGATTAAATTGCTATTGTTCAATATAAAGCTGATAGTCTTTTTATTTTAATCTGCGTATAGTTGAAGTTTTCATCGTAAATAGTTTACAAACATGATCCGATTCATACTATTTGTTATAGCTGTTTCTTTAAGTCATTTTGCTTGTGCAGAGCAATCTGTCCAACATAGTTGCATTGATAATTGTAATAGACCATTACAACAAGGCAATATAGAAGAACCATTGGAAAAGGGAAAAAAGACCACGGATTTATCTTTTGGTGAGGAAAGTGCTCAGTTAGCTGCTGGGAAGCGTGACAAGAACCTTGATTTTGGCAAACAGGATTCCTTGCTGCAAATGGGCCAAAAGTCAGAAAACTTATCTTTTGGCAAAGAGAGTAACTTGCTGCAACCAGGTAAAGAGGATGCTGTCTTAGTACGAGGTAAGTATGATCAAAACCTAGTATTTGGCAAAAATACCGAACGGTTAAGCTTTGGTAGCGAGAGTAAGATACTTGTTCGGGGGCGCACTGACGATAAATTAAGTTTTGGCCGAGAGAGTGACCGTTTAGAATTTTGCCATGAGCGCTAAATCTCTATATAACATTAACTAATCTGATATGTTAGCTCAGACGCTCGGCTCGCGTCTTGCCCTAACAGCGCTTCTAAAACTGGCATTGACTCTTCTAATAGCTTAGGCATCGTCCATGGTGGATTGATAACAAATAAACCACTACCATACATGCCATAGCCATCAGCTGAGGGTTGTGTAACTTGAAGTGTCACATTAAGCCAGCTTGTTGAATTTAATTCACACAGAGCCTCAACCATTTGAAGGTATAGCTTGTTCTGTAATAAAGGATACCAGACGATATAACATCCTGTTGCAAAACGTTTTAAGCTTTCTTTAAGGGCGGTAATTACGGTTTCATAATCTTTTTTGTCTTCATACGGCGGGTCTATGATGGTTATGCCGCGTTTAGTATGGGGAGGTAAAAACGCTATCAGTCCTTTGAAGCCATCTTGTTGAAGTATTTTGGTTTGTTTGCTCAGACTATTTTTAAAATTGTTTAATAAGACTTGATGTTCATTCGGGTGTAGCTCAAATAAGTATAGTTTGTCACTAGGTCTTAAAAAAGACTCTATAATCTTTGGGGAACCTGGGTAAATATTAAGTGAGTGGTTCGAATTAAATAGCCATATCTTTTGTACAAATTTAGCCAGTGAGTCAGGCAATGCGTTTGCTTGAAGCAATTGAGAGACGCCTGTTTCAAATTCTTTATTTTTTTGTGTGAATATATGGTTGATTGGATACAGGCCAGCTCCAGCATGCGTATCTATCACTATGTAAGGCTTATCTTTTTGATTGTAGTAATCAAGCACTAAACTAAGGATATAGTGTTTGAGTATGTCGGCATGATTGCCAGCATGGAATGCGTGTCGATAACTAAGCATGAGAATGTCTTATTGAAACTAACGATAATTATAATGGACTAAAATGGTGTTTGATGAATTTTGTGGTCGAAATTTAATCTTGTGCGTTATAAAAGCAATGCAATGATGCATTATCAAAAAGGATTTTTTTTATGAAAAAAACAATCACAACACTTTTAATCTCGTCGGCATTAGCGCTGGGTACTTTCGCAGCATATGCTAACCATCATGAAGGCAAAGAATCTGAGAAGCATGAGATATCTGCTGACACTGATAATGATGGGAAAGTTAGTTATGAGGAGTTTAAAAATGCGCGTATGAAACATATGGAGGAGTACTTTAAGCGTAGAGACACCAATGGCGATGGTTACATTGATACTGATGAACGCAATGCTGCAAGAGCTAAAATGAAAGCGAAATATCATGATAAAGAGCACTGCGAAAGAAAGCACCAATAATCAGTTCTAACTCTGAATTAACACACGAAAAGCGGCGCTGCGCGCTGCTTTTTTGTTACACTATAACTATATAGAAATAATTAGATAACAGATGAGGATGTTATGAAGCAAATCAACTTGATTGGATTGGTATTATTAATATTCATTAGTAGCAACGCTTATGCTGCGGATGAATCTGTTAATGATGTAATGAAAGCAGATCAGAATAACGATGGTAAAGTGAGTTTTGAGGAATATAAAGCTTTTCATGATGCCGAAATGAGAGCGCGTTTCAATAGTAAAGATATTAATCAAGATGGTATTGTTGATACAGAAGAAAAAGAAGTAGCAAAAGTAAAATTACAAGAAGAGCAAAAGGCAGAAAATGAGGCAGCTATAGAAGAGACTCGTCAAGGGTATGAAGAAGATAGAAAAAAACGCAAAAGACACTTTTTCAAGTATCAATAAAATATTTACCTCAGCTTAAATAGACATCAATTTATTTTCAGATGAGTAATCATAAAAATCATCCAATACAAGCAGATGATTCGGCAAAGAATGTTTTTTTAATTCCATTTTTACTTATAGTCGGATTTGCTTTTATCGAGTTTGCAGGTGGTATATGGACGCAGTCTTTGGCCTTGCTAGGCGATGCGTGGCATATGTTTTCGGATGCGTTATCACTTGGTTTAGCCCTGCTTGCAGTGTACCGAACAAGAAAAAAAGTTAAGAGTAATGCTGAATTAATTGCTTCAATTATTAATATTATCTTAATGTATATTGTCATTGTTTGGATGGTGATTGAAGCGATTGATCGTATCAGTGAGCCTCGGGAAGTTATGGGTTCTTATGTCATTGTGATTGCATTGATTGGGCTAATTATCAATATCATTGTTGTTAAGCAATTACATCACGATGACTCAGAAAAAAGTTTAAATCATCAAGCTGCACTTTTACATGTGATTGGTGATTTATTGGGATCTATTGCTGCGCTAGCAGCAGGTATGGTTATCTATTTGACAGGGTGGTTGCTAATTGACCCAGTGCTTTCTTTATTTATATCATTGTTATTACTTGTGGCTACAATAAATCTCAGTAAGCAGGTCTGGACAAGTCTAACAGGAAAGCGACTTAGCCAGGTGCATCGACACTAAGTCAGCATAAACACAAAATTTAATATCGTTGTGGGTTTATTTTTCTAGGTTTTTAATCCATTTGAGTAATGGTGCCCATTGCTCTAGGTCTTTTTTTGCTTTGTAAGCAGGCATCTCAAATAGACTAATGCCATGCTCAGCAGTATGGGCGTATATTTGCGCATTGCGCAAATTGCCAATAACTGGAAATCCACTATCGTTAAGGTATTCTGCAAGATTTTCTGCGGCTTTGGTTCGGCTTGCTACGCGCATGCCGAGCATGGCGACAAAAGTACGTTCTTTACGGACTGCTTTTTCTGCTTTGAGTATGTCGATAAACTCTTGTGTCGCATTAATATCATAGGTTGAAGCTTGCATCGGTACGATTACCCAGTCTGCTTCTTTAACCGCATCACTTAGCTTGTCTCCACGGATGCCTGCAGGCGAATCAATAATAGCAATTTCTATATTTTTTTTCTTGGCGAGTGCATCACGATTATTGGCACTACTAATTTTTGATAAGTGTTCTGGTCTTCTACGAACCCAGCTATAAGAAGATTGTTGTTTGTCCAAATCTAGGAGGCAAACATTTTTGCCGTTGCTAGCATAATAGCCCGCTAGATTTGTTGATAAGGTCGTTTTTCCACTCCCACCTTTTGGATTTGCAATCAAGATTTTGATCATTAAGCTTTCCTGTGCGGTTGGTAAAGTCTAAATACCTTAATAGTTTAACTCATGATTTTTTATTTTTCTTGTTTTCTTTTTCACGTAATGAAGCTACTCTTTGTTTCCATTCTATAAGCTGTTCATCCTCTAATTCAAGTTGAATAGCTATTGCTTCTTCTTCTGTCAGTTTATCTTTTTCAAGTCTCTTTGGTAATTTTCCTGTCATGCGTGAAAGTACACGCTCTCTTTGCTCTCCTGAAAGTTCCTTTGCTTTTGATATATAGTCTTTCTTGCTTGATGTCATGTTGTCCCCCTAATTTTTACCAGCAGCTAATATAGCTGATTTTTGCAAAACTTTCTGTGACAGAATTATGACAAAAATACGTTTTTCTATCCC
>NZ_AEXL02000002.1 GCF_000242875.2 Candidatus Nitrosopumilus salarius BD31 | reverse complement strand
CGTAGAGATGTGGAGGAATACCAATGGCGAAGGCAGCCCCCTGGGATCATATTGACGCTCATGCACGAAAGCGTGGGGAGCGAACAGGATTAGATACCCTGGTAGTCCACGCCCTAAACGATGTCAACTAGTTGTTGGTGGAGTAAAATCCATGAGTAACGTAGCTAACGCGTGAAGTTGACCGCCTGGGGAGTACGGTCGCAAGATTAAAACTCAAATGAATTGACGGGGGCCCGCACAAGCGGTGGATTATGTGGATTAATTCGATGCAACGCGAAAAACCTTACCTGGCCTTGACATGTACGGAACTTTCCAGAGATGGATTGGTGCCTTCGGGAACCGTAACACAGGTGCTGCATGGCTGTCGTCAGCTCGTGTCGTGAGATGTTGGGTTAAGTCCCGCAACGAGCGCAACCCTTGCCAATAATTGCCATCATTTAGTTGGGCACTTTATTGGGACTGCCGGTGACAAACCGGAGGAAGGTGGGGATGACGTCAAGTCCTCATGGCCCTTATGGCCAGGGCTTCACACGTAATACAATGGTCGGTACAAAGGGTTGCCAAGCCGCGAGGTGGAGCCAATCCCAGAAAGCCGATCGTAGTCCGGATTGTTCTCTGCAACTCGAGAGCATGAAGTCGGAATCGCTAGTAATCGCGGATCAGAATGTCGCGGTGAATACGTTCCCGGGCCTTGTACACACCGCCCGTCACACCATGGGAGTGGGTTTTACCAGAAGTAGGTAGTCTAACCGCGAGGGGGACGCTTACCACGGTAGTATTCATGACTGGGGTGAAGTCGTAACAAGGTAGCCGTATCGGAAGGTGCGGCTGGATCACCTCCTTTCTAGAGACCTTGATTCGGTTGCAAGCATTCACGCTTATCAGTCATTCAGAAGTAGCATTATCAAAGATTGGCCAAAACGTTAGCGGAGACGCTAATTGAACCTATAGTTAGGGTCTGTAGCTCAGCTGGTTAGAGCACCGTGTTGATAACGCGGGGGTCGATGGTTCGAGCCCATCCAGACCCACCAGATATCGCCTTAAATGGGGGATTAGCTCAGCTGGGAGAGCACCTGCTTTGCAAGCAGGGGGTCGTCGGTTCGATCCCGTCATCCTCCACCATCACCAATCTTTGATATAAAAAACCTAGAAGCAAGTCTTGTATTTGATGTTTGTGAGTTGGATACAGTATTTGCTTCTAGCTTTTTAGCTGGATTGATCTTTAACAAAATGGAAGAAGTAAAGAGAGTATAGAAGTTGTGATGACTTTTATATTCAAATGGGTAATATTATCTTAGTCGGATAATATTATTGATTGCAAAATCGAAAATCATTTCGCTTTGTTGTGTTTGATTGAACGTAAAGTTTGATTGAAGACAAATGAAGTTGAAATAACAAACCATTCATTATTTTGAACCTTGGTACATTAAGGTAAGAAGTGATGAAGAAGTTGCTTTAGAAAGCCTATAGCGGGTGTCTCATGCACCGCGAAATTTAAATTTAAAAGGGTTTAGGTTTTAACGTTATAGGGTCAAGTGAATAAGTGCATATGGTGGATGCCTTGGCGATTACAGGCGATGAAGGACGTGATAGTCTGCGAAAAGCTTCGGGGAGCTGGCAAATAAGCTTTGATCCGGAGATGTCCGAATGGGGAAACCCACCCGCAAGGGTAACCGCTCCTGAATATATAGGGAGATGGTGGCAAACCGAGTGAACTGAAACATCTAAGTAGCTCGAGGAAAAGAAATCAACCGAGATTCCGTAAGTAGTGGCGAGCGAACACGGAACAGCCTGTTATTTTTAGCACATGCGATAGTAGAACGGAATGGAAAGTCCGGCCATAGAGGGTGATAGCCCCTTATACGAAATCCCGTGTGTGGAACTAGGATAACGACAAGTAGGGCGGGGCACGAGAAACCTTGTCTGAACATGGGGGGACCATCCTCCAAGGCTAAATACTCGTAATCGACCGATAGTGAACTAGTACCGTGAGGGAAAGGCGAAAAGAACCCCGGGAGGGGAGTGAAATAGAACCTGAAACCGTATGCATACAAACAGTGGGAGCGGACTTGTTCCGTGACTGCGTACCTTTTGTATAATGGGTCAGCGACTTACATTCAGTAGCAAGCTTAACCGATAGGGGAGGCGTAGCGAAAGCGAGTCCGAATAGGGCGTTCAGTTGCTGGGTGTAGACCCGAAACCAAGTGATCTATCCATGGCCAGGATGAAGGTGCCGTAACAGGTACTGGAGGTCCGAACCCACAAATGTTGAAAAATTTGGGGATGAGCTGTGGATAGGGGTGAAAGGCTAAACAAACTTGGAGATAGCTGGTTCTCTCCGAAAACTATTTAGGTAGTGCCTCGTATATCATTCTCGGGGGTAGAGCACTGTTATGGCTAGGGGGTGCATAAGTACTTACCAAACCATTGCAAACTCCGAATACCGAGAAATGCAATTACGGGAGACAGACTGCGGGTGCTAACGTCCGTAGTCAAGAGGGAAACAACCCAGACCGACAGCTAAGGTCCCAAATGACGTGCTAAGTGGAAAACGAAGTGGGAAGGCACAGACAGCCAGGAGGTTGGCTTAGAAGCAGCCATCCTTTAAAGAAAGCGTAATAGCTCACTGGTCGAGTCGTCCTGCGCGG
>NZ_AEXL02000003.1 GCF_000242875.2 Candidatus Nitrosopumilus salarius BD31 | reverse complement strand
CCCAGAATGAAATAGTAATCATACCGGTCATATTTTCAACGCGTTTTCCAATCATTCGTTCTATATCAGCACTTGATGATCCACCAGCGCTGCCAGAACCGAATCCTTTAGGAAGAGTCATTCTGGAATTATTCTAATTCAGATTCTTTTAAGTCTTTCTTAAACTGGGTGACTAGTACGATCTACGTCGTTTGAAAATAATAAAAGAAAAAAATGTGCTAAATGCACTTTTTCTATGGAATTGATCTGCTGTACAATTTGCCTTCTAGAGCCATCTTGTACATCTCTGCAACATATGGGTTCTCTCCAGGAGTTTCTGCACCTAGTTCTACGAGTCGAGCATATACTCTAACTACGTATGCAAGGGCGCCCATGAAAGCCACTACGACTCCCATGTTAAACATCCAGTGGTTTGGAACCGCAAAGATTTCTTCTACAAACCAAAAGTGCCACATCTCATTGACTCCAATTGTAAACATGGTTGCAAGGTAACCAAGGATGGTCATCTTTAAACCGGTGTTCATTGAATTATTTGGACCTCTAAGAACTGGTACTTTTCTATCATAGATTGCTGCTGCTCCCCATCCAAGTGGTAATGTGATGAAGTGGGAGTATAGCCACCAGTGTGCTGGTGTAAATGCGCTATCTCTGATAGAGGTTTGATGCAAAGAACCATCAACGAAGTTGTCTACTTCGACTGATGCTGCAGTTGAACCCATAGCAATAACGATGAGCCAGATTTTCTTTAGTCTCTGGATCTCAACTTCTTTTGGGATTAATGCGGGCATCTGTGCCATGTTACCTATCATGTTAATTCTGAATATAAAGTAAGAGATTTAGAAAGGGTTAATTTTTATCAAATTTATGATGAAAACTTCAGTAATTTATGAAATTAATTCATTTCAATTTAGTAAAAAGATATTAATTTTCATATTATTTTTAGTAATTTCATTGTATAACATCAATGATAAACATAATAATAAACGTCGATCCGCGTCATTAAGGTAAAACATATAACGATGTGGATTAATTCCTCAATATTAGGGATAACTATGGTCGAAAAAACAATTTTCGTATTTGGACTAGCTGTAGTACTTGCACTAGGAACTTTAGGTTTCAACTGGGTTGAAACTGTACTTCCAACTGCAGATGCACACGGTGTCCAAGCACAACTCCAGAGTCGTTTCATCAGAATTGAGGATGAAACCTTCAACAGACAATCCCTACAAACTGGCGAAACCTTGACAGTTCAAGGAACATTAGTCAGTCTAGTAGAGAGAGACCTAAGAGGATGGCTATCCATTTTCACAGAGTCTACCAACGCAGGTAACAGATGGGAGATGTTGGCAAGAGATCCACCAGGAAACGTCTTTGACATTCCAGGTAACGCTGTCGTCGATTACTCACTATCAGCCAAAGCACTTGAAGCAGGTGTATACCACGTACACACCCAACTCAACATTGCAAAAGTTGGTCCAGGACTTGGCCCAGGTCAAACAGTAGTTGTTGAAGGAGAACCAATTATCAAACCAATCCCATACACTAACATCGCATATCAATCAATTATGATAGGTGTTGGTTATGTCATTACGTTTGCAANACGACCTGGCAAGTAATCTAAAC
>NZ_AEXL02000004.1 GCF_000242875.2 Candidatus Nitrosopumilus salarius BD31 | reverse complement strand
GAAAAACTAATGAGAGAAGCAAGCCTTCCAGTTCCAAAGCCGGTGACAAACCCCAAGGATATTGACAAGTTAGTTATTGTAAAAAGACAAGGAGCTGCTGGAGGTAAAGGATATTTCATGGCAGCAAACGAAGACGATTATAACAAAAAAGAGAACAATTAATTTCAGAAGGTACTATTTCCAAAGACGAGATACTTTACATTCAAGAGTATGCGGCAGGTGTTTTAGCGTATTTACAATTCTTTTATTCCCCATTAAAAGAAGAGTTAGAATTCTTCGGAGTTGACCAAAGACACGAATCAGACATAGAAGGGTTGGCTAGAATTCCATCAGAGCAGCAACTAAAATTAAGCAAAGTTCCATCATTTAACGTCATTGGAAACAGTCCATTAGTTTTACGAGAATCATTATTAGATGAAGTGTATACAATGGGAGAGAATTTTGTGGAAGCTTCAAAACGAATAGTTGCCCCTGGGATGAATGGTCCATTTTGTATTGAGGGAGTTTATGATGAAAATGCAAAATTCACATCATTTGAATTTTCAGCAAGAATTGTTGCAGGAAGTAATATCTACATGGATGGCTCACCGTACTACTCACTTTTGTTTAACGAGTCAATGAGTATGGGTAAAAGAATAGCAAGAGAGGTAAAAACAGGCTCAGAATCTAATCAATTAGATAAAATTACAACCTAGAACCAAAATCAGATTCAGAAAAAATTATCTCAAATATCCACTAAAATTGCGGCCCT
>NZ_AEXL02000005.1 GCF_000242875.2 Candidatus Nitrosopumilus salarius BD31 | reverse complement strand
TTTATCTCTTATGTCTTCTGGAGATTCCGGCTCTATTGCTAATACCATGTTAGTGCATCGTAATGCTTTATCATAAACAAATGACTGTATGTATGAATTTTTTAAATTACGAGTCAATCTTACTAGTATTTGTTCAGGTTTAACTTCGTCTAGAAATTCAGGTTTGAATTCTACTTCACCTCCAAAATTAGCATCAAGAATATCTTGTAAATCATCCACATCCAACAGACGTCCATCATAAAATGGATCTAAGATCATCTCTTCGTTATATTTTACTAGAATGTGACTTGGAAATCCAACTATTTTAAGTTCCAAACCAATGAACTTTGCAATTTCTACATAAAGAATTGAAATGGTAATTGGAAGGCCTGTTTTTTTATCAATAACTTCATTTAGAAAGTTATTTTTTGGATTGTAGTAATCATCATCGTCTCCACTAAACCCTAAATTTTCAAAGAGATGCTCATTTAACATTGAAATCAAGTATGTTGGATTTTTAACATCACTGATTGATTCTTTTAACGATTTTCCAATATGGCTGATCTTTTTAATGTAATCTTCTACATTCAGATCTGGATATTCTAAAATCTGAGCAAACTTTAGACATTTCTCAACCAAATTGAAATTTGGATTTTCTACAAATGATAGCCATTCTGCAACTAATGGGTCAAATTTTTCTTCCAATTGCTATAAACTCAGTCTCGTGAGGTATAATTGAGGTTCCTTAATCTCTCTCGTATTTGGAGGGTTTGAAATTATTTTTGTGAATGCATCCTTGCCTAATTTTTCATATATTATTTTTGTAAAGTCTTTTCCCATGCTTTTTCGTACTTGGTATGATGAAAAATCTGTGCCCATAAAAGTAGTAAGATAATTCTGAAAATCTTGATCATCTTTAAGGATATTTTCTATTGCAAATGCTGCCATTCCTTCCATGGCTGTAAATGCTGCATGATGTTGTTGGATTGGGACTAACCATTTTTTATAAATCTCCAATAGTTGTGGAATTGATTCTTCTATTTTTGGATCTATTTCTACATGTGTAAACGTCATCACATCTGGTCCGATCTGCTCTATTAGGAAATGGTCTGGATTCAAAAAGAAAAATAGATTTGCTTTTTTTGCAAATGGAAAATCATCTGGCACTGCTTGTAATTGACAATAATCTGATAGTTTGTTGATTGTTTCAGTATCTAGTGATAAGATTATCGTTGCTAACTCTTCATTGATTTTGTTTACTTTCATTGCAGCATTCTTGTTAATTTCTTGTAGGTTTTCTTGTGTGGAATGAATTAACTCTTCTAATACTGTCATCTTTACTGCACCGAGATATCCAGAATTGACATTTTCAAATCTTGATTCGTATGGTTCTCCTTGTTTGTGAAGAATTATTTGTGGATATCTGGATAAAATGAATTTGTTTAAGTAGATTATTGAATCAAGATAATCTCCATATGTAGTGGTGATTTTAGATATGTATTGAATTGCATATGTTGAATACACCAAGTATTTTGCAGTATCTTTTTGCATCAACTCTGCAATTTTTTTTAAATCTTCTTTTGCAACTGCATTGAATAATTCTATGACAAATTCTTTTGATTCCTTGTCTGCAAATACTTTGTCTCCTTTCAATCTTTTTAGATCTTCTAATTCTGGAAACTTTAGTGAAATATTTTTTGGAACATTTAGACCTAGAAAACCTTCAACTTTTTCTTTGAATTCTGGCAAAATCTCATTTGCTATGTCTTCTAGTTCTTTGAATTCTACTTTACCTGAAATATCCTCTTTAGCCTTGATTGCCAAGTTTGTAATCTCACTTTCTTCGTTAATTTCAACTGATAATTGACCAAATAATGCCTCTGCAAATTCTTGAAACTCGCCCAATTCGTATAAAATCTGAAAATACTACATTTAAGATTATCTTGATTTTTCCATCAAAGAAATTATTACCTTACAAATAATTAATTTGTTATACCGATAATGTTAGAATCAAGTCTTGAATTCTTTAGATGTGTTAGATGTGGTTCTAAATTAGAATTAGATGTACTAAAAATAGATAAAGAAATCGAAGA
>NZ_AEXL02000006.1 GCF_000242875.2 Candidatus Nitrosopumilus salarius BD31 | reverse complement strand
GAATATATTCAAGAAGTAAAAAATGGAAACATATCTGCTGAAGATTTTATGGCAAAAACTCTGGAAAGAATATCTGATGTTGATGAAAAACTTCATGCTTTTTTGAATGTCAATGACGATGCAGTTGATCAAGCTCGTGAGATTGACAAGAAAATTAAATCTGGTGAAAAAATTGGCTTATGTTTTGGTATGCCCATATCCATCAAAGATAACATTTGCATAAAAAATTCAAAGACAACGTGTGCTTCCAAAATGCTTGAAAATTATGTATCACCATACGATGCAACCGTAATAACAAAACTGAAAGAAGAAGACGCGGTATTTGTTGGAAAAGTAAATCTTGATGAATTTGCAATGGGGTTGTCAACAGAGTTTAGTGCCTTTGGCCCAAGCAAAAATCCGTGGAACATTGAACATGTTCCTGGCGGTTCATCTGGCGGAAGTGCTGTTTCAGTAAGTGCCTTTGAATGTATTGCGTCTCTTGGCTCTGATACTGGAGGATCCGTTAGGAATCCTGCCAGTTTTTGTTCTACAGTTGGGTACAAGCCAACTTATGGTCTGATCAGCCGATATGGATTAATTTCATATTCAAATAGCATAGAGCAGATTGGTCCTCTTACTAGAACGGTAAAAGATGCGGCATTTATGCTCAATATCATCGCTGGATTGGATAAAAATGACAATACTACCATTGATAACAAAAACGTTGACTATCTTTCAGAAATTGATTCAGGAATAGAAGGTAAGAAAATAGGTATTATCAAGGAGATGATTGGAGATGGTATTGATTCTAGAGTACTTTCTGCAACAAATGAGGCAATATCTAAACTAGAAAGTTTAGGTGCAATCTGCGAAGAAATATCATTGGATATGGTGAAATATTCAGTAGCTGCATACTATACAATTACTGCAACAGAAGCTGGAAGCAATCTTGCAAGATATGATAATCTCCGATACGGTTATGATTTTCCTGTTGAAGGTTACGAGTTTAACTCTTACATTTCAAAGGCACGCAGAAAATTTGGACCTGAAGTTACAAGAAGGATGATAATTGGCGGTTATGTTCCATCCGCAGGACATGCTGGAAAATATTTCCTAAAGGCACTGAAAGTAAAAAGTAAACTCACAAAAGAAGTCAATGAAGCATTTAAGAAATTTGATCTTTTGATATCTCCAACAGTTCCAATACTGCCCTTTAAAATTGGTGAAAAGATTGACGATCCAATTTCTTTGTTTCTAGTTGATATCAATACTGTTACTGCTAATCTTGCTGGAAAACCTGCAATATCAATTCCATTTGCAAATGCAAATGGACTTCCGATAGGAATTCAATTAATGGCTGACTCTATGAATGATAAGCTATTACTTCAAGCTGCACATGCATTGGAAAGCACTGTTACATTACCCGAGGTTCCAATATGACTAAAATTGGTTTAGAAATTCACTGTCAGCTAACAAACTTGAAAAGTAAATTGTTTTGTTCATGTAAGGCAAATTACAGAGAGTTT
>NZ_AEXL02000007.1 GCF_000242875.2 Candidatus Nitrosopumilus salarius BD31 | reverse complement strand
CTCCAAAGTCCATCTAATGTCTGGCTGGAGAATTGGATATATTGCATTTAATCAATCACCTCAACTTGAAGCACTTCGTGAACATCTTCCAAAATTGGCAAGAGTTAGAATTGCAACCAGTCTTCCAGTACAACATGCAGCTTTGGAATCTCTTCGTGGACCTCAAGGATACATTAATGATTTTGTTTCTGAAATTAAAAAACGCCGAGATTTGGTTGTAAAGCGACTTAATGAAATACCTGGTCTCTCATGTCCAAACCCAAAGGGTGCATTTTATGCATTTCCAAAAATTGAAGACAATAGATTTGGTTCTGATAAGGAATTTGTTACAAAATTACTTGAAACAAAAGGTGTATTGACTGTTCATGGATCTGGTTTTGGTGAAAAGTATGGTAGCGGACACTTTAGACTAGTTTATCTTCCTGATCTTAAAGTATTGGATTCCGCAATGAACAAGATTGAAGAATTTATGACTCAGTAATTCCACACTGAAAATTTCTCAGGAATTATCTCTATAACGCAATTAGTATCATCTAGCAATTCCTTTGCAGATTTGTTATCTAGTGTTTTAAAATATCGTAAAAGAATTTTTTTTGCAATGGTTTTTACTTTACTGCTCTCTAAAATCAAATTTGCATTTCCTTGAATCATTACACCATAAATTTTTGGAGCATTAATTCCTACATCAATACAGCAAGAAACTCCTTTGTTTTTTTGATGTTTTTTGCCTTTTGAGTTCTAGTATTTGTTCCTATGTAGAGTTTTTTTTTACTATATCTGTACCAGACAGGGACAATGTGTGGTGTTTTATTTTTACCAATTGTTGCTAATCGTAATATTTTCTGAGATTTTAGAAATTCATCTCTGTTCATGCTTTCTGAATCCTAATGCTATCATAAAAATCCCAAAGATCAACATTGCCATTGAAACTTTTTCATTAGTAATTTCCCCATTTAGCAGAAATTCTTCAACAAAATCTATCCCCCATATCAATAATTGTTGAATCATTACTATTCCTCCCATAACACAAAAAAGAACACCTATTGCTGTAAACCAATTCCTGCCCCGTCTATAGTACTCGTGACTCATGTTAAATGAAAAAACAGACTTAGATAATTTTAATTCCAGGATTCTTTAGCTTGTTTCTTATCATTGCATTAAGAAGTAACGGTGTTGACATTTCTGCAAGATATGATAATTCTATTGGTCCCAAGTAAATTGATCTTAATCCTTTGATCTCTCCAATCAATCCATTAACTACTTGGACAGATTCATCGTCATCTCCACAAACAAAGATGTCATAATCTAGTTCTAGTGTAGGATTTACTAATTTTTTTTCAGAAATTACATGAAATGCTGAAACTAGTTTTGATTTGTTTTTCATATGGTTTGATACAAGCTTGTATGAGAATGGTTTGTTCTCTTTAATTGAAACGCATTCAAATCCTACATCTGTTTTTGTCATTGGAACAATTGGTGATACCACAACACAACTATCTTTTACTTCAGATAGTATTCCAGAACATACAGAATCAATGTTCTCATATGGAATTGATAAAATCAAAACATCGCTTTCTTTTGCAACTGAAACATTATCGTTTCCAGAAATTGATCCCTTAATTTCACCAAATGCTTCTTTTGCCATCTTGGAATATTCGGATGCGGATTCAGATGCTCTTGTTGCATCTCTAGAACCAACAATAACGTCATGGTTTTGTGACCATCTTAACGCAAAACCTTTTCCCATTCCTCCGGTTCCACCAATAATTCCGATCTTCATGATATATGTCTGATAATCTTATTATTATCTCTATTTGAATTTGAATCAAATTGGGTCAGATTATTTTCCTTAGACACGGTCAGGCCAAAAATAATACCGAAAGAATCTTAGCTGGAAGAACAGAAGGTGTCCCATTAACTGAAATTGGAATTAAACAAGCAGAGCATACTGCTGAATTACTTGAACACATGAATATCTCTGCAATTTATTCAAGTCCAATACAAAGAGCAAAACATACTGCAGAGATTGTTGGAAAACACAATTCACTTGATGTTACAATTGATGAGCGACTAATTGAGCTTGATATGGGAAAATTTACTGGTGTTCCATATGATGAAATTTTTACTAGTCATGGAAACGTCTTCATGAAATTCTATAATGGCGAATTGGAAATTGCTCACAACGGAGTAGAAACTTTTTCTGAAGTGAAAAAACGAGTATTGGGAATAGTCAATCATGTCGTTGAAAAACATCCTGATGAAAATGTGGTACTTGTAACTCACATGGATCCAATCAAAGCAATGCTATCTACGATAGTTGATCTCTCTCCTACCAATCTGTTTGAATTGATCATTGCAAATGCCTCTCTTAACATTTTTTAGAGAAAAAGAGAGAAAGTTCTCCCTTTCAGGACTAAATGTAATGCACCCATCACGATTCGATCAAGGTTGGTAACTAATAATCTTGAAAACCCTTAAATAGAAATTATAGATGACGTCATTCAATCGCTAATGAAGATGACAGTGTTATTCTTAGTATTGGCAGTTATGATATTAGTTCCAGTTATTGAGTCAGCATTTGCTGCAGGGGACGAACCTGGTAAATACCTTGATCGTAGAGTGATTATTTGGAACTTATTTTAAATGATGACTATAGCATTTGTAGTTGGTGCAGTAGTATCTGGTACAATTATTTGGCAATGTTGGAGATTTAGAGAATCAAATCCAAAGGCAAAACCAACTCCATACGAGGGGACGGACTGGTAAAATTGAGTGGACATTCTAGTTGGCCTGAATGGATCTATGTTGGTGTTGTAATTGCATTAATGGTTTGGGTAGGAGCAGAAGCTTGGGAAGCAGAAAGACTTGTTGACCATGTTCCTGAAGATGCTGAAGTTATCAAAGTAACTGGACAACAATGGTTCTGGAGTTTTGAGCATGAAGATGGTACTAAAGAAATAGGCGAATTACATGTTGAAACTGGCAAGGCGTACAAATTTGAAATACAATCAAAAGACGTCAATCATTCTTTTAACATTCATGATTATGTTGTCTTGATGGATGCAGTCCCTGGTAGAATTAATACTGTATGGTTTGCACCAACAGAAGTTGGACAACATGATATCCAATGCAGAGAATACTGTGGGTTGATTCACTATAACATGAGAGGAACATTATACGTGGAGGAGCCATCATCTTGATAACGCTTTTATC
>NZ_AEXL02000008.1 GCF_000242875.2 Candidatus Nitrosopumilus salarius BD31 | reverse complement strand
CCAAATGCTGGTGCCATACCAATACTTGCAATTAAAATTGCAGATAAGGCAAACACCGATAGATGAGCTTTCATCAATTTTACGCCTGAATTTATCCTATTTAAGGTTGTGATAAAATTTGTTGACAAAATAGAAAAAACAGATTTTTGTAACGAATTTCAGATTAGATATATATTAACCTGAGCGCGAATTTTTTACAGTTTGTGTGTATTATTGCATGTTACATTTAATGTTCGATCTGGAGGTATTCTAAATGGCAACTAAGAAAAATCAAGTACTGGTACCTGATCATATCTATGTTCCAACACATGAAATTATTTCTAAACAAGAAGCCGAAGATGTTTTGAAAAAATACAATTGCAAACCAACCGAATTACCACTAATCTTTGTTAATGATCCTGCAATTTTGGGACTTGGAGTAAAACCTGGAGATATGATTAAGATCACTAGAAAAAGTCCAACTGCCGGTGAAAGTCTCTATTACAGATATGTGGTGGAAGTCTAATGACAGATCCTTCAACTAAACGTTGGCCAGTAATTCAAGATATCTTAAAACGTGAAGGCATTGCACGTCAACATTTGAATTCATTTGATGAATTTTTAGAAAGAGGATTACAGAGTATCATTAACGAAGTAGGACAAATCGACATTGAGAATGCTGAATATCCTTACAAGATTCAATTAGGTAAAGTCAAACTTCAACAACCAAGGATGATGGAACTAGATGGTTCAATTACTCATATTACTCCAGCTGAAGCAAGATTGAGAAATGTTTCATATTCTGCACCTGTAATGATGGAAGCAAGTGTTGTAGAAGATGGAAAAATTTTAGAATCTAGATTTGTACATATTGGAGATGTTCCGGTAATGGCAAAATCAAATGCTTGTATCTTACATAATTTCTCTACTCAAAAATTAATTGAACATGGTGAAGATCCAAATGATCCTGGTGGTTATTTTATCATTAACGGTTCTGAAAGAGTTATCGTTGGACTAGAAGATCTTTCTTACAACAAAATAATTGTTGATAGAGAAACTGTTGGTGGAAATATTGTTTTCAAAGCTAAAGTGTATTCTTCAATTGTCGGTTATCGTGCAAAATTAGAACTTGTCATGAAAAATGATGGTTTGATTGTTGCTAGAATTCCTGGCTCTCCAGTTGATATTCCAGTTGTCACTTTGATGCGAGCACTTGGGTTAGAATCTGATAGAGAGATTGCCTCTGTAGTTTCATTAGTTGATGATCTTCAAGATGAACTTGAAGGCTCCTTTGAAAAAGCAGGTGATGTTCCAACATCAAAAGATGCAATTGTTTACATCAGTAAAAGAATTGCACCTGGAATGTTAGAGGAATTTCAGATTAAACGTGCTGAGACTTTACTTGATTGGGGATTATTGCCACACTTAGGTAAACATCCTGAAAACAGAAAAGAAAAAGCACAATTCTTAGGTGAAGCAGCATGTAAATTATTAGAATTAAAACTCGGT
>NZ_AEXL02000009.1 GCF_000242875.2 Candidatus Nitrosopumilus salarius BD31 | reverse complement strand
ACCTGCACCTGCACCTAAAGCCACTGGGCTGTTATAGAACTTACCAACTTGGGGTTCTATCGGTGTCATGTATGGTGGCAATGTTGGTCTTGGATATTTGAATGCCGTTTCTAGTGGGTCTGCTACTGTTATCAGGTTCACCATATTGAATAATGGTAATGACATTCCTACCAGTACGCCGCCGAACAGTATCAAGGAGTGCTTGTTCTTCTTTGTTGCCCAGTAGACTAAGTCCAACAGCATTGCTGATGGTAACCAAACTGGTACTACAATGAAGTCATATGGATATCCTAGCGAAAACCATGCGGCTTTTGCTATCCATGTGTATACTGTCATAATTAGAGCGTAGTACGTTGCTGTGCCTGGAACGCCAGTAAATGTTAGGTAATATGTAGCACCTACAATTAGCATCAACGTTTGCGATATTGAAAATACCGTGTACGAAGTCCAAGCCCAGTCAGTGTAGAAGATGTAGTCTCCTGCATTAATTGTTAACAGTGTAGAGTTAACTGCAACAACTACTATGAATAAGTAGTGTGTACATCGTCTTAACCAGACCATAAGATGTCAAAGAAACGGTCAGTATATAAAATTTTAGAGTATGATGAAGATCGTTGTTTTTGACTTAAAGCAAATGCGGTCAATTACCATTATTCCAAACTAAAATGAAAAAGAAATAGTCTGAGGGGTTTCCTTGTGATTACCAGCCAACAAATAGTGATACAAATAGTACGAATACAACTGCACCAGCAACACTAGCACCAATGATGCCATTGCTATTTTTGTTGGAACCTTCTTCCATGACTTTAACACAGAAGATGTAACCTATTGCCTCAATGATTGTAAGTACGATGAATGCAAAGTGACCACTTGCGGTTGGA
>NZ_AEXL02000010.1 GCF_000242875.2 Candidatus Nitrosopumilus salarius BD31 | reverse complement strand
GCCAAGAATATTACCATACTGATACCAATTACCATGGCACCAATAGATGCAATCTGGTTCATAGCAATCCACTCTGGAATTGGAGGATAATCAAAAAATTCTTCTTGGCATTCCATATAAGCCAAGTACGTGTTGCGTAAAGAATACCATTACAGTTCCTATAAATGACATGACAAAGTGAACTTTACCCATTTTTTCATTATACATTCTTCCTGTAACATATGGGAACATGTAGTAAAGGAATCCAATTGAACCAAATGCAATGGTACCCATCACAAAGAGATGGAAGTGGCCAACTACCCAGTAAGAGTCATGTGTTTGGAAGTCTAGTGGCATTGCAGCGTTTGCTACACCGCCTGCACCTGCAGAGAAGAATAATGCAATTCCTCCAACTGCCCACATCATTGGTGTTGCAAATTTGATTCTGCCATTCCACATTGTTGCTATAAAGTTAAACACGTGTAATGCAGATGCTGGAACTGCTGCAAGAGTTCCTACCATAAAGACTGTTTTCTCAGTAAATGACATGCCGGTTGCATACATGTGGTGTGCCCATGATGAGAATCCGACTATAGATAATAACACAAATGCAAAAATTCCAGACTGATAGCTGTGAATTGGTTTTCTTGAGAATCTTGGGATGATTTCATACATCATTCCAATCGCAGGAATAACTAGCACGTATACTTCTGGATGGAATGTAAACCAGAACAAGTGAGCATATGCGATTGGATCTCCTCCCATAGCAGGATTAAAGAATCCACTAACTCCAAGTCTGTCAGTAAGTAGCATTAAGAGGGCTGCAGCAAATGTTGGAATTGCAACTAGGATGATTAATGATGATGATAAAAATGACCATGCTAAAAGAGGGACTTGTCCGATTGACATGTCTGGATGTTTACATTTGAGAATTGTAACGATAAAGTTGATTGCACCAAGTACTGATGAGATACCCAAAATCTTTAGTCCAAAAATCCACATGTCAGCGGCTGGACCTGGAGCACTAATGATAGAGTAGGGAGGTGTTGCATACCATGTAAAGTCTGCAAAGCCCAACCAGATGAGTGCACCTGCTGGTGGAATCATCCAAAATGCAATTGCATTAAGTTTTGGATATGCCATGTCTTTGTATCTGACCATAATTGGAACAAAGTAATTTCCAACCGAGGATGCAAATGGAATGATAAACAAAAAGATCAACGTAGTACCGTGAACAGTAAAGATTCTGTTAAAGGTCATAGAATCAGCAATGATTTGAGAACCTGGTAAGAATAATTCTGCTCTAATTGCAAGAGCTAATGCACCACCCATGAACAAGAATGCAAGGGATGTAATCAGGTAAAGTAAACCGACATCAGTATGATGTGTT
>NZ_AEXL02000011.1 GCF_000242875.2 Candidatus Nitrosopumilus salarius BD31 | reverse complement strand
TTCTGGAAATTCAGTTTCTGCATTTGCATTGTTGAGACTCTATCATCTTTCACAGAAACAAAATTTTCTTGATGTTGCTACAAAAATCATGGAATCTCAGGCACAAATGGCTGCAGAAAATCCGTTTGGCTTTGGATACTTGTTAAATACAATCTCACTCTTTATTCAAAAACCTGTTGAGATAACTATCATCAACACTGAAAATTCAGAAATTTGTAAATCTCTTCTTTTGAGATATTTACCTAATTCGATGATGGTTATGATTCAAGATAAAGAACAATTAGATGGTCTTGCTAAATTTCCATTTTTTGCAGGCAAACTTTTTGAAGAAAAAACGTCTGTTTTTATTTGCAAAGATTTTACTTGTTCCCTACCGTTACATACTCTTGATGAAATAAATTCTAGTCTCTAGACTTTTTTCAAATCTACATCAATCATACTTCCAACTTGTGGTCTACCCATATTGTCATACCTTGATTTTGGCATTGCTATTGTGATCTGTGTTTGTTGGTATGACTTGATATTGACAGTTGGTTGTGCTTGCAATATTGCTTCTAATAATGGCATGACTTGTTCTTTAGTTTCAGCATCAAGCTTTTTTGAGACATTGTCTATTATCATCTGTTTTTGTGAAATTGGTTCAGTTGAAACATTTTCAATTAATGTTAATTGAATTATCTGACCATTATCTACTATCTGGGTAATTCTAAATTCATTTGTATCTGTCATCTCTTTACTGTGTTTTTTTGATGATTTATCTTTAGCGAATTGAGAAATACAGCACCATTGCCGCTGTTGCCACCGCTGATGTTACTCCTAACACAAAGATTATTTTACTTCCGTCTAGTTTCATAATTTCAAATTTATGTGGTTGGAATTAAACTGTACGTGTTTTTTTGGAAATGATCTCACTGATAATTTCTACGTAAGTGTTTTAATAGAAAAAATCTTCATTTTGTTATCGCATGTTACATTTGTATTCATGCACCTGCGATAGTACGACCATGTCCAACAAGAGTCAGAAAGAGTGTCCAAATGGGCACTCTTTCAAATTAAATCTCGTTTTGTGTATGCTCATCTGATTCTTTTTCAATACTTCCTAATCTTGGACTGATAATGGATTTTTTGATTAACGGGGCGCGCTCTTTGATTATCTGGTTGAATTCCCGCATGTCTTCTAATCCTGGTGTCTGATGCTGATTTTGGTATGCCTGTAAAAATCCGGAATACACACATCCAGTTATGATTCCAAATGCTGTATCTGGAACTGATTCAACCTCTGGTACAAAATTCTCTGCAATTTGCTTGTATGATTCTGATTCACTAATGTAATAATCTACTAAACTATCTATAAAATCTCTATTTTCTTTTGAAATGGTCATGCTTTTTTCTTCATTTCCTAGTTTATTTAATTGTCTTTGGTTAATTCTTTATTTGGCCATCAATTATTTTCTATGTGTTGTGGAAGTTAGAATCTGACGAAGATTTTTTCCGTATATATGATTCCAAAAAATTGATTGCGGGTTATTTCGATCCTGATTATGGTGACATTTTCTCAAAAAAGAATTCTGAAGAAATAATTTCATCCATGATGAAGAACCATGATTTAATTTCAGGTGGGGTGATTATGGTGCCTCTTGTAAAGTTTGGATTATTTGACACTGATTTGGATACTACTCTCTCTAATGTTAAAGAAAATATCGTTCGTGTAAATGACCACTTGGAAAAATGGAATGATTTCTTATCTAAAGTCAAGCCTCAATTTCACTCTGTTAGAATATCTCATACTGATCAGGATATGCTGACAATAACATTCAATGTTAATTTCTCAAAACCTATTCCTCTGGAAAAGACATCCCTGGAAGAAGAACTTTCGCCAACTATGGACTTGTTACAAAAATCTGGACTTCTATGATTGAATGGCATTTATTTTGAATTATTTTATTAAGGCAGGTGTTCTATTTTCCAGTTTTCAGCCTCATTAAAACAATTAAACCAATCAATTTCTATTTGGTCTGAATCAAATTCTCCTAATCCATTTTTAAATTGTGAATCACACTCGTTTTTCATGTTCTCAGAGATTTGAATTACTTTTTGTGTCAAACCGCTTTGTGGGGCTGAAAATTTTTCTGGCTCATCATATGTTTTTATGCCACTTTTAGCTGATTGAAATTCTAACAATCCTAAATTTTCGTATTCGTAAGCTTCTTGGATTTGGGCATCTGACCTTATTCTTGCTGATTCATCGCCGGTCGTAATCCATTTGATATATTCTTCATCACTTTCTAACTGTGTCTGCGATGATAATTTGAACAGTTCCACTGAGCTCTTGAACAACTCTGGCGGTGTTAATTTATCGTATCTAGAAATAATTTCTTTGAACTCTTTGACATGCTTTTCATAGTATTTTTGAAGATCTTCTTTTGTAATGTCTCCTTCGTCCCATTTATTTTTCTCAGAATAAAATTTTGTTTGTAGCTGTGAAACATCTTCTTGAATCTGTGCTAACTCCACTCCAAATTGAAAGCCTTTCTGCTTGGTTTGGTCTACTGAATAATTGTATCCTATGATAGCTCCTATGATGATTGTAATTACTGCTAAAATGATAATGTTTTGAATTTTATTTTTTTTCAAAGATAATCTATGTAGTTTCCATCTTCGTCTAATTTTAGTTCAATCTTAAATTCAGTACCGCTGATAAATGATTCATTTCTGATTGTTCTTACTCTTCCAATTACTAGTTCATAAGGCCAAATTTCAACTACTATGGAGCCTACTTTTGCAATCGGTGTTTCTGTAATAGTCATATCCTCTCGCTTTACTCCATGTCTTTCTAACATGTGAATTGCATGGTCTAAAAGTGGTGCTGGATTATTGTAATTTAAAACCCAAACCGTTCCATCATAATCTATTTTTTGCAATTTGAAAAATCTTCCTTTTACTCATATAACAATTATTCTGTTACATTTGATTGATGTGCTTTCGAGTGAAAAATGAATAAAAAGAAAATGGAATTAGAATTCATTTATTCTTGATTCTAAACCACTATGAATTGATGATGGGGTTGATGGGAATTTAGTTCCTATTCTGTCCCCTGCAACAATGGCCGCTTCTTTTAGAATGCTATCTGTTTCTTCATTTGTTGAGCTGTCCAATTCAAAGCCTCCTCCAAATGATTCTGATGTCATTCCTCCCAAAAGTTCCGACATTATTTCAAATTCAGCGCCAGCTTGTGGGATGAATTTGCTTATTGCTGGTCCTATTGAACGCATTAAACCAATTACAGGTCCAATTGTGACCATTGCATCTCCAAGTTCGTTCATAGTTGATAATCTTAATTGAACCTGATCAAGAGTTAGTTTGAGATTGCCTAGTAGTTTCTCATTCTTTCTTAATTCTACAAGCTCATTTGCAAGAGTCCTGCCTGCAGTTTTATCATGCCTCTGTTGAGATTCGACTATTCTTTTGAATATTTTTGCATCTTTTTCTTGTAGTTTTTTGTGCATATAGTCAATTTTTGAAATTGTCTGACCCAGTTTTCCTATTGATTGTTGTATTCGAGGTTTTAGCGGTGGCTCTTTTATTATCATGCCATGAATTTTTTCGTTAAATCCTGGGTTTGAGGATTTAATCCAATTGTCTTGAAATGTTGGCATAATTCATTTGTAAAATTCTTCTCAAATTACCCACAGTATACTAAAGTACACCAACTGAATAATATTTTCAATTCTATGCTGATTTCCGATATGCTTGATTGAATTGTTGAGCCTATCGTCAAACAGTTAGTCTGGTTTTGATACTTTTTTTATATGTGCACTGGCAATTTTTAGGAACTGGTGTTTTTCAAGAAATCCAGTCAATTCACTGTATTTGCGGAATTACTCTGAGGCTATGACATTTAGTGTCATTGTACTGACTACTCTGGATAATTTTCTAATTGTCGCAATTGCTTTTTCAAATTCATCTTGGTCATTTGTTTGAATTTCTGCAATTACATCATATGCTCCAAAAGTAAGATATGCGTTAGTGATATTTTGCATTTGCTTTAACTCATCAACAATATATTCCTCAGCGCCTAGATCGCAATTTAATAAAATGAATCCTTTATGCATTTTTTTATCTTAATATAATTAACAGAGTTCGAGTCTTTAAGTTTTACAGTATTACCATCTACTACGTCCACCGTAGCTATTTCTGTTTTCACCATCGTTACTTCTTTTTCTAGTTCTGTCATCTCTTGGATTTCTTCCTCTACTAGAACCCCCACCTCCGTATCCTCCAGAACGTCCACCTCTAGAATAGTTCGATCTTGATTGACCTCCATATCTTCTTGATGGTGTTTGTCTTTTTAGAGGATCTGGAATAGAAATCTGAATTCCCATTTCCTGATTCAAGTCTCTGATTGGAACTTTGATTTGACGTTTAATTAAATTCCAATCTCCGACTGATGAATATGATACAAATGTAATTGCTTTGCCCTTTGCTCCTGCTCTTGCTGTTCTTCCGATTCTGTGAAAGTATGCCATTTCTTGATTTGGAACATCATAATTGACCACTAATTCTACTCTTGGCACATCAATCCCTCTTGATGCAATATCTGTTGCAACTAAAATGTCTGCTTTCCCGTTTCTGAATTTTGCCATGGATTGCTCTCTTCTGTGTTGTGACATGTCGCCTTCTATTGCTACTGCATCATATTTTTCTTGATGGAGAAATTTTGCAACATCTCTAGTTCTATACTTTGTTGAACAAAATACTATGCATTGGCCTTTTGTTGGTTTGATAAAATCTAAAAGATACTTGAATTTATCGCGGTCCTTGATTACTAAAAATGACTGGTCTATTCCTTCTCCGCTTAGATCATCTGCATCTAAAAGGAATTGTTTTGGGTTTTTGAGATAATCCTCGGACAATCTTAGAATTTCAGTTGGCATCGTTGCTGAAAACAATGACATCACTCTGTCTTCTGGGGCTAAATCTAGAATGAATTGTATATCATCAATGAATCCCATGTCTAACATTGTGTCTGCTTCATCCAGAACAATATGGCTGATGTCTCTTAGTTCTATTGATCCTCTTTTGAGATGGTCTATGAGTCTACCTGGCGTTGCAACTACAATTTCCACACCTCTGTGAAGCGCATCTAATTGTATTCCCATACCTTGACCTCCGTAAATTGTTGCTATTCTAATTCCTGTGTATTTTCCAAACTTCTTGATCTCATCAGTAATTTGCATTGCAAGTTCTCTTGTAGGTGCCATCACTAACCCCTGAATTCCTTTCTTTGGTTGAATTTCTTGCAACATTGATAATGCAAATGCTGCAGTCTTACCTGAACCTGTATGTGCTTGTCCTACGACATCTCTTCCTGAAAGTAATACTGGAATGACAGCCTCTTGAATAGGAAATGCTTCTTCAAAGCCTTCATCTTTAATTCCTTTTAGTATGTTGTCGTTTAATCCTAAATCTTGAAATTTTGTCATTTTGTTTTCTTACCTTAAGCAATGACGAAAAAGCGCATTGCCACTCGTCATTATTCCGATATCCAACATGTCGTTCAAGGTCTAATAAACGCTTGTTATTTTTTATGCTTCTAACTGTGTATCAATAATTTTTTTGAAACTCTCAAATGGTTGGGCTCCTTTTAATTCAACATATCCAATTTGATCATTTCCTACAAAAAATCCTGGGGTTCCTGAAACTCCGTAATCTCTTCCATCTTCAAGATCATTTCTAATCTCCTCAATGTATTTTCCACTGGTTAGGCATGCGTCAAATACCTCTTGATCTAGTTTTATTTCTGTAGCATATTGGCTGAACAAAGCAAGCGCATCTGCTGTCTCTTGATTATTCCACTCATCTTGATTTTCAAATAATGCATCATGCATTTCTTTGAATTTGCTTTGCTCATTTGCACATTCTGCTGCAACAGAAGCTGGTAATGCGTTAGGATGAATATTCTGAATTGGGAAATCTCTGAAAACTAGTTTCACTTTACCCTCTTGAATATATTCATTCATAATTAATGGAAGTGTCTGAGTATGAAATCTTGCACAGAATGGACATTGAAAATCTGAAAATTCAATTATTGTTATAGGTGCATCTGGGTTTCCAATGATTGGATCATTGTCAATTGAAATTTTTATTGGGGGATTTGCCTGTTTGGAAGGTAACTGGTTTTGTAACATTTTGAGTTCTAATTTTGCAATTGCATCATCAAGATCTTCTTCAGATATTTGATTAGAATTCAAACTTGTGTACGATCCTGCAAAAAATGCCGCAACTCCTACGATTGCTATTAGTGCAATAATTAATCCATTGAATGTAGATTTTTTCACAGATATGTTTTGGCTATCTTGACTTGATTCAAAATCCTCTGAACTCATCTGATTTTTTTGAAGATAGAGTATACTTATTCTTATTGTATGATGATTAATCCTCTAAGAAATTTAAAAGCCAATGACGGGATCCGAACCCACGACCTGCTGATTACAAATCAGCCGCTCTAACCAGGCTGAGCTACATTGGCACGAAATAAAATGAAATTTTTGAAGCTTTAAAGTGTTACCAGCTGTTAATTTCAAAACTAATTTAATTGAAAATTATTGCTATTATCGGCAGTTTATAATAATGCCTATTTTTGATACCAGTTATGAAATACATCGAGCCAATTCGAGTTAAGGTTCTAATGATTATGTTTTATGCTACTGGCGTTGTAGGTATGGTGATTGGGTTGACTATAGCTCCATCCAGTTCTACGGTAATTATTACATTCATGGGCGTCATTAATTTTGGATTAGGGGCCTTCTTCACATTTGTCTTTTTGACACAGGTAGGAAAAGAACCTGATAAAAGAAAGAAAAAACGAAAAGGCGATTAATTCTTTTTCTGATTTTGTATTTTTGAAATGATTTTCCAATTAAAGTATAAATAAGAACTTCCTGTCATCAATTCAGAAATGCTCGACTTAGTTGCCAAGAAATTATTTCTTACAAAAGGCAAAGGCGTTCATGAAGACAGATTGACAAGTTTTGAGTATGCATTAAGAGATGCAGGTATTGCAGGAACCAATCTTGTATTGATTTCAAGTATTTTCCCTCCTTACGCTAAACTTGTTTCTAGAAATGAAGGTCTAAAAGAAATTTCACCTGGACAGATTCTGTTTACAATTTATTCTAAAAATCAAACCAATGAGCCTCATAGAATGTGTGCTGCATCAGTTGGAATTGCACGACCGAAAGATGGAAGCAGGTATGGCTATTTGTCCGAATACGAGTCTTATGGTCAAAATGAAACTCAGGCAGGTGATTATGCTGAAGATATTGCAGCACAAATGCTAGCTTCTTCATTGGGCATTCCATTTGATGCTGACAAAGACTGGGATGAAAAAAGACAGCAGTGGTCAATTTCAGGTCAAATCTATAAAACTCAAAACATTACTCAATCAACTAAAGGTGACAAAGATGGAAAATGGACCACTGTCTTTGCAGCAGCTGTTCTTTTACTGTGATTATTTCTTATACCCTTTAAGATAAAATATCGCAGCTGCAATTGCAACTATTGTTATGATAATTACAACTATGATTGATTCATCAACTACTGGTTTTTCAGATTGAATATTTGTTCCACCTAGTGAAAATTTTAACTCGTTCTTACTCACTGTTGTTTCTTTGCCAAAAATGTATTTGCCTTGAATTCGCTGTCCTTCCTCAGGATCAAAAATCCATCCTTTTTTTGTGATGTCTGTTGGAATTTTATCTCCCTCTATGATTTGTGTTGGAATTATGTTTCCATTTACGTCTGAAACATTTGTGTCTTCAGGTGATAGCACTACCACTTGTATGATAGAATTTAATGGGTAAAACCCTGTTGAAAAATAGTCTGATCTTTTCAACTCGTTTGTTTTCAAAAATTCTAGCGGACTTATTTCATTAATTTTTGATGCTGTTTGTGGATAGTTTGCAGAAACTCTTAGTTGAAGTAATGAATTATTGTCACTAGGTATTATGGAGAATGTCATTTTTGCATTATCTTGTTTTGAGAGATTTTTTGCAACATCATAAAATCCACCTGAATCTCTAATTGCTTTTGGGATTAAAATCGCTGATATTTTCTCATACATTGAGGATGTTTTTTCCATAGGCATTGTGTATACTGCTGAGATGGTTCCCTTGCCTGAAATTACTCCTGATGTCTCTAATGCTACACTTGTTTCATCACTACTGTGGATAAATGTGGAATGTAGTTTGGCATCTGTGTCAAATACGTCGTTTATTTCGCTAATGAATTGCTCTGATACTTGCAAAGTTCTATTTTGAATCTGTAAGAAATTTTTATCTACTGGGTTTCTTTTCACGTTGATCAAAATACATGATTGATTATCAACTCCTAAAATACATTGATTTTGATTTGTTATGGTCACGGCTGATATGCTTCCGTTTTCTCTAATTCTTTGTTCTAGTTCAGCTGGGATTTTTATTTCTTGAATACTCGTACTTTGTAATGTTATTGATGCTGTGACATTCTGAGATATGCTTTTGTCTACAATTACTTGTGCCATCTCTTGAAATGTTGCAAGTCCCATCTCTTGGGAATATGCATAATTTGCAGAAACTCCGACTAGTACCATTGCTGTAATTGCAAATAGGATCTTCAGCATAGCTTGACACTTTGTGATGAAAATATTAAATTTACTCTTGATCTGTCTGATTAGTTTCCACAAATGTCTCTTATATCATAACTAATATCCCCACTCATGTTGATATTTAGATAGATGCCACTCATTCCAGTCACTGTCGATATTTTTCAGCATCCTGTAGTTCAACTAATTGCAGTTTTGAGTGCTTTTGGAATTGGTCTGTTTCAAGGAATAATTTTGGGAAGGGCGATCCTAGTAAGATTTCCACGTTTGCAAAATCGCCTCAAGACAGTATCTGTAACTTTGTTTATCTTGTTTTTGATAAATGCAATTCTAAGCGTTCCGCGATTTGCATCACCTGAAAAAATTGATCTTTCAAATTTATCTGCAAATAATCCTAGCGAAATAGTTTCTACGCTTTTTTTGATTTTTGGTATGAATACTGGATTTCTAACTGTATTGGCAATATCTGTAACTGTGATGAGTTTTGTTGTTTTGAAATTTACCAATCTAAATGGAATTTCAAAAGTATTTATTTTCTTTTTTAGTGCTCTTTTGCTTATTCTAACTGCTATCAGTAGATTTACTGACCTTACGCCTAGCACCTTTGAGGTTTTATTGTATTTTCTTTATCAGCTAGGAATTACTATCGGAATTTTAGCTGGTACCCTTAGAAAGATAAAACCAAAACTAACTTGAAATAATTTCAAACGTTTAAATCAGATTATGATTGAGTTGGAATTGACATCGAATTCAAACCGTTCGGGGAACAAGCTGGCAGTCCATGCGTTGGACTGCCAGCCCCATTTATTAAAAAATTTAATTTAATGCTGATAGTGCTTTAACCTGATCTCTGACATAATCAAAACCTTCTTGCCAGAATTTTGGAGATCTGATGTCAAATCCATGCTCTGCAAGGAGTTTCTCAGGTTTCTTGGAGCCGCCTGCTGCAAGAATATCTATGTATGATGGAACAAAATCTCTCCCTTCTTTTTTGTATCTTTGAAACAACGACAATGCAAGCAAGTTTCCAAAAGAGTATGCATAACAGTAAAACGGTGTGTGGTAAAAATGTGGAATGCAACTCCACTCTATTGCAAAGTCTTCAGAAAGGCTAACTGAATTCCCAAACTGTGTTTTGAGGTTTTTCAAATATGTCTTTGAAATTTCGTCAACTGTAGTTCCCTCTCCGATTTGCTTGTGAGCATCTACTTCAAAGATTGTGAAAAATGACTGTCTGAGAATTGTTGCGTACAGATCATCAATTTTTTCTGATAACATGATCTTCTTTTCATCATCGGAAATTTTCTCAGACAGATTGTCATATAGCAGTAATTCTGAAAAAGTAGATGCTGTTTCTGCCAAGGGAAGTGGAGCATCCTGAACAAGAATTGATCTGTCTTGTGCTGCTTGACTATGTACTGCATGGCCTAATTCATGAGCAAGGGTAAAAACATCTCTTGATTTGCCCGTAAAGTTTACGAGTACATAGGGTGTGATTTTTGGGGTCAATGTACTGCAAAATGCACCATCTCTCTTACCTTGTCTTATTTCAGAATCGATGTGGTTTTCATTGAACACTTTTTTTGCATATTCTTCTAACGTATCACTAAATTTTCCTAGAGATTCAAAAACTAGTTTTACAGATTTGTTGTATGAGTAACTTTTTTCTTTAATGTTTGCTGCTGCTGGTGCATACAAATCATATCTTCTCAATTTTTTCATATCTAGCATCTTTGCTTTTTGAACAAAGAATTTTTGAAAAACAGGTGCATTTTTTTTGCATACTAAAAGAAGTGACTCTATGGTTTTGTCATCAACATCATTTCCAATGTTTCTCATAGAAATTGGACTCTTGTATCCTCTGATCTCTATCCCTTCATCCCTCCAATTAAGAACAATGTTTTGATATATTTCTCCCACCACTCCTTTATTTTCTGAATACTTTGTAAGAATGGTTTTGTAAGCTGTCTCTCTAATCTTTGAATTTGTGCTCCTTACATAATTTGTAATCTCTTCTCTTGTCATCGATTTGGTTTTCTTTCCAATCTTCATTTTGTATTCAAATGCATTTGTAATTTTGTCATATAGTTTTACAAGTGCTGATATTCCTGTTACATCTAATGTGTTGATTATTCTTTCTTCTGGTTCACTAAGGGCATATTTTGCAAACAATCTTTTGTGTGATAGGTATTCTGAAATCTCACCTGTATTCTTCATGAGTCTTTTTGCATTTTTCTCATCAACTTGTATCTTCCACCACAAGTCGAAAAATAATATCTTGTTTGAAATTTCAGAGCCAAGCTTTGACATTCTGGTCATCAATGAGGTTGCTTCATCTGATTGTGTATCTGAAGAATACGATAGTGACGCATAGCCTCCAATTTTACTCATTTTCTCAGATATTTCCTCAACCTGATGTAAAATACTCAAAAATTTCTTTGATGACATTTTGGGATCTAGGGATGATTTTATTTTTTCAAATTTTTCTGCCTGTTTTTCTAACTCTTTAACCTGTTTTTGAAATTCAAGACTTTTTGGATTTTTTGCTAATTCTGATAAATCCCACCCCCCAAGTTGATATTCTGCCATACACTTTTCCTATTTTCTAACTATTAAAAAACGAAACTCAATTTTGAATACAATGTTTACACGGCGTAAAACCTTCTCTTTTTGCCTGATCTAGCATATCTGGAACAAAATAGTGTCTATCTCCTTTTTTTACTCCATAGATATTACACTCTTCTTTCATAACTGCAAGGTGATGCACAACCATCTCTGATCTGTTTCCAAGATATCCTGCCATGGTTGAAACCTACTTTTGCAAATCTCCAATACAGTAGATGCAACTAGTATACCCTTCTGAATTGGCCTGAGTAAATGTGTCTGGAATAAAATATCTTTTATGAACTATTTTAATTTCATCTATTTCGCAACTGTCTTTTTGATTATTTAGATCATGAACTTGTTTTTTGTTAGTGTCTCCATAGTAAATTGCCATATGTTATGATAATGTACAAGTAGTATAAGTCATTGATTATTTATCACTTTGACACTAATTTGACAAATATGATGTGAAAAAAGAAGTTATTCTTTATAGTGAACTAGAAGTGAATCTTGCATAACTGGCAAAACTGCCACTATGTTTTCCCCCTTTTCAGCTAAAAAGACATTTACCACATCTTGAAGGTAAACCCCTTGGGCAAGATGCTTGGATTCAAAATATTTTATTTTATGAATCATCATTTTTTTAGTTTGATTGTACGGTATTAATGATTCTGAAATTAATGGTGTTTCTTTCTTAAATCTATATAGTTTTTTAATCAATCCATATCGATGACTGAAAATTTATAGAATTCAATAAAAATTGATCTAATTATGATAAAGTATATAGAAAATTACGCACAAAATTTTAGAAATTAAGCCGGTATATATCACAGAGAATTACATACAAGACATGTTCAAAAAATTAATCGCAAAACTGAAATTCAGTTCTTGCAAAACCGCAGTCTTAGATGACGTAAATGCATTCAAAGAATCTGAAAAAAAGAAAGAAACGGATGTAAAAGAATAGATGAAATATCAATGCCGTAGTTGCACCTTTCATTGGGAAGGAAATTCTGACACTTTTGATAAAGTGCTCATACATGAGAAAACTCATTTGAAAAAAACAAAAGAGAATACACTTTGACGGATTATTTTGAATGAACTAAAATGTCTGTTCGCTGTAAAGTTTGTAATGCTTCAAAGATTGTAAACTCTGATCAAACAAATTCTGATGTAAATTGGGAATGTCAAACTTGTGGGAACACTGTTGATTCAAATGGCCACATTGTTTCATTAGGATGATTGTATCTTTTTTAATTTATTCTTTGTAAAATGTATTTTTTGTATGTTTCAATTTGATTTTTAATCATATACCATTAGATTTTTCTCTTCAAGCAAACTGTGAATTTGATTGACAGAACGATGAACATCTTTTTCTAGCTTAGCTCCTACACATACTAGTTTTCCAGATGAGAAAATCAGGATTACTGTTTTTGGATCAAGCATTCTGTGGATTAACCCTGGAAATTGTTCTGGTTCATACATGCTTCTAGGGAGTGTTCTTGCAGCTTGCTCCAAACTTACTTTGCCCCCAAGATTAATTGATGAAACTATATTTTGAATTGTAACGATTGGTTCACTTTTTATTTTGACTTTTCCTTTTCTTAATAATTCCACTACTTTTTTTACTGCCGTCTCTGCTAATTCCTGTGATTTTGCACCTGTACAGACCATCTTTCCTGAACCAAAAAGCAATGTAGCTGTTTTAGGACTTTTGAGTCTGAATACTGCTCCTGGAAACTGTTCTGGGTGATATTCAACTGCTGGGAATTTTTTTGTAATGTCTACAAGATCTAATCTTTGATTAATTGTTGCAGAAGCTACTACATTGACAATTGCGATTACTGGTCTTGTCTGTGTCATGATTTTATTACTGCTTCCCTGCCTGCATATCTATATTTTGGTCCAATCTTAAACCCTTGTATCTATTTCTTATTGTAACTTCGGTGACGTTTGCAGCTTCTGCTATGTCTCTTTGAGTTCTATCTTCTCCGTTTCTTACACATGCCAAGTACAAGGCTGCTGCTGCCAAACCCATTGGATCCTTACCTGCTGACTCTTCATGTTCTTGTGCATCTTTGAGAACTTTAACTGCATAGCGTTTTGTTCTTTCAGAAATCTGCACTTTACTTGCGATTCTTGAAACACATTGCACAGGATCTACTACTGGCATTTTTAGATCTAATTCTTTATGTAAAATTCTATAACATCTTGCAATATCTTTTCTCTTGATGTTGCCTGCATCTGAAACATCTTTTAGTGTTCTAGGTGTTTCAGTATCGCGACATGCAGCATAGAGAGCTGATGCAATTAAAGCTGAAATTGAACGTCCTTTCACCAATCCTTTCTCCAATGCTTTTCTATACACATAAGCTGCTTTTTCGATAACCGGATCTGATAGTGACAGTTTGTCCTTTAATGTTGCTAATTCGCTTAGTGCTTGTCTTAGATTTCTATCTGATGATGCGTTAACTTTACTTCGACTGTCCCAAGTTCTTAGTCTCTCAATAGTACTTTTCATTGAAGTTGAAAGTGGTTTTCCTGATGCATCCTTGTTTGCTGGGTTAATGATGGTAGCAAGACCTCTGTCATGCATTGTAAGTGATGTTGGGGCTCCTGTTCTTGTAGGGTCTGTTCCTCCTTCCTTTGAAAATGATCTCCATTCTGGTCCAGAGTCTTGTAATGTTTCAGAAATAACAAATCCGCATTTTCCGCAAAATCTTTCACCTGTTACGTTATCAGTTAACATGCTGTTTTTTCCACAGCGTCCACAGATGCCGTCTGCGTTGATAGTCTCTAACACCAAAAATATAACCAATGTTGATTACTTTGTTTCCTATAAATAGTGGACTATTTGCCATTTTTCATAAAAATTAATGCATTTTCGTGCCTAAATCTCAATTTTTCCCCATTTGCCCAAATTCTTTGATCGTATTTTTACTAATTTAGAATACAATGATCTCAAAATTGAGAACTTTAGAGCAGTTTAACTATAAAGAATGCATTTGAATGGCATGAGAGATGATGCATTATGTCATTGCGGTTCATGTGGTCATGAAAAAACTGATGAATGTTATACAAAGCAATGTTCATGCTGTTTAAGTGATCATCAAGGTGCATTTGGAAAAAACAATAAGATTAGACTAAAAATGACTACAAAAAAGAATAATTTTAAACTCCCAAAGAAAAGAATTCCAAAAATTCTAGTTCCTCTTGATGACTCTAAATGTTCTATTCATGCGCTTAATAGCGCAATAAATTTAGCAAAATTCACTGACTCAAAAATTGTTGGGATTTTTGTAATTCCTAGCGATGTTTCTCCCTTACCCCTTGATGATCTATTT
>NZ_AEXL02000012.1 GCF_000242875.2 Candidatus Nitrosopumilus salarius BD31 | reverse complement strand
ATTGTTAATTAACAAAAGTGCTTAATATGTTAAAACAAATTAAACAACATGCAAGTTTCTGAACAAGAAATATTAGAGTTGAAAGATTTTATTTTTGAATTAAACTCGATGAGTAATAGCGTAGTTGTAGTTGAAGGAAAGAGAGATTCAAATGCATTAAGAAAACTTGGATACCAAGGAAAAATTCTAGAATTTCACAGATTTGGCGGAATGATAAATTTTGCAGACGCAGTTGTTAATTATCAAAGATTGATCATTCTTTTTGATAGAGATAGGAAAGGTAGAACATTAACTGGAAAAACAATTCAATTGTTGCAAAGAAGAACTAAAGTGGATCTTTCTTTCAAAAGAAAACTCCGCATTATTACAAAAGGAAAAATAATGTTCATTGAACAACTGGTAAGTTACGAATCTTTTTTGATCTAAGATTATGGCCAGATGCCTTTTTGGTTAAATGCCTCAACAACTCTTGAAACTGCTAGAGCCATTGTAGCCTTTCTCATGTCAACCTTATGTTTCTTTGACATTTCATATGCATCTTTGAATCCTTTAGTAATATTTTTCTCCATCTTATTTGCTACCTCGTCAAATGACCAGTAGTATCCCATGTTATTTTGTACCCATTCAAGATATGAGATACATACACCACCAGAGTTTGCTAAAATATCTGGAATTACTAAAATTTTCTTTTGGTAGATGATTGGATCAGCTTCTGGCAATGTTGGACCATTTGCAGCTTCTGCAATTATTTTACATTTTAGATTCTTGGCAATTTTTGCATCAATTTGATTTTCAAGAGCGCCTGGAACTAGAACATCACATTTAGCAGTAAGTAATTCTTCAGTTGAGACTTTTTTACTTCCAGGGAATCCAACAACAGAACCAGTTTTTTCTTTATGAGCCATAAGTTGACTTACTTTGGCTCCTTTTTCAAATAAGATAGAACCTTTTGAATCACTTGCGCCAATTACTTTGGCTCCCATCTTTTCCAAGTAGATTCCTGCATAGGTAGATGCATTACCAAATCCTTGCAAAACAACTTTGGCAGTTTTAAGATTAAGTTTCAATGCTTTTGCAGCCTCTCTTACACAGTATGCTGCTCCCAATCCAGTTGCAACATTTCTTGCAAGTGAACCGCCCATTGAGATTGGCTTACCAGTAATAACACCAGGTGTAGATATGTTACCATTTAATTTGTTGAATGTGTCCATGATTTGGGTCATCTCTTTACCTGTTGTGTAAACATCGGGTGCAGGAATATCTTTTCCAGGACCAATAATTTCATTGATTTTAAATGCAAATCCTCTTGTCAGTCTCTCTAGTTCAGCGTCACTAATTTTTTCAGTTTTAGGATTAACATAAACTCCACCTTTTCCCCCACCTAATGGAATATCAACAATTGCACACTTCCAAGTCATCCAAGATGAAAGTGCCATTACTTCGCGTTCCATATATTCAACACCACCTTCAGGGTTAAAGTAACGGATACCTCCTTTGTATGGACCTCTATCATTATTATGCTGACTTCTGAAACCTGTGAAAATTCTAATTTTTCCATTATCCATTTTTACTGGAATTTTTACTCTCAAAACTTTATTTGGTATTGCAAGATATTCACGCAATCCAGGATCTTTTATTCCAAGAATATCACAAGCATCATTTACTTGCTTTGTTGCATTTGCAAAGGGATCATTCTTGACCAAGATAATTTTTCAAAAGACGCATATTATATTAACTTTAGTTCAAAAATTTCCAAGTATCGCTGAAAACAAAATCATAAGTAAA
>NZ_AEXL02000013.1 GCF_000242875.2 Candidatus Nitrosopumilus salarius BD31 | reverse complement strand
TTAGCCACATATTTGGTGATGATTCTTCTGATAGTGCTGGACGAGGAGATGCATCTGCAATGGGAAAATATATCTCAGAACCTGAACTTGCTAGAAAAGAACTCAAGGTATTGTGCTTGAATTGTAATGAACTAAGAGAAATTATATCAAAACCTAAAGAAAATTATTCAAAACCTAAACCTAAAAAGAGCCGATATTTCCCAAGATAATTAATAAAATCATCTTTGATAATATATTAACACTTTAATTATAATTATTTTGAAATTAAATTATGAATGGCGACTTTAAGGCAATGGGTATCTCTTTGATTATTATGGTTGGGGTTGTTGCTCTCTACACTGTATTTGGTCAATAGATTACCCCTTAACAATCTCTACCGTGTTTTCAAGAATCCTAGTTGAAACTAGCTGATGTTCTTTATCTATTACTGACTGAAGAAAATCTGCAAATCTTTCTACATCGTCTTCATTTTTTAATAATATGCTATGAGCTGATTTATCTTTCAATGAAATG
>NZ_AEXL02000014.1 GCF_000242875.2 Candidatus Nitrosopumilus salarius BD31 | reverse complement strand
TTAGAGGGCGTCATTACCTCTCTTTTTAGATGCAATGTTGATAACATCATCTACTGATGATATCACTATGATGCCATCTCCTGGATTTCCAGTAAATGCTGCATCTGCAATTGCGGTGGTTATTTTGTCCACATCCGAGTCATTCACAATTGTACTTACCGTTGCAACTTTGTTGAATTCTGCAATAAAAGTACCTGTTCCTCTACCCGCCCTGATGGTTTGTCTCTGTCCAGAACCTCTTCCATTACCTTCAAGAATGGTAAATCCTCCAACAATTGCTTTTATTGCTTCTGATACTGCACCGGTTTTATCAATATGTACAGTTGCCTCAATTCGTTTCATTTCCATTCTTTTTTTATTATTGTTTAAAAAAGATCATATGTTTTTATTCAAATTTTATGATACTAAGAGATTGGTTATGTCATTATCCTCTGACCTTTTTAGTATTGGATAAAAGGAAAATTATGAAAAGTGATGAAAAACGATCTCACAGACTAAACTACCTTTTAAAATATTATCTGACAAATCCTAAAGAATATGATCTCTATCTCAGAGCCAAACAAATGGGGGTTACAGACTCCACTGCCAAGGACTACATTAGAACAGTCATTATTCAAGCCCAGAAAATCTGCTCAAAATAGTTTTAAATTTATTCAAAAATCTACCTTTTTTCTATTCTTAGGAATAACTATGAATCTAAAACAAGGAATTCATAAATAATCAATATATGAGAAAATACACATGAATGATCCATTATTGGATGATGTAAAGGCTCTTTTAGATAAGGACTTTGGGGATGATCGTATTCTAAAACAAATTTGTAGAGCTTGTGAAAATAATGAGGTCATTAGTAATTATGAAAGAAATTATGTTAGAAAATTAGCAGAAAAACACCTGGGAAAAAAACCCGAAATAATCCCAACTCCATCTGCTGAAGAAAAGAAAGTAGTTCCAGATGTTGTAATCCCTCAAATAACACCTATTCAAAAAACTCAAACACTTCAAAGAAAACCCGTAAAAATTTCCTCCAATTCAAAAAATACAAAAATAATGGTTGGAATAGGTGCTGCTGCTTTAGCAATCATCATTGCAGTTGGTGTATCTTTTAATGGAGTATCTGATGGAATTTCAAAAATAGATAATCCAAATAACTCTGTTCCAGTTTCATTGTCAATTCAAACTGATTTGTCATCATATAGTAAAAAAGATCTAATATCAATAAGTGGCACATCTAATACTTCTGGAGTTGTAAATCTTTCCATTGTAAATCAAAATAATAAACTTGTATGGACAGAACAGGTATCATTAAAAAATAATGGAAAATATTCTACATTAGCTATTGCAGGAGGATCAGGTTGGGAAAGTTCAGGAACTTATACAATTAAAGTAGATAATGGTGTGGAAATAAAATCAAGCACATTTTCATTTACTGCATAATCTATTCAAATTCTTTCCAATGTGAATCAACTAAATCTCTTAATTTTTCAACACTAATTTCTTCCATATATTCACGATAAACAATGAATTTGTTTTGTCTTCCAGGAGATTCACCATAAATATCCGATGTATTTTTTGGAATTGCACCTTTCTTCCACTGATTCATTTCAAAAATCCATACTGTTGAATCTGGATTTGAAAAATCAATATCATCACAACCTATAACATAAAGATAACATTTTGTTGCAAGGTTTAATTTCTCATGCAATTTTTCATAGGCTATCATTTGGCCTTTTGCAATATTGATCTTATCGTTATGGAATCCTTTGAATTCTAGTATGACAAAACTTCCTTTATGCTCAATTAACCAATCTATGTCTGTTCCTCCTGAGGCTATCATTCCATGAACGATTAAATCTCCTAGTACCTCTCTTCCACGAGTAAATTCTAACTCATCAAAAATTTGGTATTTTGCTTTTGGGCTCTTACGAGTGATCTGGTTGGAGATCTCTTTTGAATTAACCGGATTCTCTTTTTCATATAATGTATCAATCAAATCACTAGTTTCATTAGCCATAATTTTTTTAATTTTCAAACTTGATGATAAGAGAGTTTGTAAAATTTTGTAAAGTTCGGTGATTTTTCTAATCTATCTACAAAAAAATTCCTGATTCGCTCCTTTATACAAAATAAAATACTCATCTTGATTTTTTCTATCTTTTTTTGCGTTCAGAGCATCCTGATACATTTCAAAATGTTCAATAAGATACAACTGATTTCCTGCTTCTCCAAAATAGTCTATTCCTATCAAATTAAATCCTGTTTCAGGCGTTAATTTTATTTTTTCATCCTCAAAAATATCTTTAGTCAACTTCTAGAAAAAATCATTGATCATAAATCATTAGATCTTTCTCTTCTAATAATGCATGTAAATTATGAACTGAACGATATACATCTGATTCTTTTTTAGCCCCAGTGCATACTAATTTCCCTGAAGCAAATAACAAAATTACCGTTTTTGGATCAAGCATTCTATGAATTAATCCCGGAAACTGTTCTGGTTCATACATGCTTCGTGGCAAAGTCCTTGCTGCTTTTTCCAAGTGAATTTTTCCTCCTAAATTAATAGCTGCAACTATATTTTGAACTGTAATCACTGCATCATTTTTAATTTTGATTTTTCCTTTTCTTAGCTTTTGAACAACTGTGTTTACAGCTTTAATTGCCATCTCTTCTGATTTAGCCCCAGTACATACCATCTTCCCTGTTCTAAAAATTAATGTCGCTGTTCTGGGATTTGTTAATCTAAAAACTAGTCCTGGAAATTGTTCTGGATGATATTCAGTATCTGGAAATTTTTCTGTTATCGTAATAAGATCAATTTTTTGATCAACTGATGCAGACGCAACTACGTTTTCAACACTAACAATAGGCTTTGTTTGAGGCATAACGAGGGACTTTAAATAACCCCTTTATATATACTAGTCAAATTTTTTTCAAAAATATGCAAGATGCTAATGATGTCCTATCCACTGGTATCTGTATTCTTCATCAATGATATCTGTAACAATGTCTTTGTTTTTTGTTTTAGGTATTTCAACATCAAAGAATCCTAATTGACCTTTACATGGAATTGGAATTCTAAATGACTTGGGTTTTTTTAACATGAATCCCCAAGTTTTATTTTGAAAATTTTTCGATGACAGATGAAATTTTTTATCTGATTTTATTTCTTTTAATGAATTATATTTTTTTACATCATAAAGTTCTGCTTTACCAATAATTGCACCTGTGACAAATTTTTTATTCATTTTTAATCTATTACAATCATCAACTCTTATTTTTAATGGAGAGTGAATTAGAAACTCTCCTCTAAAATTAGTATTCCAATTTCGTAATTCAATAGTTTTTTTTCCTAAAATGATTAAATCAGCAAATGGTTGAGACACAGAAAGGCATTTCAAGATGTTATTCAGTAGCTGCTTTGATCAATTCGCCAGGGTTTTTACCTCTGCCTTCAGGCAAATTTGTAATTCCGCCATTCAAACTTTGTGTAATTATCCCCTTACTAGCTAAAACTTGCGCAGTCATTAAAGAAGTATTTCCAGCCATGCAAACTAATAATGATTTTCCCTTTGTTCCCTCTAGTTCATTTTTGAGTTCATCTGGAATTTGTTGAGTTTGTAATAATTCTCCTATAGTTCTTGCCTTAGGTACAGAAATTTTTGATTTATCTACACCTAATGATTTTGCTATAAGTTCAATTCCTTCTTCACGTGGTGTATATTGAGTATGAACCCAAATAATTCGGTCATAGTCATTTGCTATTAATGCTGCATCTTCTACGGAAATATTCATTGGAAGTTTATTTTTTGATATTTGTTCAAAATTCTTTTTGTATTTTCCAATTCCATCGGCTACTATGATAACAAATTTTTTACCTTTTCCTGAATTTGTCATTTGAATTGTTGAATACAATGCCAGTGCTGTACTCTCCCCTATATCATGACCTTTGTCTACAAAGAACTTGAGAAGGAATTTCGCCTTTTCAAAATCCATCTCATGTTCTTCAGCATATGTATCAGGTTTGTACAGTTTTAACCCCAAGGCTTTGGCTCTAGTCCTAATTCCAGCAACATCTTGACCAGGAGAAGGAAATACTACATGAATTGATTTTTTATTATATTTGTCAAGCATATACTGGCTCAAACCTCCAGAAGTACCTCCTGTACCAAATGAACAAACAATCTGATAACCCTCCAATGAATCTCCCTTTTCATTTAGTTGCTGATCGATTTCAGGAGCCGTAATAGTTCTATGAACATCAATATTCAACTCATTATCATATTGTTTTGGACAAAACAAACCATAAATTTTTGCAAGAAATCTTGCCAAATTTATGATATCTTGTTTAGCCAATAATGTCTCTATCTCTTGAAGATTTTTGTCAAAAATTTCAGGATTAAATCCAAGCTCTGATAATTGGGAACGAACATTTCCAGCAGTTGCTTTTGCAGCTAATTCATTTGCTTTATTTTCCATTCCTGGTGCAGGACAAATATCCATATCCAAGTCCATAATGCGAATGTTTTCATTTCTTAATTCTTTAAAGACTCCTTCTTGTAATCTTCTTGATACGAGTGCAACAACATTAACACCAAGCTTTGATAATTGTCCTAACGCTATTCCAAAATTTCCTGAGGTAGCTTCAATTACTGTTTGATTTCCTTTTAGCTTTCCAGAAATTATTGCATTGTGGATGATATGAGCTGCAGCTCTAACTTTGATTGAACCACTAAGTAATGTTGAATCAAACTTGCCAAAAACTTTCAAATCTTTATCATCAAGATCTAATTTATAGACAGTTTTAGCGCATTCTTTCAAATCTTCGGTAAGATCTACTAATGGTGTGGGATTAACAATTTTTGTGTCTTCTAAGTGAGGAATCTTACACCATATTTCCTCCTCAAATTTTTTTAGTAATGTTCTATCAATTTGATTATCTTCAATTTTGCTCATTCTTTTTCCTCTAAAATCTATCTTTTTTGCAAGCTCATATAAAATATCTGTTAAATTTTATATCTATTATTTTATTGACGACTAAATCTCAAACATCTAAAATACTAATTACTTTACTTGGAATATCTTTTAGTCTACTTACAGCCATAGTTTTTTCATATCCCAAATATCTCAAATTGTTTGCAATAGTTGTTGCCCTTACTGTATTAGGACCAAGACCTAACGCTACCATGTTTATTCCCAATCCTTTGAATATTTTTGTTATGTTTCTTACAGCATCAGAATCTGATGGCTCACCATCAGTTAATGTCAGAAAAATATCTGGTCTTTTTGCTTGTAACATTGGTAGCATTTTATCATAAACTTCTGCTAGTGGTGTTGATCCATTTGCAACAATTTGTGCTAGTCTCTTTGCAGTAATGTTATTCCATTTCATATTTTCTGGTTTAATTGACCAGCATACAACTGATCTGTTTTCTGTACTAAATGCATATACTGCAAATTTTACTTTAAGAAAAGCTAAAACTTCACATAATGCCAGAGTTGCTTTTTTGTATTCAATAGCATCAGACGCAATACTTGATGAATGATCCAACAAAATTACAATTTTGGTTTTGATTGATTTTTTTATATCTGAAAAAAATGGCTCATGGCCCTCAATGTAACTTTCTTCATCAAACTCATCCCCTGATCTAAAATGCTGTTCTTTCCAACCATATTTCCATTCTTTAAATTTCATCTTTAGACCATTAATCAAATTCATGTCATAGATTGTTGTTTCATCTACATTACTTGTAGATGGAATTTGAATTCCGATTGTCTCTGAAGACAATCCTTTATTTTCTGTTTTTTTATTTTCGTCAAGTAATACTTTGTATTCATCATATACATTGTCACCATTAATTACTGATGCAGGATCGACTTTACCAAAATTACCTTCTTTGTTTTTGGTAATTACTTTTAGCAATTTTAGTAGCTCTTCTTCAGACAATGGCATTCCAGCTTTCATAAAAGGCAACGATACTGGAATTGTTAAAAGAGAATCAATATCTAGAATTTTAATAATCTGAGTTACATTTTTTTCAATCCAGTCTGTATCGTAATTCTCGTCAATTGTTTTCTTGATAATTTTTTTTGCAAACTCAGATGCATTCTTTATTTTTTCAAAATTACTTGACTGAATTTCACCTTTAATTGCTCCAAACATAAAGTATTGATAAAATGCCTCTACAATTCTTGCTTTGCCATATACTGTATGAAGTTGAGGTCTTGCCACAAGCATGTATGTATAATTGAAAATCAGTTCACCATCCATTCCTCTCCAAACCTTTCTTCCTAATTGCTCAATTCGTTGTGTTTCTAATGTATTTAGAATAAATCCAAATGCATGATCGTTGCTAAGAATTTTTTTACAATATTTTATTCTCATTGCCTCATACCATAATGATGTTCTGAATTGTCTGTATTTTTGGAAATCATTCCCAATTCTTTTTTCTAATGGTGTAATCATTACTTTATTTTCATGTAGTCTTGTTCTAGTTTCTACTTTATCTGAGATTTCAACAACAATGTTGTCTTTTTCGGACCATCTTCTTACCAGAAATGTGGCAATTTCTAATAACGATTCGTTTTTGAGGTGAATTGTTTGCATTTAATTTCCAAACATCGAAGTAATTATGTCACTTACTTTTTGGTATTCTATATTTCCCCACTGTGTGTATACATTTCCAAAAACAATATCTGCTGCTTCTTTTGATGACATTCCTTTATCTAGTAATTTCCCAAATGCTATAGTTTCTCTTAAGCTTGGAGAATAAAATAACTCTTCAACTGCAGCAGCTTGTCTTAATGTATTTGCAAGTTTAATTGCTTGAATTATTTCTGATTCATGCTTTCCTGAAACATGTTTTTTTATAATTTCTAATTCTATATTTTCAGGTGGGTATTCCAATCTAATTCTTACTGGAAATCTACTTAGTAATTGTGGGGGAAGTTCTTTTGTACCACTATGTGTTAATGGATTGATTGTTGCAACCACAAACCAACTTTCTTTTGCTTTAACCACTTCGCCAGTTGATTCTTTTAATACTATTTGTCGTCTATCGTCTAATGCTTCATCTAGTCTAAGTAAGACATCTGCTTCTGCTGAATTAATTTCATCAAGGTAAAGTATGTCCCCCTCTCTCATTGATTTTATCAAAATTCCTTCATCAAAACTTATTGTTCCATCAGTAAGCGTTTTGGTACCAACCAAATGACTTTCTCTGGTTCTTAAACTGAAATTAATTGATTCTAAATTCACATTTTTCCTTTTTGCAAAATCTCTTACTAGTGATGTCTTTCCAGTTCCTTTTGGCCCTATAATGATAACAAAAAGACCTGCTTCATGTGCCTTATCCAAGATTTTAATTGAATTATTCCAATCTAGATATTCTAATTCTTCCAAAGTATGTTTTCATTGATTTAAACAATATTTAATATTAGATCTATTTTCCAAATGCTTCTACTTTTGCAAATGCTTCATCTAATCTTTGATGCAGTGTCTTATTCCATTCATCAAAACCAGAAGGATTCTTTGGATAATTATTATAATGATCTACTAACCATTGATTTTGTTTTGATGTATATCGTAATCCGTCTGCAACTGTCTTATTCATTGCTCCTCTGATAATCATTCCAATCTTTCCTAATCCTGAAAAGTCTGGATGTTCTCCCTTGCTAATTGACTCCACATCCATATTTCCCAAAAAGTGTTTCATTCCATAACTTATTTGCTCATTACTCATTTGTTGAACAAGTCTTCTAAAAAGTTCAAGACCTGCGGTTTTGTATCCATATTCTTTAATAAAATCAAGATTGTATTGCCAAAGTCCTACTTCTGAAACATCATTAGCTTCTAATGCTTTTACTACATTATTTCCTAGAATCGTTCCAGCAATTAATGCAGGTCCAATTCCTCCAGCATCAATTGGTTTTGGCATCCATGCAGAATCACCTACCATCATATACCCACCAGAGACCATACAATCATTTTGTCTTCTAACTGAAACTTGGAAAACTCCTGAATTGTTATTGATATCTTCTGGATCTTCTGAAAGTCTTGGATTTTTAATTGCTTTATTTCTATGAAGATATTCTTTCATTAAGGATTCTACATTGTCTTTCTTTCCTAATCTTTTGTTCCTTCTTTCTAATAGTGATTTCTCTACTCCTAATCCGATGTTTACTTTGTTATCTGCTTTAGGAAACACCCAGCCATATCCGCCAGGTGCAATATCTTGATCTAAATGAATTATACAATAATCAGGATCAAATTCTGAAAGATCTTTTTCTCCCTGATCAAAATACATAATGTATCTGCCAGTAGATTCCAAATCTCTTCTGTCGATTCTTTTTTCTACCTTTGTGGAGTTTTGTAGTCCGTTTCTAAGCATGGATGTAACCCCTGTTGCATCAATTACGATTCTTGATGTTTTCTTAAAAGGTTGTTTTGTTTTGTTATCTATTCCTTGTACTCCGACAACTTGTTGTCCTTCATAAATTAAACCTGTAAGATTAATTTCAAATACAAACTCAATACCCATTTTTCTACATCGTTCATTTTGAATTTCTGGTAATTTTTGACGATTAAGCATGAATCCTGCTCCATCAAATGGAATGGCTGTTTCTTTGTCTGGGGAATATGCCATTACTCCTTTTACATCATGCTCGATTTCAGGTCTAGTCCAAGCAATTTTAATTCTGTTTGTCATGTAATCTACTGCTTCTTTGGAGCATGCATCTCCACATACCCAACCTGCTAATGATTTCCTACCTGGCAAAAATTCTGGACTTCGGTCCACAATCAAAATCTTCAAGTTTTGATTTGAATAATGAGAAATAGACTGTGCAGTGATTGTACCTGCAAGACCTCCACCTGCAATTATAACATCATAATCTGCCACAATAATTGGGCTCGTCTATCCGTATTTAAAATAATACCATGATGACTAATTTCCTGTATCAAAATTATTGATCGATTAATTATGGGGTCGGTTCGTCGCGGCTTCTTCAATGCGTTAGCTCAGACTGGAGCGGCTAATATTTCCTCATTCCCAAATGGAAATCTCTCTCATTCCTATTTAATCTAGGTGGCAATTTGAAAAATTTCTGTAAATGTTTTGACCGTATCTTTTTTGTTGTAAATTGGGGTATGAATTTTTATTTTTATTGTGTCTTTTTCACTAACTACTAGATGTCCTTTGATTAGTTCTTGTTTGTCTACTCTCATGTGAAATCTAGAATCTTCTGTTCTCTCTTCAATTTCCTCAATTAATTCATTAATTTGTACAGCAGATAACATTCCAAGTAATTTTTTCATAAAGTTTTGAGCCTGTTTTTTTACAATTTTTGCATTTAGGACAATAATTGGATTTTCAAAATGTCCTATGGTCTCATTAGCTGTGAAATCACTTTCTTTCAAGTCTAAATAGTCTTCAAATGACTGAAAGATTTTTGAAATATCTTCTGTAGCATGAACAATTACATCTATTGTAATTTCAATTTTTTCAATCATTAATTGTAAAAGAATATCTCTTGTTGGCTATGCTTCAAGTAATTTTGTTTCTTTCTCTGCCGTTCTGATGAGTTTAACTTTTTCAAGACCTACATGTCTTACTCTGATGACTTTCTTGAATGCTGCCATGATATCTGAATTAATTTTACTATAACATGTTGCTTGAACAAATTGTTCGATATTCATACTCGGAATTGTATTGTTAATCACATCTCTTGCAATTAATCTAAGTGCATGTTGCCTGGATGTGTTTAGTTGTCTGTGGGTTAGAGCAAGTACCTTGACTCTGAAGACATAACCATCCTTGGTTTTGATATCAATAATGAAATTAATTTTTGATGATCCTCGTCTTACTAAACTACGCAAAAATTCTTTTGAATATTCATATCTTTTAAAAATTGTTGATGCTTTATCACCATCAACTTTGTTAATCTGGAAATAGATTTTGTATTGATGCTGTGAAGGATCTCCTTTTAATATGTCATAAAGTGTAACTTCGAGAACTCTACCCACTGCATTGTCATCATCTGTAATTGGAACGTATGCAATTGGGACATTGTTAAACGAATCTGGTGCATGTACTGTAACCCAGCGTTTTTCTCGCCACTTGTCCTTTACTCGACCTTTTCTACGTGCCAATTATTAACGACCTTTGAATCCAAAATATAAGGGTATATCACTAGATCTCTTTCTGATTTCCCATGTAACTCTGTAAAACGTGAGGAATTTTGATATGACCGTCCTTCGTTTGGAAATTTTCCATAATAGATACCAAAATTCTAGTTGTAGCAATCAAAGTACTATTAAGCGTATGAAGATACTGAGTGTCTTCATTTGTTTTGTCTCTGTATCTTATTTTCAACCTTCTTGCTTGGTAGTCCAAACAGTTTGAGCAAGAAACAATCTCTCTATAGGCATTCTGTCCTGCCATCCAAGCCTCAATATCGTATGTCTTTGCTGAGACTTTTCCCATATCTCCAGTTGATAATAGCATTATTCTGTATGGTATTTCCAAACTCTGATAAAATTCTTCAGAAGCTGCTAGCATTTTTTCATGTTCCTTTCTAGAATCTTCTGGTCTAGAGAAAACAAACTGTTCAATTTTATCAAATTGATGAACTCTGAAAATTCCTTTTTGATCTCTACCATGCGCTCCTGCTTCTTTTCTAAAACATGGACTAATGCCTGCATATCTTAATGGAAGATCCTTCCCCTCTATGATTTCCTTTGAGTGCATTGCTGCCATGGCGTGCTCTGATGTTCCAATCATGTATAGATCTTCATCATCAATTTTGTAGATTACCTCCTCAAAATCATCTGCAATGACTGCCCCCTCCATCGACTCTCGATTAATCATGTAAGGTGGTTGAATCAGCGAATACTCTTTTTTTGCAAGAAAATCCAATCCATAATGAATTAACGATTGATTTAATCTTACAAGATCATTTTTTAGATAATAAAATCTTGCCCCTGCTACCTTTGCTGCTCTTTCTAAATCAACTAAATCCAAATTTTCAGAAATGTCAATATGATCATTTATTTTAAAATCAAAACTTGGTATGGTCCCCCACTTTCGAATTTCCTTATTTGCATTTTCATCTACTCCTATAGGAACTGATTCATCAACAAGGTTAGGAATAGTTAGTGCTAGTCTTGAATATGTATTTTCAATAATTTGCTGTTCTGATTCTAATTTTGTAAGATCTCCTGAAATATTTTTCATATCTGATAAAATTGATGATGCATCCTCTCCTGCCTTCTTCTTTTGTGAAATATCTATGGCTAGTTGATTTTTCTTTTTTCGTAATTCATCCGTTTTAATTATTAATTCACGTCTTTTTTGGTCTGATTCAATTAATCTATCCAAATCAAAATCTACATTTCTTGCCTTGAGCATATCTCGAATTATCTGTGGATTTTCTTTGAGTATTTTTGGATCCAACATTATTCTATCACCTTCAAAGCGACTTGGATATGTTCGACAACTTCATCTACTGTACCAATTAGATGTTTCATGTTCTTCTTACTTTCAAAATTAAAAACTAGTTTGTTATCAATATTTTCAACATAAAGACTCAATCCTTCTGGAAAATCAACATTATCTGGTTCTAGAGCCTTTTTGACAGTTTCTGCCTTTTCTTTTGATATGTTACTGAGAATTACCTGAACTTGACACGTTAATGACATTTACTTCTAAATAATTGAGAAATCCGTCCAATTTGTCTTTAGTTATTTTTGCCCCTGCTGCAGCGTTATGGCCTCCACCTATACCATCAAATTTCTCAGCTCCAGTTCTCATCAATTCACTTAGATTGATATCTGATTTACATCCAAAAGATTTTCTTGATGAGAATTTTATTGTGTTCTCTTCCCCTTTGGTTCTCAAAATTACAATTTTTCCTGAATTTTTTGGTGAACCTGCAATTAATGATGAAATAGTACCCGTCATAGTTTCAGGAACAATGTCCTCACCATTTACCATGATACAGGTATCACTTTCTGAGATCCTCCACCTCTCATTAGTTAAGATGTTCATGTATTCTCTGATCATCTTTCTATATTCTGTTAGAATGGTTTCACCTTCTCTTAGAATCTTGTTTCTATCTCCCATACATACTGCCATTCCTACTCCTGAACGATTAATTCTTCCACATGAATTTAGCATGGTTGAAAATTCTCGTGCATCTCGTAAGAAACTTCTTTTGTCTTCTCTAGGAAATGTGTAGGTATATCCAATTAATTCTGACATTATCTCTGTAGCATTTTTCCCAGAAGTATATTTTGTAATTGCCTCAATTACTTGCTTTTTCTCATCCTCGTTTAGTTCTGCTGGTACTCTCCATCTTCCTTCATCCTTTAGCTTGATTCCTGATGAATTTAGAAGAGAAAGACAAGCATCTCTATTCCAAGTTAATCCCTCGATAAATGGCTGTGACGTAAATGCAAGAGCATCTGGAAGTGATCTAGTTTCTCTACCAACTAATAACAAATCTAAATCAATGTCTACCAAACCCTCCTCTTTGGCAATATTGGCAATCTCAAAATTTTTACCCGTAAATGATTTTCTCTCTCCTTGATCTTGCCTGTCTCCCAATGCTGAAACTACTGCAATCGCAGACAAGTCTGAATTTCTTTCATCCAAGGCCATTGATGCAAGATATGCCATACCGCCTGCACAAATTTCAACTCCTCCATCAATACCATATTTCCACGCATTGATTACATTCTGATTATCCATCTCTTCTTCTGAAATTTGATGATGATCTAAAACAATCCAGTTATCTCCTAGGGTTTGATCAAGTTCATTTGCAAAACCTCCACCAAGATCTGTTACTATGTGAAAATCGCGAGAGTCTGTTTTGAAAGATTCTACTACCTTTTTACTAAACTCTTTTGATGTTCTAACAGTACAATTGGCACCTGCTCTGATGAGTGCTTTAGTGATAATACTGCCAGATGTCAGTCCATCACAATCAATATGTGTTGTAACTGAAATTGATTTTTTTGCCTTTATTGATTCTGAAATTTTATCTTTAAAATATGAAAGCGACTCATCAAGCGATTTTGTCATTACTCTAGTTGAGCAACCACGGATTTATATTTCCAGGTTTTAGAAATCCTTCCAATTCTTTTGTAGTATACTGATAGTCTGTGAACTTTGGCCTCAATTAATTCCAAAGATCTGACGTTTCTGTTGTCTCCTTTGTTTGATTTTAGGTGTTTTTGAAGATTCACTGCTTTTCTTACAATGTTTTCTAGATCTTCGGGCATTTCTGCTTTCAAATCGTTTTCTTCTAAAATCTGACCCATACTTTTTTTCGTAATTGGTTTGATTAGAGGAATTGCATGTTGATCTCTTAGCTTAATTCCAATTTGACTAGGAGTTAACCCATCTTTGGAATATTTTATTACTAATTCTTCAATTTCTGTAGGACTTTGTGTGATCCAAGAAGGTGCACGAAGTGTAGCTGGTCTAATGGAATGTGATTTCCCATGTCGATGTGTGTGCATTCGTCCCATGATTTGGCTGATCAAAGAACAGAATTAAACGTTACTTATACTGATCTCGTACATTATATCGAAATTTGGGGTTTAGAATAAAAGTTAAATAAGTCTCTGAACCCAAAACGAGCAGGTAAACGGTATGAATACAAAAGTACTATTAGCAGCATCCCTAGTTGCTGTCTTCGTTATTGGTATCTATGGAACATATGCAGTAGCATTTGCACAATACATGGGTAACGTTGGTAGCGAAGGTCAAACCGGATCATACACATTAGAAGAAGCACTTGAGATTCAAAGAAGAAGAGTCGCAGCAGCTGAAGCAAACCCAGCCTCTGGTTCAGGAACTCCATATCTTGACGCAGGTGGTGTAGTTGGTGCATCAGTTATTGCAGGTGCAGTATTCGGTGGTATTGCAGGCGCTTTCTTCATTAGAGGAAGATCTGGCAAATACGCAGCAATGGGTAGAGGATAAACAAACCTCACAATTTTCTTATTTTATTATTTAACCCTTAGTGGATACTGATCTCGTACTTTGTGGGAATAAAAGAAATGTATATATCGCACAAATTGAGCCAAAATATACAATGACTCCTATCGTAGGAATTTTCCTAAGCATTCTGTCTTCAATTACAGGACAATTAGGACCAAACTATGATCCATTATTCTATGATGTAATGATTTACATCTTCGGAACCATGATGTTCACAATATTCCTTCTTGGAATTATCTCATTCTGGTTACGTGTACACGGTTGGGCTTACAAAGACAATCGTGAGAGATGGGTCGATGAATTAGACAGACACTTCGAAAGAGAAGGTATCGGTCTTATTCCAGACAACGGTAAATACTGGTAAAATCACTTCCTTTCTTCTTTTCATTATTTTTAATACTTCTAGTTGAAACTATGCAGACTTTTTAAACATCATATTTTTTCAAAGTCTATAATTATTAATTTCCAGGTGGCAGGTAGTCTTTGTCTTTGGATTCATCGTATGCCTTTGTAGTAAAGACTCCTTTGTAATGATAGCCATCCTGTAATGGTTGGTTGATGAAACTAGGTGATTCCTTACCGTTGACGTAGATAGCTGATTTGCTCTGATCCATATCTCTTAGAGGGAAATCCCACATCCACAAAAAGTGCCCAATTTCAAATGGATATTCTTCTTCCCACTCTACGTAAATTGTGCCATCATCTGTTAGTGTATACATGGTTCTTTTACATTCACCATCGTTCAACCCTGAGTTAATGTTCGCAGGTATTGGTGTAGGTAAACCATCTATTACTAGCTCTAAATTGACTTTCATTTTGTATGGTGTTTCTTTATCGTTAATGCAAACTTTGAGAGGATTATTTTGATTTAGTTGAGCTTGAATCACAGTACTTCCTAAACCAATTGAAATTGCAATAATTGCCGTTATTGCAAGGAACTTGAAAGTTTTCTTTCTTTTGTATGGATCCCCTGTTCCTGGCCAAATCATAAAGATGACTTTAGACAGATTCCTTAAAGTCCTTTCTTTTATTCAATCATTATCTCGATTGTGTCACATTGGTCTTGGTGATCAGCTAGAAAATATGTAATTTCATCAGAGTCAATTTCTAGCCACTCTGACTCTCCTTGATATGGGAGATAATCTTC
>NZ_AEXL02000015.1 GCF_000242875.2 Candidatus Nitrosopumilus salarius BD31 | reverse complement strand
AACTCAATTGTTGTTACTACAGACAAATCATCCTATTCAGAAGGTGATGTAATTTTAGTAACAGGAGAAGTAAGAGAGCTGTATTCAGGAACCCCAGTAAGTTTGATAGTTAAGAATGACAATGCAATTGTCGCTCTTGCTCAACTAACAGTAGGTGCTGATAAAAAATTCAGTACTGAAATTACTGCTGGCGGAACAATGAGAACAGCTGGAACTTATACAGTTGAAGTCACATATGGAACCCAAAATCGTATAGCAACAACATCATTTGAATTCGGAGGATCTACTACAACACCACCAAAGAGTGGTGGAGTAACCGACACAACTGTTTCAGTTGAAGGTTCAAGTGATTTGATAGGATACAAGATCACAGGCGGAAAACTACTAAGTATCATGCCTGATGTGGAATCAAATTCACTGATCGTATCTATTAGTGCTTCAAGCGACGGTTCATTGACCCTTACAATCCCAAGATCCATTTTGGATGCAACAATCGATGGTGAAGATGACGACTTTTTCGTCTTAATTGACGGAGAAGAAGTAGACTTTGATGAAACAACAACATCAACAGACAGAACACTCACCATAGCATTCCCAGCAGGTGCTGAGGAGATTGAAATAATTGGTACATTTGTAGTCCCAGAATTTGGTACGATCGCAGCTATGATTCTAGCAGTGGCAATTATCTCAATAATTGCAATTTCTGCAAAATCAAGACTTAGTATTATACCAAGATACTAAATTTCTTCTTTTTTCTATTTTTAAATATACATAAATAGCAATAATGCAGGATTGAATTAAGATGGAGTTTAAACGTTCTACAACATCAATGGCAATAGCCCTCATGGCACTGTCATTAATTTCTATGACCTCTATTCAGCAAGATGCTTTTGCCCAAAGTGCAGGCATGTCCATTACAGCAACAACTGAGAAATCAGGTAACATGATTACTGTTACAGGTAAGACAGTTTCACATTTCACAGATGTTACATTTTCTGTAATATCGCCAAGTGGAAATAATCTTGTAGCCGCATGGCAAGTCACACCAGATGCAAATGGTAATTTTGGTACTGAATTCAAAATTGGTCCAACATGGACTGAAAATGGATTCTATACCATAACAGCAAAACAAGGTAGTGCGTCACTATACACACTAGATGTTCTTGTTGAAGTAACAAATGGTATGACTTTAAGAAGTACTTCTGAAACACAGTCTAATTTGCAGGGAATTTTCAAACCAAATGAAAACAATGCTGCAACAGATAGAGGAATCATACTTGATGAAATAATTGTCGAGAATGGTTCTACAATGTTTGAGGTTACTGGAATGACAGACAGAGTGAGTCAAGATATCACATTAAAGGTGATCGCACCAAATGGAAATGTGGTAAAAGTGGCTCAAGTATCACCAATGCTTAATGGGGAATTCGCTACCGAAATTACAGTAGGGGGATCATTATGGAAACAAGATGGTTTTTACACTGTAACAGTACAACAATTTGACGATCCAAAATATACTGCTTCAACTCAAGTAGATATCAAAGACGGCGTCGTAGTACCAGAATTCGGTGCAATTGCAGCCATGATTCTAGCAGTAGCAATTATCTCAATAATTGCAATCTCTGCAAAGTCAAGACTTAGCATTATGCCAAGATACTAAGTTCACAACTTTTTTCTCTTTTTAAATATACATAAATAGAGACAGGTATAAAACGCAACAAGATGAACAGCCGTACGTCGTTCGCGCTACTAGCCATTTTGACTGCAGTCGGTACCTTAACTATGTCATCAGCATATGCCGCAGGAGATCTTCCTCAAGCATGTGTAGGATGTTCCATGGAAGATGCTAGAACAACAGCTAATGAGATGTTGCTTCGTGATATTCCAATATCTGTTTGGACAGATAAAACAGAATATGGTCACAATGACATGATTATGGTAAAAGGTCAAGTAGCAAATACTTCTGGATTTCCAGTAACAGTGACTGTTGTAAGTCCTTTAAACTCCATTGTTACAATTGATCAACTTGTTGTAGCTGAAGATGGTAGTTTTCAGACTTCATTAAATACAGCAGGTGCTATGTGGAAATACGACGGTACCTACACCATTAAAGTAAACTATGGCAATTCTGAAAAAAGTAACAGTGCCAAAGTTGAACTAACTGGTGGAGTTGTAACAGGTCCAGCAACACCAACACCAAGTAAATGTAGTGTTAATGAGATATCTGCAAATGGTCAATGCATACCATTCAGTATTTCAGGTGGAGTGGTAAAAAGTGCAACTCTCAATACTAATGACAAATCAATTGTCATTAACATCGACGCTAAAAATGATGGAACATTAACAGTAACCCCATCCAAAGAAATCCAAGATGGTATCTTCATGGTACTAGTTGACGGAGAACAATGGGATGATGTTGAAATTGACGGAAATAAAGTAACAGTCATGTTCTTAGCAGGCGCCGAAAAAATTGAAATAATTGGTACCTATGTGATTCCAGAATTTGGTGCAATCGCAGCCATGATTCTAGCAGTAGCAATTATCTCAATAATTGCAATCTCTGCAAAGTCAAGACTTAGCATTATGCCAAGATACTAAAATCACACAACTTTTTCATTTTTTCATTTTTTGATAGTAAGAGAAATATACAATTTCATATTTGTAAGTTCGTGGAGTTAAAAATATTCTATAGCATAATGGCAATACTGTTGATTTCAATTGGGACCGCATTTGCACAAGAATCATTAATTTCTGTTCAAACTGATGATAATAATTATGATGAAGGGGATACAATCGTAATCTCTGGAAAAGTATCTACAATTGTAGGCAGCACACCTGTAACATTACAATTATTTTCTGAGGGCAATTTAATAGATATAGCACAGATCACTGTAGCACAAGATGGGAGTTATTCTCATACAATTATTGCAGAAGGCCCATTATGGAAAAAAGAAGGAAACTATACAGTCAGAGTTTCATACGGAGAAGGAAATATTGCTGAATCAGAATTTGCTTATTCTCCAAAAACAACATCGATGGCAACAACAACCAATTTTGAAGTAGATGCTGGAAGCTACGGTACATTTGATGTGAAATATACCATTAAGGGGGGAACGATTAAAAATATGGTGGTAGATTCAGATATTTTTGCATTGATAGTACAAATTGATGCTGCAGATGATGGAACCATTACACTAGAATTGCCTAGAGAATTCATAGGTGCTGAAAAACAAGATGGCAAAGACGACACATTCATAATTCTAATTGACGGAATAGAAGTAGCTTATCAAGAATCAGTAGTACAATCAGAGTCCAGAATAATTACAATAAATTTTGAACAGAATGATTCAGATATTGAAATTATTGGAACCTATGTAGTTCCAGAATTCAGCTCTATTGTCATGATGATTTTAATTATTGGAATTACGATAACAATTCTAACCACTAGAAACAGATTCCAAATTACTAAGTTTTAGTAACAAAAGAGTATTTTTCTTTGAATGGTGAAAATGATCTAAGTTCTTCAACAATTTTTTTGAGAGTGCTAACTGTTTGTTCAATTTCATTTTCATTATTAAAAATCCCAATAGTTAATCGAAGAGAACCTGTGATCTGTTCATGTGAAAATCCCATGGCTTGTAATACATGTGAAGCTCTTTGTGTATGAACAGAACATGCAGAACCTGTAGATGCGGCAATTCCATATTCATCTAGTTTGATAATTAGATCCTCACCATTTACACCAAGAAATGTAAAATGAGCGTTGTTTGGTAATCTTGATTGTGGGTCTCCATTCAAAGTGACCTCTGGAATTTCATTCAATACTTTCTCGATAAGTGTATCTCGTAGTTTTTTCACATAAGACATGTTAGTATCTAAATTGTTTTTTGCAATTTCGCATGCTTTACCAAATCCAACAATATTTGCGACATTTTCAGTGCCTGAACGAAGGCCATGCTCTTGTCCACCACCTAAAATAACAGGTTCAATATCAATACCATTTTTTATGTATAACGCACCAACTCCTTTAGGTCCATTAAGTTTATGAGAAGATATCGATAGCAAATCAATACCTAGTTCTTTAACATCAATTTGGATTTTTCCAACTGCTTGAACAGCATCAGTGTGAAATGGAATTTTTCTTTCATTGCAAATTGTAGCAATTTCTGGAATTGGTTGGATGGTACCAACTTCGTTATTACCAAACATGATTGAAACTAGACATGTTTTTTCAGATAGGTGATTTTTCAAATCTAATGGATTTACCATACCAAATTTATCAACTGGAAGATAAACTACATCCACACCATTTTGAGTTAATTTTTTACACGGTTCTAATATTGCATCGTGCTCAATAGATGAGGTGATAATTTGACACGGGGTATTTTTTGTTGATATTCCTACCAACACCATATTGTTAGATTCAGTACCGCCAGAGGTAAGCAAAATTTCAGAAGGATCTGCATTGATTAATGATGCAATTTGTTTTCGTGCTTTTTCAATAGCTTTGTGCGCCAATCTACCATATCGATGAATAGAAGATGGATTTCCGTACTGTTCTTTAAGATATGGTAGCATTGAATCTAGAACATCTTCATGAATTTGAGTGGATGCGGCATTATCTAAGTAGATCAATCTGCAATCACGTTTATTTTTCCAGGTCTATATCCTTCGGGATCTACTCGAACAGTAGTAAAACCAATCATCTCAAATTTCTCGATGAGGTGTTTCAGGATATCATCATCAAACAAAGGGATCATTTCTTTATCAACTTCAATTTTTGCCGATCCATTTAGATCACGCACTCTAACATGATTTAGATTGGTAAGTTGTTTAACAATATTTTCTGCTAATTCAATTCGAGTTAATTTTTCAGCAGTAACTCTTTGACCCCAAGGAATTCTCGAGGCCAAACATGAGTTTGAGGGTTTGTCAAAAACAGATAGACCTACAAATTTTGCTGCTTCTCTAATTTGTGATTTTGAAAAATTGGTTTCTACAAGTGGACTTCTAATCCCATTTTGTTTAAGTGCTTCAATTCCAGGCCTATAATCTCCCAAATCATCAATATTTGTTCCATCAACAATAATCCCAATATTGTGTTTTTCAGCCAATTTTATCAAATGGTCTCCTAATTCCATCCTACAATGAAAACATCGATTTGAATCATTTTTTGTAAATTCTTCATTTTCTAATTCATTGTAATCCAGAAAGATCTGTCGAATTCCGATCTCAGAACATATTTTTTTTGCAGTTTCAAGTTCTTCTTTTGAAAGTGTTTTGTAATCAGCAGTAACTGCAATAGCCGAAGGACCTAATTTTTTAAATGCAGCGTATGCAACAAGAGCACTATCAACACCACCAGACAATGCAATCATTACTTTACCTTTGTTCTCAAACCAATTAACAAGATCATCAAGATGGGTCATTAGAGTTCTCCAATTTTTCAATCTCTTTTCTTAATAATGATTCTGTTTCTTTGATGGATTTATTCAAAATATTAGATATTTTTTTCAAGTCATCAAATTCTATTTTAAAATCAGTTTTTCCCTTATACGAAAATTGTTTATAATGTGTTTGAAAAGATTGCCCATTCAAAATTACGGAAACATCGTGAATTTTTCTAGGAATGATAAAGCGATTTGAATCTGAAATTCTAACCCCCAAAGTCCCAGTTTCTAACACTAAAACATCCAAAATATTATCAATATTTTCTTCAGTGCAAATTACAGATATGAGGTTAGTCAGTCTACCTTTCTTAGAAACTCCAGTATAAATTGAAACATCTCTTGCACCTTTCTCCATTATTTTTTCAATTAAATTTCCTAGAATTTCTCCGGAAACATCATCTACATTTGTTTCAAGTATTTTTACAGTGTCAATGTCAAAATTATTTTCAGAGCCTAGAACAATTTTCAAGACATTTGAAAAAGATTCAAAATTTTTCTGACCAGCACCATAACCTATTGAATCAATCTTCATTTGGGGGTAATATTCAGCAGAGTTCGTGGCTAAATTTACCAAAATACATGCACCAGTTGGCGTAGTTAATTCCTCGTTTGCATTATTTCCTTTTACAATTAAATTTGAATTTTTGAAAATTTCAAGAATTGCGCTTGCAGGGTTAGACATTGTTCCATGCGAGAAGGTTACAGAACCACTACCCACAGATATTGGAAGACAAACTATTTTTTGATCAAACAAGTCTAGTTCCTCTAATGCAATAGTAATTCCAACAATATCTACAAGAGTATCAATGCTAGAGGCTTCATGAAAATGAACTGAATCTTCAGAAATTCCATGAATTTTAGACTCTGAAGAAATCAGTGTATTAATGCAGGATTCTGCAAATAATTTTGCTTTTTTAGAAAGCCCAATTGCCTCAATAGAATCAATTATTGCCTTTTTGATTTCTACTCCTTTTCTTTCATTAACATCTTCATCAATTTCTAAAACTAGTTGAAGGGAGTCTACTCCGTGTTTCTGAATTTTTTGAAAATCAATTTTTTTGATGGAGGAACCTGAGAGAAATTTTTCGGCTTTTTTAATTCCATCATAAATCTTATTTTTATCAGCACCTAAATCAACCAAACTACAAAGAAGCATATCTCCAGAGATACCAGCAATCTGAGGATCTATTACAAGTACCATAATTCAAAATTATCAAAAATGCTTATAAATTCGCCTAATAATTAGTGAATTTCATTAGATTTAATTAATCAAAATCAACGGGTTTTTTCATGATTACAATAATTGGTTCGGGAAAAGTAGGCGGAGATGCTGCCTTATTCTCAGCATTAAAGAGATTAGATGATCAAATATTGTTACTAGATGTTGCTGAAGGACTTCCACAAGGAGAGGCAATGGATATCAACCATATGCTATCAGAACAAGGAATAGATGTAGAGGTAAAAGGTTCTAATAATTTTGCAGATATGAAAGGATCAAATG
>NZ_AEXL02000016.1 GCF_000242875.2 Candidatus Nitrosopumilus salarius BD31 | reverse complement strand
GCATTACATTTCTATGTACACCTTGGGACATTCCAAGTGTAAATTTTCTTGAACAGTTTGATCTTCCAGCATACAAAATTGCTTCAGCTGACTTGACAAATTTCCCTTTATTGTTGCACATTATCAAAACAGGTAAGCCATTAATTGTTTCTACTGGAATGTCAAATATGGAAGAGATCGAAAAAACAGTTTTGTTTTTAAAAGAAAATAATGCACAGTTTATTTTACTTCATTGTAATAGTACGTATCCTGCTCCAGTAGAAACATTGAATTTAGAAATGATACCTGTACTAAAAGAAAAATTTCAAGTTCCGATAGGATATAGCGGACATGAACCTGGAATTGTAAGTACGTTAACTGCAACCATATTAGGAGCAGTAATGATAGAGCGTCATATCACATTAGATAAAACTATGGAAGGATTGGATCAGGCCGCATCACTAGAACCAAATGAATTTAAAGAATTGATAAAAAATATCAGAGAAGCAGAAAAAGCAAAAGGAAAACCTATCAAAAAAATGACTAGAGGGGAGATCCTACAGAAAGAAGTTTTAGGAAAGAGCATAATAACAAAAACTGATGTGAATGAGGGAAATATCTTTTCAGAAGAAAATCTTGATGTTAAAGGACCTGCAAAAGGACTTTCGCCTCAATTTTTTTATGAAATATTGGGGAAAAAATCAAAGCGGAATATAAAAAAAGGCAATTATCTGCAAGATGATGATTTATGATTTTAGGAATGAAAGTAAGAAAACAAGATTTGGCAGATATGTTATTGTTTAAGCCAAAAATTTTAGAATTCCATTTTTCAGATAGTGATTTAAATTTAGAATTAGAACAAAAATTTGAACAGAGATTAATTGTTCATTGTTATGAATATTTTGAAAGAAAACTATTGGATATTGTTAGCTTGGGGGAAACAAATCAAGTACATTCTCAAGAAAAAACTATAGAATTAATTCAAAAAGCAATAGATAAAACTGTTGAATTGAATGAACTCTTTCAAGGCAAACCATCAATAATTGTGCATCCAGGAGGGTATTCACTTACTGAAATAAATAAAGAAGAAAGAGAAAAAATGAAATCAGGTATGATTAACGCGGTTGAAAAATTAGACACTAGTAAAGTAAATTTTTTGATGGAAAATATGCCACCTTATGCTTGGTTTTTTGGAGGACGATGGCATTCAAATGTCTTTCTTGATGCAAATGATATGAATGACTATTGTAGGGAATTAAATCTAAAAGTGTGTTATGATTTGTGTCATGCACAACTTTATTGTAATACAAAGCAAATATCTTTAATTGATCAACTAAAGATTATTGAAGATAAAGTTGATCATTTTCATCTTTCAGATGCGGATGATATAGATGGGGAAGGATTACAATATGGAGAAGGAAGTATGGAATTTGAAAAGATAATACCAATTTTAAATGAGCATAAAGACAAAGGATTTGCAATTGAAGTATGGAAAGGTCATGAGAATGGAGGAAAAGGTTTTAGGGAATTTCTAGAAAAGATAACAGAAGCAGGATTGATGGTAAATTGAAAAATGCACTAATTTTTGGATTGACTGGTCAAGATGGAACTTATCTGGCAGATTTTTTATTAAAAAAAGGATACAATGTTTTTTGGTACTTTTAGACGTACTAGTCACAAATGTTTTGAAAGATTAGAAGAATTTGAAATAGTTGATAAAGTTACTGAGATCAAAGCAGATTTAGCAGACTATGGTTCAATTCAAACTGCCATAAAACAATCAGAACCTGATGAAATATACAACTTGGGAGCTCAATCATTTGTAGGAGCATCATTTCAACAACCAATTTTAACTTCAGATATTACAGGATTGGGAGTTTTGCGAGTATTGGAGGGAATTAGAGAAAATGTTCCAGATGCAAAATTCTATCAAGCTTCTTCAAGCGAAATGTTTGGGGATTATCAAGGAATTAAAAATGAAAAATCACCTTTTATTCCAAGAAGTCCTTATGGAGCTGCAAAAGTATTTGCACATCATATGACAAATCATTATAGAGAAGCATATGATATTTTTGCATGTTGTGGAATTTTATTTAATCACGAATCACCATTAAGAGGTCTTGAATTTGTTACAAGAAAAATAACTTGGTCACTTGCAAAAATTAAATTAAAAACACAAGAAAAACTCCATCTTGGAAATATTAGTGCAAAAAGAGATTGGGGGTTTGCTGGTGATTATGTAGAAGCCATGTGGATGATGTTGCAACAAAAAACTCCAGATGATTATGTAATAGCAACTGGAGAATCCCATTCTGTTGAAGAATTTCTAACTATTGCATCAGAATATGCAGGATTGGGAGACTGGCATAATTTTGTTGAGATTGATAAATCTATGATGAGGCCAACTGACATTAAAGAATTGGTTGGAGACGCTTCAAAAGCGAAAGAAAAGATTGGCTGGAGTGCAAAAACAAGTTTTGAGGAATTAGTAAAAAAAATGGTTGATCATGATATAGAATATCATAAATCACATCCATTGAGTTTTTAGAGAAATGAACGATGCTGCAATAGTAACAGTAAGGAATTCTTCATCTAGATTACCAAATAAAGCTATAATGAAGGTTAAAGGAGATCTAACAGCAATTGATATTGTAATTAAAAGAGCAAAAAAAACTGGGTTCCCAGTGATTATTGCTACTTCAACTGCTAAAGAAGATGATATTTTTGAAGATGTTGCAAAACGAAATAATGTAAGTATTTTTCGTGGATCATTACTTAATAAAATTAAAAGATGGTTTGATTGTTTTAATGAATTTAAAATCAATAATGCATTATTAGTGGATGGAGACGATCTATCATATAACTATGAGATTGGAACAAGGGCAATTTCTGAATTAAAAGAAAAATCAGTAGATTTGATTACACATCCGAAAAATATTGTTACAGGATTTTTTACATATGCAGTTTCTAAGGAAGGAATAAACAAATTATATTCTAAAGCCAATTTGGAGGAGACTAACACAGATGTAATCACTAGATTTATTGAAAAATCAAATTTGAGTAGTGATATAATTACACTAGAAGATTTTGAAAAAAATGAAAAAGTGAGATTTACACTAGACTATCAAGAAGATTTAGAATTTTTTAGAAAATTATATGAGGAAAATGATATTTTGACTAGTGGAAAAGAAATTTTAGAGTATTTAGAAAGCCATAAAGAAATCATTGAAATAAATTTTCATAGACAAAAAGAATTCCTAGAAAATCAAGCAAAATTTAATGAAAAAATCACATAAGCATTTCTAAAATAATTAAATTCGTTTTTTAGTAGGTTTAATTTTCATAGACCAGATAGATTTTTGGCATTGTACCTTCCAAATATTCTTCATAATTTGATTCTTTAACATTTTTAGTTACAAATTCACATGCATTCTCCAAAGCATGAAGGGTATCATCAATATCTTTCTCAGTGTGAGAATAACAAAGGAAAGTTGGTCCTAAAACAGACATGAATATACCACTTTTTACCATTTCTTGAAGTATTAGGGATTTCATTGCAATTGATTCTTGTTTATTTGAATCAAAGCACTGTAAGTGCATTCGGATTGGGTATCCATACATTTTTGCATCCAAATCAAATTTTGAAACAATTTGATTCCACCCATCAAACAATTTTTTCCCCATATTCCAACAATGAGGTATCGTATTCTTTTCTTGCATTTCATTAATTACTGCCATGGTTCCTGCAAGAGAAATGTTTTCACTATTATTAGTAGATGATACCCATAATTCATCAAATGATTTCATAAATTCTGATGGACCAGTAATTGCTGAAATTGGAAGGCCATTACCCATACCTTTACCAAAACAGACTAAATCACCTTTAATATCAAAATATTTTTGTGCTCCTCCTAAATCAAATCTAAATCCAGTTACAATTTCATCTAAAATTAAAAGTGAGTCATTTTGATCTGCTAATTTTCTTACTTTATTAAGAAAATTATTTTCAGGTTTATCATAAACTGTGGGTTCTAAAACTATTGCTGCAATCTCATTTTTGTTATCTTCAAAAATTTGTTCTAAACCATCAGCATCATTATAATCAAATAATTTTATCAATTCCGAATTAAATTTTGGAACCCCATTATCTCTACTAACCATTGCAGCTTGCCAATCATGCCAGACTCCTCCAGAACCACAATATGCAATTTTATCTTTAGTGGTAAAAGCTCTTGCAGCTCGAACTGCACCAGTAACAACGTTAGATCCTGATTTCTCAAATTTTACCATATCAGCATGAGGTATTACTTCACACATTTTTTCAGAAAGTTCAACTTCTTTAGGATGAGGAAGTGAAAATAGAATTCCTTCTTTTAATTGTGAAATTATTGCATGATTTACTGATTCATAGTTATATCCTAATGTTATTGGACCCAAGGCCATCAAATAATCAATGTATTCATTTCCATCCACATCAATAAAATGAGAACCATTTGCAGATTGAGCATATACTGGAAAAACTCCTTCAACGAATGATGGGGCAGCTCTGCTAAAAGTCCCAGTCATATGAGGAACTACTTTTTTTGCCCGATTCTTGAGACTGTTTGAATTCTCTAATGTTCGTGGCAATGAATTGATAAACTTCTACTAATCTATTTATCTTTTGTTAAGTTTTAATTATATCAAATCAATAAAATTCTAAAATGAGTGAACCAAATTTGAAGAAAATATCAAAAATTCGTGAAACACTTCTAAGACTTAATTTAATCAATGAAGAAAATGTTGAAGTTTATTCAAAAAAAACTCGTGATAATAATAATCTGACTGTCTATAAAGACAACAATACAAAAATTGTTTTTATTGATGAGTATTATGTAGGAGATGAAGAATATGAAAATGGTGATTATCGAAATAAAGTAATTCCATCAATGAGATCCCAAAGTGGAAGTTTAGAAGATACAGTAGATAATGAAAGAAGATATAAAAAATATAGACAATTTGTTGTAAACAAAAATATTTGTGATTATGGTTGTGGAGAAGGGAATTTTTTACGACTAGCAAAACGATCTGCTAAATCAGTTTTAGGAATAGAATTACAAAAAAATTTTAACGATACTCTGAATAATGAAGGAATAAAATGCATCACAAAATTGAATGAGTTAACAGAGCCCGTCGATACGTGTTTTATGTTTCATTGTCTAGAACATTTGCCAGATCCAGTTTGTACGCTCAAAGAAATCTTTCAGAAATTAAAACCAGATGGAGAAGGGAAAATTGTAATTGAAGTTCCTCATGCTAGAGATTTTCTACTAGATCAATTACAGTGGAATTCATTTAAGAATTTTACATTATGGTCACAACATCTGGTATTACATACAAGAAATTCATTAGAATTATTTTTAATCGATTCAGGATTTAAAAATGTGCATATTGAAGGTGTTCAACGATATAATATTGCAAATCATCTAAATTGGTTGATGAACAATAAACCAGGAGGTCATGAAAATCCACTTAGTATTATTGAGACTGAAAGTTTAAAGAATTCTTATTCTGAGGCCCTTTCAAGGATTGATGCAAACGATACTCTTGTAGCAATTGCAACGACTTGAAAATAGAAAAATTAGGATGATTTTAAGTTCAATATTGCTTCAGAGATTCTTTCTGTAGATTTTCCATCAAATTTGTAGAAAAAAATTCTCACGAGCAGAAATAAATGAAGAATCTAAAATGAATATCCTGTTTTAAAAAAATCAAAAATCATATTATTAATTTGAGATAAATTTGAACATTTCCTAATTATTCCATATTCAATACCTTCTTTGACAAAAGGAAATAAAGGAAAATTGAAATCAAGATCTATCAAAATTGTCTTCATGCCTACTACAGAAAGTTGAGAATGAATTGTGGAGAAACCAAATGTTAAAACCATATCAAAATTTCCTAAAATATCCCAAACATCTTCACTTTGATATATTTTTGAATTAACTCCTAATTTTTTTTATAAGATTTTCATATTTTATTATATCTTCAGATGCAGGATGTATTTTAAATGAAAAAGAAAATTCGGATTTTTGAGATAGTTTATCAATTAACTCATTGAAAAATGAAGAGAATTTTCGGTTATTCCATATACCGTGTTCAACTAAGGCATCAGTAATTATTAAAATGGATATTTTTTCAAAATCAATTTTTTTGGTCTAAATTCTTTAGTTTTATAGAATAATTTATCCCAAAAAGGAGAACCAGTTACACAGATTTTATTTTTTGCAATTCCCATTTTTCTTAAAGGTTCCACCCAAGAATTATCAGGCAATATATGAAGATCCGGTATGCTAAATACTTCTTTCTGATCTAATGAAGCTGTAAAATTTGAGATGAGATCTTTAGTAAAACTAGTTTTTTTGGCCAACTGTTTTTCGAGTTTTAGAAAGAAATTTTATTTTATATAAAATGAAATTTAATCTTCTTAGAAATGATTTTTGTTTGTCAGAATCAGTTGGGATTGAATTAGAAAAAATATTTCTTAAAGTAGAAATAATTTTTTTTGGACCTCTAATAGATTGAAATTTTTCAAATTCGTATCCAAAATAATAAAATACTATTAATGGAATTTTTAATTTTTTACAACTAATACTGAAAGCATATTGGATTGGCTCAAAATTAGGGCCAATCATAACACAATCAGGTTTAATATCCATCAAACAATCTAATGCATTATTAAAATCATGGATGTCCAAAATCTTAAAATCTTGATGTGTGGAGGAATTAATTCTATCAGGTTGGTAAATGAACCAAAAAAAATCTAAATCTATTTTCTTTTTAACTTGTTTCATGATCTCAGAAACATATACTATTCTAACACTATTTTTATCAGGAGTAACAGGAGACGGTACTAAAATTTTCATATTTGACTCACAAGTTAATGTGTATTTAATTCACCGGTGAAATGATAATATTGTAGTTTATGAGTAAGATTATTTTATGAGCGCTTAAGGAAAAAGATATGTTTGAAGGGAAAAAAATTCTTATCACAGGGGGGACCGGTTCTTTAGGTAATGCACTAACAAAGCGTCTTTTAGAATACAATGTTGACACAATTAGAATTTTTAGTCGTAATGAAGATAAACAAGTAAAAATGCGTTCTGAATTTAAGGATGAAGATCGTTTAAGATTTCTCATAGGAGATATTAGAGATCTTTCTAGGTTAAACAGAGCATTTGAAGATATAGATATTGTTTTTCATGCTGCTGCCTTAAAGCATGTTCCAGTGGTTGCATACAATCCATTTGAAGCTGTAAAAACAAATGTGATTGGGAGTCAGAATATCATAGATGCCTCGTTACATGAAAATGTTGAACTAGCAATAGCTATTGGTACAGATAAAGCAGTGTCTCCTTTGAATACCTATGGCGCAACAAAACTTTTGATGGAGAAACTCTTTGTTACTGCAAATAATTACATTAACCCTGCAAAACATAAAACAAAATTTGTTGCATTAAGGTATGGTAATGTATTAGGAAGTAGTGGATCTGTAGTTCCACTATTTATCAATCAAATAAAAAATAATCAGAAGATAACTATCACTGATCCTGAAATGACAAGATTCAGCATTACAATGACTGATGCACTTGATTTTATTTTAGAATCGTGTAAAGAGGTAAAAGGTTCCGAAGTTTTCATTCCTAATTTACGTGCATATACAATCAAAGATATCAAAAATGCATTAACTGAATTATTAAACGATCCAGGTGAAGAAGTAATTGGAATCAGAGAGGGTGAAAAAATGCATGAGATATTGATTAATCATGATGAAATGCGTTATACATGGAAATTCAATAACAAATACGTAATATTGAATGAAAATAAGAAAACAAAAGAGATTGAAAATAATTATAAGGACATTTCGAGAGTGAAAGCATCATCAGAATATGATTCTAATACTGCCGAAAAAATATCTAAAGAAGAATTAAAAAAGATTATCTTAAATTCAGGTCTATTAGAAAATTAAACACTAAGACGTTTACCAGTTTTACCACTTTTAATAATTAAATTAGAAAATTTGTGTGAATTTATTCCATTATCTAAACCTATAACATTTGAAGGCTTTTTTTGTTTAATACAATGTAAAACATGTTTTATTTCTTGCACATACATGTCATTTGTATTCTCTTTGGTTGAATAAATGAGCCATTTGTTATTTTTTGAATTAAATATTTTGATTTTATTTTCTTTTAATGACCAAAAAAGTATTCCATTTTCACATAATATTTCAACAGAGCGTCTGTATTCTCGGCGAATAAAATCAAGATGAATTGTACCAAGAAGATTATTCTTAAATTTCAAAATAATTTCTGCAATACCTTCAACATCAGTTTTTATAATATCAGTCGTCACGTAATTGGATTGAATCTCTTTTGGATTTCCAAATAACCAAATCAGGTAATCGATTTCATGAGAGCTGTCATGAATAATTCCACCACCTAATCGCTTTATTGCGGAATAATTTTTTTTATAATTTTGTTTTGGTCTCCAATCAGGAAGATATTGACCAAAATAAGCAGACACAGAAAGTGGCTTCCCCAATTGTTTTTTTTGAAGAATTTTTTTTATATTATTTAAACCAGAATTAAATCGAAAAGTATAACCAACAAAAACTAAAAGATTCTTTTTTTTAGCTAATTTTTGTAATAACGATATTCCTTTTGAATTTGAGGATAGAGGTTTTTCAATAAATACATGACATCCGCACTTTAGAGCATTAATTGCTAGTGATATATGAGTAGATGGCGGTGTACAAATAAACAAGCAATCATAAGCATCATAAATCAATTGATCAGTAGAATTAATTTTAAATTTTTTTGATACAAAATCAAGTTGATTTTTTTCTACATCATATAGATAGATACAATTCCTAGAAATTATTTTAACAAGATTTGAAATGTGACGTTGGCCAATAGACCCACCACCTAAAACTAATATCTTCAAAATAGATCAATTTTTTATGAGTTTTAATATGTAATTAATTGTATCATCAAGATCAATAGAATCATGACTAATTTTAGGAATATTTTGCAGAAATTGAGATGAAATATGTAATTGTTTTATGTCTTCAAAGGAAATTCTGGAATTAATTCCTCTATTGATTAATTCGTTAGATATGGCCATTTGTTCAGGATGGCTATCATCTGCCAGATAAAAAAATGGAGTTCCATTACTTAAACACTCAGAAATTAAACCATATCCACATTTGCAAATAACTAAATCTGCAATTGAAACTAAATTTTGACCTTCAACAGTATCAGAAAGGTCATGTGTTGTAATTGAATCTTCAAACTTTGTGTTTAAAGATATGATTTGGATGTTATCGTCATATGAAAATGAAATTTTATTTTTTGAACCACCTAAAGCGAATAAAACACATGGCAATGATTTTTTAATACCATATAGTTTTCTGATCTCATCTAAATTTTCGGTTAGATTTCTTGCAATCAATTTAACTTTATATTTTTTTTTAAAATGATTCATCTCGGTTCCCAACGGTAATTGAAGACAAAAATCAGCCAAATCATAATATTCCTTAAATTTTAATCTAATATTTTCTGGAAGGAATGTTAAAACATCATACCAAGAAAAATTTGAGATGACAACTGATGGAATATTTATTGAGTTTGCTGCAATTAATGGCATTGGCGATACATCAGATATGATGAGATCGGGATTTTCATATTTTAGAAATGCTACTTCTTGGCTAGAAATACTATTAATATTATTTATCCAATTAGAAATTTTCTCAATTGATTCGTTATGATTGATAGATATTCCATCAGAATTTAAAACAGGTCCAATGTCAGTAACACCTTTTTTAATCTCAATTCCAGGTAAGGATTTTTGGAGAAAATCTACAACATTGGAATTTCTGATTATTATCTTGATTCCATAGAGTTGTAATTTTCTAATAAGAGCAACTGAACGTGTAGCATGTCCTCTTCCATGATCGGTTATATAATAAATCAATTTTTTCAATTTCTAAAATAGTTGTGAATCTGTTTTGATAAATGGGTTTCTAGGTTAAGAATAAAACTAATAGTCACGCTAATTTGATATTGCTTGTGGATAAAACTGTCATTATAGGATGTGGGTTTTTAGGATCTAAAATTTTTACTAATTTAAAAAATAATAACAAAAAAGTTATTGGAACAAATTTTCAAAATACATCAAATGAATTTAAGAAATTAGATATAACAAATTTTGATCTTGTGAATAGTTTTTTAAATAAAGAAAAACCAGATTTAGTAATTAATTGTGCAGCAAACACGGATATTGACTATTTAGAAAAAAATGAAAAATTTGCAAATATGGTAAACGGTATTGGAGTAGAAAACATTGCAAAGACATGTAAAGAGATCTCTTCAAAATTAATTCATATTTCTACAGATTCAGTATTTGACGGAACTCAGGGATTATACAAGGAAGAAGACGATGTAAAGCCCATCAATGTTTATGGAAAATCAAAATTATTAGGAGAGAAATTACTTCAAGAAAATTTAGATGATTTTATAATTATTAGAACAAATTTATTTGGATACCATCATCAAGGAAAATTTTTATTCAATTGGATATTAAAAAATTTAAAAGAGAATAAAGAATTCACAGGATTTGAAGATATTATTTTTAATCCTTTAGAAATATCATTTTTGAGTGATTTAATATTAAAATTTGGAAATATGGAATATTCAGGTATTGTTCATCTTGGTTCTGATGAAATTATAAACAAATATGATTTTGGATGTGAGGTTTCTGATATTTTTGGTTTCAATAAAAAATTGATAAAAAAGGATCTATTGAGCATTCAAGTTTGATTGCAAAAAGACCAAAAAACACATCATTATCAAATTTAAAAGCAAAAAAAATACTGAAAATGAATTTTCCTTCATTAAAAGAACAAATATTAAAAATCAGAGAGGAGATCAAGATAAACTATAATGACAATCAAAGCCATTAAAATCAGGAAGAGAAAAATAGGTGAAAAGCGTCCTTGTTACATCATAGCAGAAATAGGTTCAAATTTTGATGGAAGTTTTTTAAAAGCAAAAAAAATGATTAAACTTGCAAAAGATGCAGGAGCAGACGCAGCAAAATTTCAAAGTTTCACTACTGAGCAAATTTTATCAAAAAAAGGATTTGAGAAAAAAACAACTTTTCAGTCTAAATGGAAAAAACCAATTTGGGAGGTTTACAAAAATGCAGAATTTCCTTTATTGTGGCATGAAAAACTAAATGAATATGCAAAGAAAATTGGAATTGATTTTCTATCAACACCTTATAATTATGATGCAGTGAAATTATTAAAAAAAATCAACATTCCAGCAATAAAGATAGGTTCTGGAGACATAACAGATACAGAATTTTTGAAAGTGGTTGCTAAAACAAAGAAACCGATTTTTCTTGCTACTGGAGCAAGCACGATGAAAGAAGTAAAAGAAGCTGTTAAGATAATTAAATCATCAGGCAATAATAAAATAATTTTAATGCAATCAATTACACAATATCCTTCTCCAATAGAGGAAGCAAATTTAGAAGTTTTAAACACCTTTAAAGATGAATTTAAACTCAATGTTGGATACTCTGATCATTCTCCAGGTTCATTGATAATTCTGGCAAGTGTTGCATTAGGTGCATGTGTAATTGAAAAACATTTTACAGACAATGTAAAAATAAATGGGCCTGATCATCCTCATTCTATGAATCCAAAGGAATTTGCAAAAATGGTAAAAGAGATCAGATTAATTGAAAGTGCAAAAGGAGACGGAATAAAAAAAGTGGAAAAAAGTGAAAAAGAAACAAGAATCATACAAAGAAGATCAGTATTTACAATTAAAAAAATTAGAAAAAATGAAAAATTTACTAGAGACAACATTATGACATTAAGACCATTCATAGGACTTCCAGCTTCAGAATTTGGTGAAATTTTAAACAAAAAGGCGAAAAGAGATCTTGATGAATATGTAGCCATATCTTTAAAAGATGTTTGAATTAAATGTGAAAAAATGGAAACAATTAATGAATTTTCAATAGATGAAGTAGAAATAACAGAAAACATTGAAAAATTATTTAAAGAATTATTTCCAATTTGTAGAAGTATTACAGGTAATGGAGTAAGAAAATCATTAAAACTTTTAAATCAAGTAACAGAATTTAACGTAAAAGAAATACCATCTAAAACTCAATGCTATGATTGGGTAATTCCAGATGAGTGGAATATAACAGATGCATATCTAGAAGACGAAGAAGGAAAGAAAATAATTGATTTTCAAAAAAATAATTTACATGTAATGAATTACAGCATTCCAATTGACAAATGGGTGCCATATGAAGAATTGAAGAAACATTTACACACTCTTCAAAATTTGCCAGATGCAATACCATATAGAACTACATATTATAAACGAGATTGGGGATTTTGTTTATCATTTAATGATTTTTGTAAATTAGACAAACAAAAAAAATATCATACAGTAATAAATTCTTCACTTGAATTAGGTTCTCTAACATATGGTGAATATAATATAATAGGAAATTCAGGAAAAGAATTTATTTTTTCATCATATTGCTGTCATCCGTCACTTGCAAATGATAATATGTCAGGAATGATCCTATGGATAATATTATTAAAAATTCTTAAATCTTTAAAATTAAAACATTCATACAGATTTGCATTAGTTCCAGAAACAATTGGTGCAATAGCATATCTTGCAAAAAATGAAGAAATGATGAGTGGGGTGGATGGAGGATTTGTATTAACCTGTGTAGGAGGACCAAGTAAATTTAGTTATAAAGAGACATTTTTAGGAAATAGTTTCATAGATAAAATTGTAGATGAGTCATTTAAAGAATCAAATGTAGATTACATAAGATATCCATTTGATATCAATGGAAGTGATGAATCACATTTTTCTGCACCATATTTTAGAATTCCAATAGGAACAATTTGTAAAGACAAATACTATGAATTTGATTATTATCACACATCTCTGGATAATCTAGATTTCATAAAATCAAAAAGTATAGTAGATACATTGAGAATTTATCTAAAAATCATTTCAAAATTAGAGAAAATTGAAATTATTGAAAAGAAAGATAATTTTAAAATTAAAAAAGCCAAAAATAAAACATTGACTTCTTTAAATCCATTTTGTGAACCAATGTTAAGTAAAAGAAATTTGTATCCTTCTACAGGAGGGCAAATTGCTCAAAAGGCAATTAACTTTACAAAAATTCATAGAACCAGAAATTACACTAATACTAATAACGATAATCAAAAATATTCTGGGAAATTTATTGATGCAATAAGTTGGATAATGTTTTATGGAGATAATCTTACCACAATTGAAGAAATTTCAAAAAAATCTGGATTAGAAATAGAATTACTAAATGAAGCTACTAATACTCTATTGGAGCATGGATTGATTAAAGTCAATGAGTGACAAATTAGAAATTTTATGTATTAGTGGGAATCACCGTCGTCATTTATACTATCTAAACGAAATAGCAAAAAAATTTGATATAAAAGGATCTATTATTCAAAAGAGAGAAAATATCAATCCAGAACCACCAAAAAATATTTCCAAAAAAAATAGAGAGAATTTTATTTTTCATTTTAAAACAAGAGATGAAAAAGAAAGACAATATTTTGGAAAACAAGAATATCCTAATCATGATATTTTAGAAGTTTTACCAGAACAACTGAATACTACAAAGAGTATCGAATTTATTAAAATGAAAAACCCAAACGTGGTATTAATTTTTGGCTCTGATTTAATTAAAGATCCTCTCTATAGTCAATTACCAAAAGATTCTATAAATTTACATTTAGGATTATCACCTAGATATAGAGGTGCTGCAGGATTATTCTGGCCTTTTTATTTTTTAGAACCAAATCTAGCTGGAAGTACATTTCATCATATTATTTCTGAACCAGATGCAGGAGAAATTATTCATCAATCTCTTCCTACATTACAGGAACAAGATGGTATTCACGATGTAGCATGTAAAACAGTTATCGCTTCAACTCAAGATATGTGTAAATTACTTGAAATAAAACAAGAAAAAGGTTTTTGGAAAAGATTTGATCAAAAAGGATCTGGAAAGAATTTTTTAGAAAGTGACTTTAGACCTGAACATTTACAATTGATTTATGATTTGTTTAATGATAAAATTGTAAAAGAATATCTTCAAGGTAGAATAATTTCAAAGAAAATGAACATAATAAAACAATTTTAACAAATTTTTCTATCATTTTTTAATGATTTTATGTAACCAGAATCTCTTTGAATATGTTGATTTATCTGTAAGAGTTTTGGTTCACTGGATATAACGTTTAAAATTTCATCTAACGAAAAAATGGTTTTAGGTTTCAATTTTTTAAATATATGACGTATCAAAGTAAGATCATTAATTTCATCAACAGTCAATCTAATGCCAGATAAATCTTTTTTATTTTCATAATTAAATAATTGAAATTTTTTAGGATTATTTTTTATATATGGAGTTACATGTTCAAGTTCAGATTTTAATTTGGATAGTTTATGAGCTTGTGTTAATGTTTTAAATGAAAAAATTTCTACATCCAACCCATCAGGAAAAGTTGGTTTTAATGTATTTGATAAATAATCATAATTATTGTTTAAATAAAAATTTAACATTTTTTGAATTAATTTTGGATCTAATAACGGACAATCAGCTGTTATTCTAATAATTATATCTGCATCAAATTCTTTAGCACATTCATAATATCTATTTAAAACATCATTGGTTTTACCTTGGAAATAATCTATATTGTTTTGTTTTGCAATTTTTATTAAAACAGAATCCTCATTTTTTGTAGTAGTAGCTAATATAATATTATCAATTTTTGGGATTGTCTTTAAACGATTTATCACGTGCCAAATAATTGGCTTTTTTGAATTAATTTGATGACTTTTTTTGGAAATCTGGTAGAACCTAACCGAGCTTGAATAATTATTACTATTTTTGACATTCTTAGCAATGAAATATTCTTCTATTTACACATATAGAGTAAAAAATTTGTGAAGTTTTTTGATTTTAAAAAAAAATCATTTAAAGATCATGAATATATTTTGCAAGAAATTCTGATGAATTCCCTTGGTTAATCATGTATTTATTTATAAATTTAGTTCCATTATTAATAATATTTTTCCTAAACTTTTTGTCAACAATGATTTTATTGAGAACTACAGAAAACTCTTCTAAATTTGTTACATATGCAGTAGCATTTTCCTGAATTATCGGTTCATCATGAAAATTATTATGATCAAAAAGCAGTGTAATAGTAGGTTTTTGAAGAATCATAGCATCTAGTAAAACTGTCGAAAACTCTGTAGAAATAACTACGTCTGAATTAACAATATAATCAAAAATGTTACCTGTTTTAGAAACATTTAATGGAAATTTAATTTCTTCCAAAATTTTTGGGATTACATCAATAGGAGGTCTACCAGGATGCAATTTGATTATTAATTTTTTATCTGAAATGTCATTAATAATTTCAATTAATTTTTTTAGTTTAATTTTATAATCATTATAAACTCTAGAATCAATACCTTTGTAATTTTGACCCAGTATTACATTAGTTGCCAATAAAATAGCATTGTTTAATCTATTAGAAGATGTGGAATTAAAAAAGAAATCATGACGTGGACTACCAGTCAAAATTAGATCATTGACATCAATACCTAGTTTAATGAAATGATCCTTAGTTTCATTCCCCCATATTGCTTCTTTTTGATCTAAGTTAGGTAAATATCCAAGAACAGGAATGAATTTTTGAAAATATTGGTTTTGAGCATAAATTCCATGCTGCATTAATATTGATGGAATTTTAGATTTCTGTGCAACTGATAAAATTGCTCTTTCTTCAGCACCAGCATTATACATAGTTAATACACAATGGATGTTATTGTTTTTGAAAAAATCCTCTGAATTTAAAATTCTGGATACAGCCTCTAAAAATCTATGATTGCAAATAGAGGTAAAATCTTCTTTAATTGCAAACCAAAATGAATTATTTTCAATTGTAAAAATGCTTGTAAAATCATTATCTTGGGAAAATAATTTCTTAATTTTTTTAATAAATCATTTCTTTCATTGTCAATTTGATGTAAAACATTATCTGAAGTTGTTGATAATCTCAAAATTTTAGATTTGGTATTTTTAACTATAGTTAAACTTTTTAAATTCCAAACTGCCGGTCTGCGTTCATTCAGTAAAATTATTTCATCATTTAATGAATATATTTCATGCATTAATTCATTGTATTGAATAGGATTAAACTCCAATAACAATATTTTGCTATTTTTAGAATTATTGTCATGATATTTTAAATTAAAAAATAAATTTGTTGATTGTTCTAAAAACTTTTTAATTTTTAATGCAAAATTTCTAGAAGTATGAATATTAATTTTTTTAATTCCTAAATTAATTGGAATTTCTACATTATCAAAATAAAATTCTGAAGAAGTAATTTTTGGAAATGTTTTTAAAATAATTTTATTTTCATGATCAACAGATTTAAGAATTGAGTTTAGAAAAAATGAAGAAAAAATTTTCAAAGGTTTTTCTTTTTCAATTATACGTAATATCCCTATCACATGCTTCATTACTTGAAGTAAATATTGATGAAATTCTATTTCTAATAACCAACCTAAATTGATATTGTTAAAAATTAGTAATTCTTCAAATTTATCATTTTTATACCATGATAATGCTTTTTCTAATGCTAAATCTTCAATTTTTTTTTCGTCTTCTAAAGAAACATAATTTTCCATTAATTCATGATTTATACCAAGTTCAGATAAAATTGTGGTAGATTCAATATCAAAACAAATAATTTTTTTGTTTTTAGTATTTTCAGGATTAGAAAGGATTGAATGGATATCTGAGGATTTGTCTAAAAGTAATAAGGAATTTTCCATGTTTTTCAATGTTTGTTGGTTTTAATGTATTTTGACAATTTTTTGCCAATCATAATTTAAAAATTGAATGTTTTCCATTTCATTATCATTTGGCCTCCATGCTACATCTGCCAATGTAAGTACTCTAGATACATCATCAGAGAGATTTACATGTGCAGAAGCCATTCCTTTAGGAACTAACACCATCATGGGTTTTTCAGAACTGGATTCTATTTCAACATATGATCCAGTCTTATCTTGAATTATGAACACAACTTTTCCATGAATACATGTAAAATAGCTATTTCGTTTTTTGTGTAAATGCGGACCTTTAATTTCACCTGGATTTACAGAACTCACATAAATCATTTTAATTGGATGTTCAATAATTTCATCCCAATCTCTCCATACAACTGTTAATGAACCATTTTCATGTTGATCATGAATGTCTTTTGTTTTATGAACCTCCAACTTAAATTTTTTAACTTGATCTTGCATACATAAAATTAAAAATTTTTGGTATTAAATCTTGTTGAAAAAATGACAAGTAATTATTTCTCTAGGTTTAAATAATTATTTTTTTACAATGTATTAATTGAAAACCAATTTTAAAAAAGACAATGTCAATAATTCTACAAACTCTAGTTCCAGTACTAAAGATGTAGAAAAGGATCTTACTCAAGAAGAATTTGAAGAGTACATTTCAAAATCTGGTGCCAAGGGTTCGTTTATGATCTATAGATCAGCAAAAAAAGATGAAGAATTAGGTATCGATGAATTATAGATTTAAAATTTAATTCTGAGCTAAAATGAATCTAAAAGAATCTATAGAAAATACAATGAAAGAAACTCACTATAAATCGTTTGATCAGTGGGTACAAAATTTTGCTCTAAATCTTCCTAATATTTGGAATGAAACATCAGCAAAAGAAATTTGTCATATTAATTCAGAATATGATCAAAAATCATCCGCAATTGTAATAGGTCGTGGACCATCTATTGACAAACATGAACATTTGAAAGTATTGGCTGAAAGCAATTATAAAGGAAATATAATTTGTTGTGATGGAAAACTTGTTGATGCATTAAACGCAGGAGTCACGCCAACAAAATTTCCTAAATTTTTTGTAACATCAATTGAACCATATTCTGGAATACGAAAACATTACGATGATCCTATTATAGATAAATACGGAGATCAAATAAAAGGGGTTTTTTCAGTTTTGACAGATCCTTCTGTTGTAGACAGAGCAAGAAAATCAAGAATTAAAATTCATTGGATGCATTCGTTATTTGACTATAATGAAGGTAAAAAATCATTTAATCATATTTCAGCATTAATGGTAAGAGCAAAAAATCATTCAAATGGATTACCAGCAATACAAACAGGGGGAAATGTTGGAACTTCGTCATGGTTTGTAGGTTGGAAAATTCTCAAATGTTCTACTGTTGCATTAATTGGATTAAATCATGGTTGGGAAGAGGATGATTCTTGGGAGAAGATTATCTCTCATGGAAATTATTATGATAGCTCTAAAGGAGTTGACAGAGATAGTCCTACTTTCAAAAAATTATTTAAAAAAATTTACAATCCAGATTTTGGTTGCTACTGTATTTTGGATCCTTTGTTTCAATTTTATAGTACAGCATTTAAGGAATTTATTTCACGTTCTCCAAAATGGCTAACAACAATAAATGCTACAGAAGGAGGTTCTATTTTTGGAGATAGAATTCATGGTATGAAATTTAAAGAATTTTTGAAAAAATATTCGAATTGATGATTTGTGACGACTAGAATTGATACTAATTTAAATATGCTTTTGGAGAAAAACCTTCATGAAGGTTTTATTTGTTGTTCCAGAAATACGATTAGATAGTGCCCCAAATCATTTTCCTTTTTGGGCAGGAATCTTAGCAGCAATTGTTGAACAAAAAGGTGGACAAGTTGGGATTTTAGATCTAAATGCATTAAGGGATAATTATGATGGAAGAGCAGTACCTGTAAAAAAAATTGTAGAAGAAATTTCATCTGAAAAATGGGACATGATAGGTATAGGAGGGTTAACTACTACATACGCAAGAATAAAACAACTATCAAAAATAATAAGAAAATGTTCTCCAAATTCTCTATATGTTGGAGGAGGAGGATGGAGCACTTACAATCCTACAGAGATTTTGCAATTAATTCCAGAATTGAATTTAATAGTTATTGGGGAAGGTGAAGAAACGTTTTCAGAATTATATGATGAACTTGAAACAGGATCAAATGATTTTGAAAAAATTAATGGTTTATGTTACAGAGATAACAATAATGAGATCAAATTTACAGGTCCTCGTGCATTAATATCTGATCTTAACACAGTTCCTTATCCCGCATATGATTTAATGGAGACAGAAATTTATTTTAAATATTCATCATTTTCGCTTTCTGCAGCATCATTTAATTCAAAAAGACGTGCTTCAACTGTTTGGGAAAGAGGTTGTCCCAGAGGTTGTACTTTTTGTTCACATAATGGAATGTCAAGAATCGATCTTCAAAATATTTATGGTGAAGGAGATAGAAAAGAAGGTGAAAAATTAGTTAGAATTTCAGATAAGGAAAATGATACATTTCAATTGCCTGCTAGATGGCCAACTCCAGAATATGCTGTAAATAATGTAAAATTATTAGTTGAAAAATTTAACGTTGATTTTGTTTCAATCCTAGATGAAAATATGACGAGTAACTTGAAATGGACCAAAGAATTTTGTGATTTGTATGTTTCTGAAGGATTAGACAAAGATGTAAAATGGGGCACATTAGGTGATGCACCAAGTGTGGCAGTTAAACCAGAAATAGTACAAACTATGAAAGATGCTGGATGCGAATACATTTCTTTTGGATTTGAATCAGCGTCAGATAAAGTTCTCAATCAAGATATTCAAAAAGGGCAATTACGAAAACACCTGCAAATTACTGTTGACACAATCAAAAGAGCAAAAATGACGCCAATTACCACATTCATGATAGGTAATGCTCATGAAAATATTGATGATTTGATGGAAACAGTAGATTTTTGGATACAAAATAATGCTGAAATTGATCCTTTCATTTGTACACCTTATGTTGGAAGTCCAATCTTCTACGATAATCAAGACTATCTGCTACAGCAATATGATTCTAAATTAAAAATGATTTCTGACAAAGGACTTAAAATAAGCGATGACGTTCTTAAAAAATGGAAATTAGATGCATTAGATAAATTTATGACAGAATGTGGAGATGCAACAAAATATACAGCAACAGTTAGTCAATATTTCACAATTGCAGAATTATTTGCTTTGAAAGAATTCATGTATAAACATGATACAAGAAGAATGCTTCAGATGGCACATCAAAAATTTGATGAAACAGGTTTGCCACAATGGAGACATAATGAAAAATGGGAAAAGTATTGTGAAGTATGTAAATCTAAAAAAGAATTAGAAAAAACAATGAACTGTGTAATCTCAAACGAAATTGGGGCAAATTAAAAAAATTATAAAATATTGATGTGTTTCATTAATGGTAGAAAGCAAAAGAGAACGTGTAAATAACTTAATCAAAGAGAAAGGTTTTCTTTGGACTGTTTCCTATATTTTTAATAGCCAGGTAAAAGAAAAAATTTCTGATAAATACGCTCTTTGGATAAATAAAAAACAACTAGATGCAAAAGACGAAAAATCATTTATAGATTTGCCATCGCATACTGTTGAAGAAAATAAACGATTATGGAATAACTATGATTGGTCTGAAGAAGGTGAGGAATGGACAAGTGAGGTACAAAAATACAAAGGAATTGATCCGAATCAATGGAAAAAACAATTAATCAATGATTTGATGATAAAGAATTTTACAGCAAATAAAACAATTCTAGAAATTGGTCCAGGTGCAGGAAGATGGACAGAACACTTGCGAAAGATTGGAAAAAGAGTAATTTTAGCAGACATTACTAAAAAATGTCTTGATGTTTGTCAAGAACGCTTTAAAGATGACAATAAAATTGAATATCATTTAATTGAAAACAATTTAGATTTTCTTCCAGAAAATTCTATTGATCAAATCTGGTCATATGATGTTTTTGTTCATATCAATCCATCAGATATTAAAAAATATATCAAAGAATTCCAAAGAGTTCTAAAACCAGGAGGGATAGCTATAATTCATCATTCAGGCATGATTTCAGATTATATAGATAAAAAGGAAGGATGGAGATCATTTATGGGCAAAAACCAGTTCAGTAAGATCTTAGAAGACAACAATCTAAAAATTATTTCTCAAAATGAGGATTTGGTGCATTTGAAGGGAGATATTGTCTCAATTTTTAGCAAATAACAAAAAAATAATTTTAGCAAAAAGATTTTACACGTAAGTGATTTACAAAGAATATGAAATTATTAATCACAGGCGGTCTTGGCTTTATCGGAAGTAATTTCATTCTAAAATTACTTGAAAAATTTCCAGATTACCAAATTACTAATCTTGATGATGAATTGTATGGATCAAATCATCAAAATGTTTTACAAGTAAAAAATCTAAATAATTATGAATTTGTTAAGGGTAACATTACAGACAACTCAATCGTAGAAAAACTTGTTTCAAAAGTAGATATTGTAATTAATTTTGCCGCAGAATCACACGTAGACAGAAGCATTTCAAATGCAAAGCCATTCATTGATTCAAATATTTTAGGGGTTTTTACAATTTTAGAAAATATAAAAAAATATAAAAAAAAGTTAGTACATATTTCAACAGATGAAGTATTTGGAAGTTTAGAATCAGAAAGTGCTAGTGAGGATTACAAACTAAATCCTTCAAGTCCATATGCTTCATCAAAAGCCTCTGCTGAGCTTTTAATTAATTCATATTTCAAAACATATGATTGTGAGGTTATAATTACAAGATGCACTAACAACTATGGTCCCAGGCAATTTCCAGAAAAGCTAATTCCTAAAACTATCATAAGAGCAGAGTTGGACAAATCAATTCCCGTATACGGAACAGGTAAAAATATCAGGGACTGGATTTTTGTAGATGATCATTGTTCAGCTATAGAGATGATTATTCATAAAGGAACAGAAGGAGAATCGTACAATATTTCAGCATCAAACGAAATAGACAACATAACAATTATTGAAAAAATTTTATCATTTTTAGGCAAACCATTGGATTTGATTAATTTTGTAGACGACAGACCTGGTCACGATTTTAGATATAGCTTAGATTCGTCAAAGATTCGTAGTTTAGGTTGGAAACCCAAAACTAGCTTTGAAGAAGGAATCAAAAAAACTATAGAATGGTATCAAAAAAATAAATTATGGTGGAATGATATTGATAGGAATATCCTAACAGAGACACCATGGAAATAGACTCTATTTATTAATAATAATAAAATTGATCCACATATGAAAGGAATAATTCTACACGGCGGTCATGGGACTAGACTCAGACCATTAACGCACACAGGTCCAAAACAACTCCTTCCAATTGCTAACAAACCAATGTCTCAGTATTGCGTAGAATCAATAAAGAATGTTGGAATTGACGAAATTGCCATAATTATTGGAGGTATTGGTGCAGATAAAGTGAAGGAATACTACGGAACTGGAGAAGATTTTGGTGTAAAATTTACCTATATTTCTCAAGACTATCCAAAAGGCATTGCTCATGCAATACAACTTTGTGAGGATTTTGTAGATAATAAAAAATTTCTTGTTTTTTTAGGAGACAATATAATTCAAAAAAATATTGAACAGATAGGAAAGAAATTTGAATATTCTGATGCAGATGCATCTATTTTGTTATGTGAAGTTGATAATCCTTCTAGATTTGGTATAGCGGATGTAAAAGATGGGCAGATTTTAAAAATTATGGAAAAACCAAAAGAACCACCTACTAATCTTGCAGTAACTGGAATCTATTTTTTGACTCCTAAAATTTTTGAAATCATAAAAAGAGTAAAACCATCATGGAGAAATGAATTAGAAATTACTGATGCGCTTCAAATGCTTTTAGAAGAAGGAAATAAAATAACTTATGATATCATAACAGATTATTGGAAAGATACAGGAACTCCTGAAGACATAATTAATGCCAATAAAGAAATTTTGAAAAATATGAAGTCTTCCAATAAAGGTAAAAAAGAAGAAAATGTATCAATTAATGGAAATGTGATTATTGGTTCTGGAACAATAATAAAGAAAAATTGTCAGATTATCGGTCCGGTAATAATTGGGAATAATTGTATTTTAGAAGAAAATGCATCGATTGGACCTAATGCAAGCATAGGAAACAATACGAAAATAGCAAAATCTCATATTGCAGACTCAATCATTATGGAAAATTGTGAAATAATGACTGATATAAAAATCAAAAATAGCATTATTTCTGCAAATTCAAAAATTTTTCAAGCAGAAAATGAAGAAAAAATACTGCTGTTAGGTGAAGGAACCAATATCAAAATTTGAAGTTACTTGAATAGTAATTGTTAATATAAATAAATTAAGGATTTAGAAGAAATGAAAGAAAAAGAATCATTAATCAGCATAATTATTTTAAACTATAACGCAGGAAATTTACTTTTAGAATGTGTAGAATCAATTTTCAATTCAAATTATAATAATTTAGAAGTAATTGTTGTAGATAATGTTTCAAATGACAATAGTCACAAGATTTGTAAAGAAAAATTTGCAAACATAGTTTTGATTGAAAATGAAAAAAATTTAGGATATTGTGGAGGAAATAACATAGGAATTGAGCATGCAAATGGAGAGTTTGTGGTAATTTTAAATCCAGATGTAATTGTTGAATCAGATTGGTTGAATCAATTATTAATTGCTTTTAGAAAATATGGTGATGGATTATATCAGCCAAAGATTTTAGCCACCACAGATCATAATACCATTATCAGTACTGGAAACATGATCCAATTATTTGGATTTGGATTTTCAAGAGGAAAAGGGGAAAAAGATGTTGGGCAATTTGAAAAAGATGAAGAAGTAGGATATGCTTCTGGAACTTGTCTATTTTCATCAGCAGATATTTTTAGAAAAATTGGAAATTTTGATTCATTTTTGTTTGCTTATCATGATGATTTAGATTTATGTTGGAGAGGTAGATTAAAAGGAATAAAATCTTTCTATGTTCATAAATCTATAATTTATCACCCACTTGAAGGTTACAGTTTCAAATGGAATTCGTTCAAGTTTTTTTTAATGGAGCGTAACAGATTATATTGTTTAAAAAAAAATTTTAGCAGAAAGACAATTTTCAAAATGCTTCCTTCTCTCATATTAGTTGAGATTGCGGTAACATTGTTTTACTTGAAAAAAGGATTTGTGTCAGCAAAAATTAAAGCAAATTTAGATATTTTAAAAAATCTTAACACGATTTCAAGAAATCATAATTTAATTCAAAAAAACAGAATAGTTAACGATGATGAAATAATTAAAAAATTTGTAAACAAAATTGAAGTTCCAAAATGGGTAATAGAGAAAGAAAATAATAATTTATTAAATAAAATATTTGAAAAATTAAGCGTATTTTCTCGCTTAGGTTTTAAATGAAATTTTTAATTATTCAAAATCATATTTGCCCAATATAGCTTCTACAAAAAGAGATTTCCACATACTTCTTTCTCGCAACAAAAATCCAATAATTCCAAGTGGGAATGTTCTGCCATTATTATTTAGAGTTCCAATCATAAATTGTCTGAAAAAGATCATCGTCCTGCCTCCAGATTTACGAAACCTTGCATTAGCTAGTAATGTATCTGCTCCATAATCAAATTTGAATGCAAATGCAAGACTATCAGAATCCATAATTATATCTGCATCTTTTTTTGAAAAATTTGATTTGTTGATTCCATGAACAAGATCAAATGTTACTGAAAGTTCTAAATCTTTAAGAAATATTTTTGCAGTTTTTAAAAATGATATAGAATGAGCTAATTTTATCAGTGTCCAATTATTTCTACTACGTATATTTTCGATGTAATTATTTGAAGCTGTTTGAAGTTCTTCTAAAGAAATTTTAGGAGAATTTCTATGCGGTTCATGCTCTTTTGCAAAATCATTTTCATAAAGTTCAATAGCCTTATTGTTACCATGATCTTCACCTAAAATCCATTGATCGCCAGGATAAAGAATTATTGGGGTGGATTTTGTTTCTTTTCTAATAAATTCTTCAACATTTCGGATTTTATTTACCTCATCATTCATGTAAAAATTATCTTCGTGTGAAAACCAGACAAAACTTGCAAAAGGAATAACATATTTTGCATTAAATATTTTTGATTGAATTTGAATTCTTGATAATTTCTCTTTTGAAGTTTGTTTTCTTAATTCTACATCTTCAGGATCACCAATATGAGCAGCATATCCAAATTGAGTCAAAAGCAAATCAACATTGCCAGTAATTTTATGAATATACTCTGCTTGCCTGATACTATCCACTCCACAATCATTGAGATTTAGAATTTTTTTATCTCCTATTTCCAAATACAATAAGGAATCATAAAGAAGATAAGGCCTGCATTTGACTTGGAAGTCATTATCAAGTTTATAGAATTTATTATGTTTCATCTCAATTACTGAAAATCCTAGCTCTCTGCATTTTTTAGCAACTCTATGATCTAAAGTGTCTTGAAAAAGAACAGTAATTTTCTTACGAATTTCTTCAGGAATTGAAGATAAAACACGAGGGTAAAAGTGATCTGGGTGCTCATGTGAAAACCATATATGAGAAACATCTTTGAAATCTTCTACTTGCATTTTTGATTCAGAAATTAAATCCCAGCTATCGTTAAAAGCACTACCAAAAAGCCATGGATCAGTAATTAAATTAATTTTTTTAGATGAAAAAATTACAGATGCATGGTTGACGAACGTGATAGTTGGTTGTGTCAATGGAAGCAAACTAGTTGGATTTTATTTAATATTTGCGTATATTTTCATTTTAAAAATTTCATCTAATATCTATACACAAAAAACTGTTTAGAATAGTCAAAAATACACCTATTTTTGAGATTTAAAGTAATCCAATGTTTTCATAATTCCTGATTCAAGAGAAACTTTTGGTTTCCAACCCAATTTTTGTAATTTAGTATTATTAGCAACAAAATTTCCAACATCAACTTTTTTTGTATATTTAGGAGTAGGAGTGAATATGACTTTTGTTCCAGTCTGTTTTGTTAATAAATTTCCAAATTTATAAAACCAAGTTTTTTTACCAGATGAAATCCAATAGAGATTACCAGATTTTCCTTTTTTCATAATAACTTTCAAAGCTGAAATAACATCTGAAACATAAATCAAATCTCGATAAAATTGACCCTTGTTAAATAAAGTAATTTTTTCACCGTTAAATGCTTTGTATATCAGGTAGTTTATTGCATTTTTATCAGAAATTACTTGTTCTCTTGGACCGTAGCAATTAGTAATTCTAAAAGACATGGAATCTAATCCATACATATTATGATATATTTTGCAAAGATGTTCACTGGTTAATCTATTTGCACCATAAATTGTAGTAGGATCACATTTACTCCCTTCGGTAACAGGCAATCTTTCAGGTTTGCCAATTACAATAAATGTACTACCAAGAATAAGTTTACAGTTTGGAACATGTTGTCGAATTGATTCTAAAATACACATAGTAGATTTAATATTCACGTCAATGTCATAGAGAGGATTTTCAAATGAATGTTTGTGAGATGTTGTACCTGCTAAATGAAAAATAACATCAGGTTTTTTTTCTTTAATATATTGCTCTAGTGAAACAGTATCAGTAACATCAATTTGTACAATATTTATTTTTGAAGAGTTTTTTGAAATATTTTTTTCTTTGTTTAAATTTCTTACAATTAATGTGATTTCATGGTTTTCTTTAAGCAATTCGTCAGAAAGATGACTTCCAATGAAACCAGATCCTCCAGTAATGAAAATCCTCATAAAACCATAAAGAAGGCGATTAGTTAAAAAATCTTCATTAGAAATGTATTAAGGAATTTAGAAAGAACGTTCTAATATAATGGGGTTATCATTTTGGGAAAAACTAAAGATTTTGATTAAATCTATTAAAATGGTCAAAAATTGGTATTGGATTCCATTGATCTATCTTGATTTAGTTAAAAAAGAGAAAATAGTCCTAAAAATGAGGGAAAATCTCAACATCGTAGTAAGAGGCACGTTGTCGGATATTATGCAATTCTCAACAGTTTGGTTAATCAAAGATTATGAACATCCAGATTTTACAATAGATGACACGGATACGATCATTGATGTGGGAAGTCACATAGGATTATTTTCAATCTACGCTGCACAAAAATGTAATCATGGGCAAATTTTTTCATTTGAACCTGTTAAAACAAACTATGAAATCTTTCTTGAGAATATACAGTTAAATAATTTAAAAAATATTTTCCCACAAAATATGGCAGTTTCAAAAGAAACAAGCCAAGTGATGATCAACCTTCATGAAGATGAATCAGGGCACAGTATGTTTAGAACAGGTGGAAAAGAAGTAAAAGTAAAATCGACTTCACTAAAAGATTTTTTTGAAGAAAATAGTATTAAAAGATGCAATCTTGTAAAGATGGATTGTGAAGGAGCAGAATATGAAATCATCGATTCTATTCCAGCAGAGTATTTAGACATAATTGATAAATTTATTATTGAATATCATTTTGAAGATGAGAAACCAGATGCGGTGAAAAAGCTTATTGAAAAATTAAAATCAAATTCATTTGCTGTTGAAAAAAAAGAATGGAAGGATGGTATGGGATTGATTTATGCTAAGTCTAAAAAAAATGCATATAACTAAAAGGCGATCGATATATGATTAAAAAAATAGTCTTATCAGTTTTTGTAGCATTTGTTATGACATTTACAATATTTTTGCTTTTTCAATTAACACTTCAAAATGAAATATATTCTATTCAGAAAGATTTCTACTCTCAAAATTTTGAGCATCAATCAAAGAAAATATTTTTAATTGGTTCAAGTCATGTTGGTCAAATTAATGCAACTCATATTGAAGAATATGTTTCAAAAAAATCTCAAGCGTATGAAGTCTATAATCTAGCAGATACTGCAGATAAACCAAAAAGCCGCCTTAATTCTTTAAACAAAATTATTTCACTCAAACCAGATGTTGTGGTTTATGGAATAGGATATCGCGATTTTACTGAACCTGAAAAAATGCTTAAAGAAAATATTTTACCCAATCCACAATCAATTTTTGAGCGTATTTTTTCAATAGAATTGTATGGAATAAACACAGAGTTTTTTGAAAATCCGAAACTTAACACATTAAAAATTTTGCAGGGAATTATAGGAATTAAAACACTGGTATCAGATTCAATTTTTGAAGAAAATACACCATTTTACCCATATCATAAAACTAAAACAGATATCATTGTGAAACAGTCAGAAATTCAAGAAAACGATTTTCATGTAGAAAAATTAATTCTTAAACCTAATATTGAAAATACACAAGTACAAGCATTAAATAAAATTATTTCAGAATTAGAAAAAAACAACATTAAAGTAATAATTTTCATTACTCCACACAATAAATTCTACAGAGATTCGCTATCTGTAGATACTAAAGAAGGATTTAATTTGTTGATTAGTAAATTAGCACAAAATCACAATATTAAAATTTTTAATTTTATTGATTCCTATGATAATTTAGAAATTTGGCGTAGTACTAATCACATTTCACATAATCCTAAATCTTCTATCTATAGTGAAGATATTGCAAAGATAATTGTTGAGGAGTTAAATAATTAATGCTGTTTAACACTATAGATTTTGTTGTATTTTTTGTAATTGTTTTAACATCAATTACCATAATTAAACATAGAAAATTCCAACATTTATTTTTGTTAAGTGTAAGTTATTTTTTCTTTTATTATTCTAGCAATTATCTAATTGTTCTTTTGATAGCATCCACCATATTAGATTTTTACATTGGAAAAGAAATATGGAACACAAAAGATATTACAAAAAAGAAAATTCTTCTCATAGCTAGTCTTGCAGGTAATTTAGGATTATTGGGATTTTTCAAATATGCAGATTTTGCAATTTTACAGTTTAATTTCTTAGGAAATTACTTTGATTTAGCAACGAATATTCCATTACTGAATTTAGCTTTACCAATTGGAATTTCATTTTATACTTTTCAGACCATATCTTACACAGTAGATATCTATCGTGGAAAATTAGAACCCAGTAGATCTATGGCTGAATTTGCATTATTTGTATCATTTTTTCCACAATTAGTGGCTGGTCCTATCGTAAGAGCAAGTGAATTTCTCCCTCAATTGCGAGAAAAGATTGGAGATTCCAAAATAGGAACAAAATTAAGGCAAATTACAATTGAGGAAAAAAATCTCAAACTAGGTATTACAATAATGGCATTTGGTTTTCTCAAAAAAATGTTCTTTGCGGACAACATTTCACCATTTGTAAATGAAATATTTACAAATCCAATTGGTCATGAATCACTTACAATAATTCTTGCAACAATTGGATTTGGTATTCAGATATACGCTGACTTTTCTGGATATTCAGACATTGCAATTGGCGCTGCATTAATTCTGGGATTCAAGCTGCCAATGAATTTTAACAAACCATATTTTGCTACATCTCCATCTGATTTTTGGAAGAGATGGCATATTTCACTATCATCTTGGTTAAGAGATTATCTGTATATTCCACTTGGAGGCAATAAAAAATCAAAGAATAGAACTTATCTGAATTTAATGACAGTTATGTTTCTAGGAGGTCTATGGCATGGTGCATCATGGAATTTTGTAATATGGGGTGTTTTGCATGGTGTATATCTTGCGATACACAAGCTCATGTCTGATCGTTTTCCTAAAGTTGCAAGTAATTCCTTTTTCAAATCAAAAATCGGAAAAATCATATCAGTAATTGTAATGCAGTATTTAGTATTTTTAGCTTGGATTCCATTTAGAGTTTCAGATATTGATCATATATTATACTCAATTCAGAAGTATGTATTATTTGATTTTCAAATATCAGGAGTTATGAATTTAAATTCTTTGCACAAAATTTCAATTGGGCTTATGGTAATATTTCTGGTATTGAATTATGTTTCATACAAAAAATATAATTTACATGAAATAATATACAGATTGAAAACAAGTTATTGGGTATTATTCTTAACAACAGTAATGGTATTGATAGTATTTTTCTTTGATGGTAATCCTGAAGATTTCATTTATTTTAGATTTTAAAGAGATTCATAAATCATTGATAGTTGTTTACAAATATTAGACCAAGATACTTTTTGAGCGAAATTTATAGCTGAATTACTAAAAAGCGATTTTTGAGAAAGAGATTGTTCTATTTTTTCACAAAGTTCAGATGCATTATGTTTAAAAAATATCATTCCAGCCTTAGATTTCTCAATTATTTCCTTATGAGGTTCTATGCCATAAAGAACAAGAGGTTTACCACATGCCATGGCTTCCAAGGTTGGAACAGGACAAACCTCAAAAGTACTAGCAGATACATATAGATCACATGATGAATATCGTATTCTTAACTCATCATCAGATATTTTTCCGGTAAGCTCAACATATTTTGCTAAATTTTGTTGGTCTATCATAGATTTTAATTCTAACAAATCTTCACCATCACCTACAATCTGTAAATGAGCTTTTGGGAATTTTTTTAAAATCGTAGGCATTGAAGAAACTAAAAAAGTTGTTTTTTTGTAACTTCTAAGGGCACTGACAAAAAGTAGTTGTGGATCACCTTTCTTATATGTAATCGGAAGTTCAGGATGATAAAAATTTGTATTGACACCGTTGTAGAGAACATCAGCAAGAATTTTTTTATTTAGTTTTTTCATTTGTGTTATTCCGGCATTAGAAACAGATAGAATTTTTGAGAATTTTGTTCTATGTAAAAACATAGAGATCTTAAAATTAATTTTTTGAATTTTGTTTGATGCTCCATGATAATGAAATAAAATTGGTTTATTAGATTTTCGTGTCATTAAAAAATAATTAACTTGAGTCTGATGTGAATGAATAATATCAAAATCTAAAGATGAAATTCCATGAAATAATAATTTTAATTTACTTAATTTCACTTTTTGAATTCCATTGGGGGGATCTTGTTCAAATCGAAATGAACCAATAGCGGTTTTATATCCTAAATTTTTTAATTCTAAACACAGATTATTAATCACACTAGTATGTCCATGCGTTGCAGGATATTTTGCTACAATCATAATCACAGATGTGTGTTTCATTGTCTATACTGTTAAATCTCTTAAGGGGTTATTTATTAAATCAACAAGAAAAATATGATTCTTAAACAAACCTTTATGACTTCATTCCTATAATGCCTCATAAAGTGACTGATTTAGGATCAACAGTTGTTACAGGTGGAGCAGGTTTCATTGGAAGCCATATTACAGAAAAGCTGATCTCGATGGGTGAAAGTGTTACTGTAATAGATAATTTTTCTTCAGGAAGTAAACAAAATTTAGAACAATGCAAAAATAGTAAATTGTTAAATTTAATTAAAGCCGATTTGAGTACGGATCGAATCGAATTTGATAATATCAAAAATGTTTTTCATTTAGCTGCTTATCCAGAAGTCAGTACAGGATTTGAAAATCCAGGGTTAGCATATAAAGAAAATATTGAAAACACTTTCAAATTATTAGAGTCAATAAGAAAATCTAATGTAGAAAATTTGGTTTTTGCATCTTCGTCAGTTATTTATGGAGAACCAGAGAAAATCCCTACTCCAGAATCATATGGGCCACTATTACCAATTTCAGCTTATGGAGGATCTAAATTGGCTTGTGAGGGTTTGATTTCATCATATTGTAATAATTATGGAATTCGCTGTAGCATGGTTAGATTTGCAAATGTGATTGGATCAAGAAGTAATCATGGGGTGATATGGGATTTTACGCAGAAACTTCTAAAAAATAACGAAAAATTAGAAATTTTAGGAGACGGTACACAATCAAAATCATATATTCATGTTGACGATTGTATTAATGGAATTTTAATGAGTTTAGAAAAATCAAAAAAAATATAGATGTGTTCAATATTGGAAATAACGATAGTGTGGATGTACTAACTATTGCAAAAATAGTTTGTAATTCTTTATCATTAGAAAATGTAAAATTTATCACATCTGGTGGAACATCTGATGGAAGAGGGTGGATAGGTGATGTCAAACATATGTTATTAGATGTATCAAAAATGAAAAATTTAGGTTGGACTCCCAAATTATCTAGTTTGGAAGCAGTACAATTAGCCAGTAATGAAATTTTGCAATATATTCAAAATACTAACTCAAATTAATTAATCCAGAGCTTTATCAATACCATAAATGATTTAAAAATTAAGCATGATATGGGATAAGATTAAAAAATTTTCGGGTAAAAAAGATCTTGCATCAATAGGTATAGCAAATATCGTTAGTAGTGGAATTTCTGGATTATTTTGGATTTATTTGGCAGCTTTGATTGGAGCTGAAAATTATGGTGAATTAAGTTATTTACTTGCAATTGTAGGAATTGTAGCAACTGTTGCTTCAATGGGGTCTGGATATACTACAATTGTATACACTGCTAAAAATATCAATATTCTTCCAGCAACTTTTATTATCACATTAATTGGTAGCGCAATAGCTGCAGTTGCGATATATTTGGGATTAAACAATCCAGTGTTATCGACATATGTTCTGTTGTATGTTGTATTTAATTTGGGTGTAGGGGTAATATTTGGTTTAAAACAATATAAAAAATATGCATTTCTTGCAATTTTACAAAAAGTCATTATGGTGGCATTAATACTATCATTATACCAATTTTATGAAAACAATGGAATCATCTTGGGATATGCACTTTCATTTTTAGTTTTTCTTCCAACAATCTTTAATGAAATAAAAACAAAGGGAGTACAATTTTCGGTAATTAGACCAAGACTTGGTTTTATGATTAATAGTTACGGTATTGATTTAGTAAAAGTGTTTAGCGCAAATACAGACAAAATAATCATAGGTCCATTATTAGGATTAAGTATTCTAGGAAATTATTATTTGGGAATTCAATTTTTGGCCATTGCAACATTGATACCAAATATTGTAATGCAATATACTTTACCAAGAGATTCTAGTGGACAATCTAACGAAAATTTAAAAAAAATTACTGTAGTTTTTTCTGTTTTAGTTGCCATAATAGGAATAATAGCAGGTCCAAGTTTGATAAAGTGGGCATTTCCACAATTTGTTGAAGCTATAACAATCATTCAAATAATAATAGTAATAGTTATTCCAAAAACAATTAGCCAAAATTTAATATCAAAATTTTTAGGATTTGAAAAGAGTAGGTTTGTAATTATTGGATCAGTTATTTTTCTTGCAGTTCAAATTCCATCAATATTCTTACTTAGTGAAACATTGGGCATTATTGGAATTGCAATATCACTAGTTCTAGCAGAAACTATACAAGCTGTATTTTATATTATTTCAAATAAATTGTTCTTGGCAAGAATGAAATGAACAAGATATTCTACATATCATTAAAAAGAGGTCAGTCATGATAAAAAAGGACAATAATCAAATTGATGAATTTAACGGAAACAGATTTTCAACAAAAAAAATATGTTTGTTTTTAGCGAGCATTCTAGTTGGTTCTTTTATAATAAGAATTTATTTTGTAAATTTTGAAATACCCCTTACTAATGATGCTTTAAACTATTTTTTTTATGCTCTAGATATTAAAATCAATAATCAGTTACCTGTGAATTATTCATTAGCAAATCCTGGATGGGGAATTTTTCTTTCTACATTCTTTTCAATTTTTGAATCACAAAATGTTATAGATTATATGAATTTACAAAAAATTTTATCAATTTCTATTTCTTCATTGACAGTTTTACCAACGTATTTTCTATGTAAAAAATTTTTTAAAAAATCCTATTGTTTAATTGGTGCGTTAATTATAGGATTTGAACCACACTTAATTCAAAATTCCTTATTTGGGATCAGTGATTCATTATACATTTTTTTGATTGTAATTAGTTTTCTGTTATATTTTAATGAGAATAAAAAAATAACATACATTTCGTTTGTAATGGTGGGTTTTTGTACGATTGTAAGATCTGAAGGTATTTTTGTATTAATGACATTTTTGATTATGATCATTTTAAGAAGGGATAAAAATGAGAGGAAAATTTTAGACGTGTTAATATCAGTACTAATTTTTTCTGCAGTTTTTTTACCAATGGCATTAATTCAAATAGAAATTAGTGGTAGTGATATGGCATTTGGGCGAGCCATTAACAGTATAGAAACACATGTAATAGATCCTAAAAAATCTACAGACATCACAGGAATAGATTTTATCTTTAATGGAATCCAAAACTTTCCAAAGTATCTAGGATGGAATTTGATTCCAATTTTTCTACCTTTTGTACCAATAGGATTTATTTTGATGTTTAAGAATTGGAATTATAAAATAAAGACAGTTTTTACAGGTTTAGTTTTGATGTCAATGCCTGCATTTTACGCATATGCAATTTCTATTCAAGATGGGAGATATTTTTTCTTTTTGTATCCACTTTTTGTAATTTTGTCAATGATTACAATAGAAAAAATAGGAAAAAAATTCAATAAGAAAATTGTTTTTATTGCGATAATTACTTTCGTTATAAGTTCATCAAGTGTATATTCTATTTTAAAAGTTGATAATAATCAAAGTGATGAATATTTGATAATTGCACAAAAAATTTCAGAATCTCCAAAAACAATTAATAATTATAAAAATAGTGAATACTTAGAACCACTAAATTATCCTAAAGAATTTAATGAGTTCAAAAAATTTTATGATTTAGATAGAATAGATAAAAAAACAATTAGATTTAGTGTTACACAACAAATTTCAATTATAACCATGTTAAATCATCAGGAAATTCATGATTTTATTGCTTTAAATAAAAATAGTCTGACTCACATAATAGCTGAAAATGATATAGAATCAAAATTTTATGATGTCTTTTTAAATGAAAAAAAATACCCCTATCTTGAAAAAGAATTTGACTCTCCTGACAATTCTAAATATCAGGTAAAAATTTTCAAAATAAATTATGATAAGTTCAATTGTATTACAAAAGAAATATGTTCTTGATGATTTAATACAGTTCTTTAAGGATTAATAAAATTTCTTTTTTTGAAAGAGTTTTCATGTCTTCAAAGTAAGATTTTGTATTTTTTGGTTTTTTGGCAGCAGGATATTTAGAATTTTTAACAGACATATTTAGTGATGGAATAATAAAGAAATCTTTTGTTTCAAGAACATTTTCCATCTCAAATGAAGTTAACAAATATTCAATTAATTTTTCTCCAGGTCTTGAACCAATAATTTTAGTTTTTATTTTTGAGGGCTTGTAACCATATTTTGATGACAGGGTTTCTTTCATTGCTTCAAAAAGATCTTTAAGACGAATTAAAGGCATTTTTAGCACAAAAGTTTCGCCACCCTTTGCAAGGGTTGTAGCCGATATGATTAATTTTACTGCGTCATCTTTAGTCATGAAAAATCGCTTCATTTCAGGATCAGTAAGTGTGATTGGTCCACCACCAGAAATTTGCTTTTCAATTCTAGGTAAAATAGATCCTCTAGTATGAAACACATTGCCAAATCTTACGGATGTAAATATGGTGTTTGTTTTATGAGATGCTTCAGCAGAGATTAGTTTTTCTCCCAATAGTTTTGTTGCACCCATTACACCAATTGGATTTACTGCTTTATCGGTACTGATCAGAATCATTCGTTTCACATTTTCTTTTTGTGCAGCCTTTGCAATGTTTTTTGTTCCTATAATATTTACATTAATTGTCTCTAACGGATTTAGCTCACATCTATCTACATGTTTTAAAGCGGCAGCGTGAAAAATAATATCTATATCTTTTACAATCTCTGATACTGTTTCTTCGTTTTGAATATCACCTATCACATATTCAATGTTTTTGTGATTCCCATATTCAGACTCCATTTCATACAAACCATTTTCATCATTGCTAAAGACTCGAATCAGTTTTGCTTTATCTGAAATTGCTTTTTTGACTAGAGCAGTCCCAATGGAACCAGTACCTCCAGTAACAAGAATGGATTTTTTAGTTAAAATTGACATTAGAGATCTTTGTTATATCATTTTAATAAATTAATTACTTTATTTGTTGACTAGTTTTATGTAAAATTCTTAATTCTTCATCAATTTCAGTTTGCGTTCTCCATCTATGAATATCTAAGAAAAAGCTATTTCGTATAAAATCTTCAGCATTATTGCGATTCTTCTTTGGACGATATTTTCTATAAAGAGGGACATTGTATTGAGTTGTTTTGTAACCAGAGCTAATAATTTTTCCGGGTCTAAAATTCAATCCTTTGATATCAGATGTTTGTTCATTGGCAAGAAATTTTTTTCTATTTTTTGTTAGTTTTTCTAGAAACTTTTCTCGTGAAATTCCTGCCTTTTTTTCATCGTATTTACAACCTAATATCAGAAATGAGTGTTGAATGTCTTTAGAAATAGTAGGTGGTAAAATCATATCAGGAAGATTTTTCATAATATAATTTGCATTGTTACGAAAACTTTTCAAAATACTAGGCAATCGTTTTAGTTGAGATAATCCAAATGCTGCCTGAGTATCAGTTAATCTCAAGTTAAATCCCACAAAATTCTCATCCTTATAATATTCACCATGATTTCTTATACTACGACATTTTTCTGCAAATTCTTCGTTATTTGTAATAATCATCCCACCTTCACCTAATGTTGTAATATGTTTTGTTTCTTGAAAACTAAAAATTCCACAATTGCCCACACTTCCAACAGATTTATTTTTATATTTTGCACCCGTTGCTTGTGCACAATCTTCAATTACAAACATACCATTTTCTTTCATTTTTTTTATCATATCAAAACTACATGGATGACCTAACAAATGAACTGGAATTGCAAATTTTATTTTCTTTTTAAAATCAAAATCCATGCAATATGATTCAGTGTCTATGTCTGTAAAATATGGCACGCCACCAGAAGCAATTACTTGTGATGTAGTTGCAGTAAAGGTAATGGATGGAACGGCAACTTTGTTATCTTTTACTCCTGCAGCTAATTGAGATACAAATAATGCACTAGTTCCAGAATTTACTGATATTCCATATTTACAATTATGAAATCTTGCAAACTCTTTTTCAAATTTCTGCAAAATCTCCCCGCCTAGGAATTTATTAGTATATCCTGAAAGAAGTGATGCTTTATTTATCGAATTGACCACTGCATTAATTTCTTCTTTTCCAAATCTTTTGATCATGGTATAATTTTTTTAATCCTTTTCTTAAGCGTTGTTTCTACATTGCACCCATCATGGAATCAAGGGTTTGAGAACCACCAATTCCTAATTTTTGTTTCTTTCTGATTATTGGGGCAAGTTTATCAGAGTATTTTTCAATTAATCTGGATTGTTCTCTACGCAGTTCTTGATTTGTGAGATTATTAGAACTCCATGTTGTGTTTGAAAATTCGTCTATTTGAGACCAATCCAACTCATCGTATTCCGGTTTCCAATATGCAGTTCCTGGATATGGTGCTAAAATTGAAAAACCAATTATTTCTGGATCAACATAATCAATTAATTCCTCAGTTTGTTTTATTGTCTCATAAGATTCTAAAGGAGTTCCTAATAACGCATAAGTTCTTCTTTTTATGCCGTATTTCTTTGAAACATCAAATGCTTTTTTGATCATTTCTACAGTAGTTCCTTTGTTTATGTCGCGATGAATTTCAGGTGAGCCAGATTCTAATCCCATCCAAAATTCTTCACAATGAGCTTTTACCGCTAATGCACACATTTCATCATCTACTTTATCGCATCTCATATTGCATCCCCAAGGAACATTTACCTCTTGTTCTATCATTTCTTTACACAATCTAATGAAATGCGGTTTTGAAGGATTTGTTTCAGCATCATTCATTTTAAAAAATGTGATGTTAAATCGATCTCTAACTTCAAGCATCTCTTCTACAACTAATTTTGCGCTTCTTTGTCGTAATCTAACAGCTCTTTCGTATTCGAGTTTTTTATTACTAAGATCTGCTTTTCGCCATATAGTTCCAAATTCACCTTCGGCGCAAAACGTACATCCAAATGCACATCCTCTCTCAGTCATTATTGAGGTAACTCTTCGTCCTTCATCTTTTTCAGCAATTGAAATGTATCTATTCAGATCAATTGAGTCTCTATCAGGATTTGGAATAGAGTCAACATCCATAATTGGTTGATTACTCACTAATTTTTGGGTAGCAGTACCATTAAGAATATCTAACATGGATTGTTCTCCCTCACCAACAACAAGATAATCAATTGTTGGATCATTTAGAAAAGTAAATGGTTGTAAAGATGGCCCATAACCACCAACAATTGTTTTCATGGAAGGATATTCTTTTTTTACTAATTTGCTTAATTGTTTAATATGTGGAACTTGAGGTGTAGTCCCACTAAAACCTACATAATCAGAACCAGAAATTTTATTCAGAATTTGTTCATCAGAATCAAAAAAACCATCTAAAATTTGTACATCTAGATTACCTTTGTATCGATCTTTTACAAAAGCTGAAACATACATTAAATTTGTAGGCTCCCAAACACTGGGATATCTAGCTCGCACGAAACTAACTTTCAATATGTTTCATCTTTCAAATTTAATATAAAAACATATGAATGAAAACTAGATACTATTATAGACATCAAGATATTTTTGTCCCACAGATTCCCAATCATAATTAGATACCATTTCATAAGCATTCTCAGACAGAGTTTTCTGCTTTTCAGGATTAGATAACAAGTCATTTACAGCATCGTAAATTTCAAGGGGTCGATTTGGGGTTACAACATATGCAGTCTTCATATGAATTATTGTCTCTTTATTTCCACCAACAGATGTAGCAATTATTGGTGTTTTACATGCCATTGCCTCTAAAAGAGTAGAACTTGTACCACCCTCCATAATTGATGGCTGAATAAGTATATCAGAACCACGAATTAATTTTATAGTGTTTTCTTTTGGCTGGTATCCTAAAAAATGAATATTGGAAAATTTATTTGCGACATCTTTAACTTTAGATTCTTCAGGACCAGAACCGACAAAAATAATATGAACATCTTTAGGTATTTTTTCTGCAATTTTTAATAAATCCAAAATTCCTTTTTCTTCAGATAACCTGCCAGCATAGATTAATTGTTTTTCATATCTTCTATCTTCATCTTTTGGGAATGATGATATCTCAATTGCGTTTGGAACATGAAAAACTTTGTAACCATTTTTTGTATATTCATCATACATTTCTTTGGAGGGAACAGTGATTGCATCAGCCCATTCTAGTGCATTTTTCTCTAATTTTGCGGATATGCTACCTAAAGTGTTTCCATGAAGCAATGAAATTTGTTTAGAAAAATTTCCTTGTAAAGAAAGTATTTTTTTTCCTTTTACATTTTTCATAGCTATAGCCGATATAGGATTTTGCGCATGAACTACATCAAAATTTTTTTTAAACTTGGATTTAAAAAAGGATGAAATCATGAAACTGGGGTTTTTTAGGCCTTTAATTGGAATGGTAAATGTGTTTTCTGAAGAAATTATTTCGACTGTATTTCCTTTACTTTCCAAAAAAAATTTCAAACCCTGAACGTGTTGAGAAATTCCCCCTATCCCAGAGCTTGTAGGGGAGATCATTAAAATTCTCATTGAAATTCAAAATCATCATTTCTATTAAAGGTGTTAGGATCAATCGTTAAACGAAAATTCAAGATTAGGATATTTTTAAGATGATTGTTCTTTGAAAAATAATTTCAACATTTACAAATGTCTAAGATCGGTAAATCCCGGTTCTTTCAGATTATTTTTATCTCTGTATTTTTTTGCTTCTAATGCTAGTTGAGTAAAATAATAGCCAAAATTTTTGGCTGTTGGATCATTTTTGTTCCTTTCATTTTGTTCTCTTTGAATATCATTTTGTAAAGCAATCCAAACTCTTCTAACAGTATCTGAATATAATGCAAATAACATATCCTTAATATCAAATTCTTCTACAAGAAAACCAATCTCATCAAAATCACCATTTAATTTCTCTATAATGGATCTTGTTTCTTTGTCTGATGATGTCCCTAGTTTTTTATCCATAAATAATTCATAAATTTTTTTACGTGCAGTTATATTTTTTTCATCCCTTAAGATTCTTAAAACTTCAAGAAGTACTAACGTTTGTGAGTCAGATAGTTTAGTATTCATTAAAAACAGTATTTTTCTTTTAATGAAAAACTTTTAGTCAGTATATCAAAGTGAGATTTTAAAGTATCAGATGATGTACACTACATTGTTGCTTGTGCAGCGTCATGGAACATCTGACTCTTTGCACAGCCAGCAGCAAGTTCATCACCTGCTCCACGTCTCATTAATCCTCTATACAGACCGTCTTCTAGTTTAACGCCTTCTCTTTCTTCCCATTCCTCTACGGTAATAGAGTATTTCTTTTGGATTCTGTCTCTGTACCATTCTGGAATTACATTAAATGCACAGAATGGAACTATCCTAAGGTCTGGAGTAAGATAGTGAATATCACATCTTTGTAGTCTTTCCAAGTCTTCATTGTATTTGTCTTGAAAGTGCATCATACCAAGGAACAATCCCTTGACATGCCATGAACCAACTGAATCAAATGATCTCTTCATGAGAATATTTCCAAACATCTTTGCTAAATCTAATCCTGCTGGTTGTTTTTTAGTATCAACAAATCCTTTGAGTTTTCGTACAACCTCAAGCATTGTAAAGTACTTGTTCTTACCAGAGCGAATCTCTTCTGCTTTGTCTTCAAACAATTCAAGCATTCCTTGAATATCACAGAATTTAGTTAGTGGAACAAACTTCTTTGTATCTGCATCCTCAAAGATGTATGTTCCTGCACCACAAGCAAAGTGGATTGACAATTCATACTTTGGTTTGCTTGAGAATGCTTCAATTACATTAGTTAGTGGCATACAACTTGGGACTGGGAACCAGTCATCTACAGTTACCTCGCCGTTTGTTTGCTCTTCAATTCTTTGAATACAATCAGGAACGGTAATTCTGTATTTTTCACGTTCACCTTTACCCATTCTTCCAGTTAGAGATACTGGTTGAAAGTTTACTGCATGAACAACGTCCATGTTCTTTTGTGCATATCTAATAATTCCACCTAATTCGTGGTCGTTAATTGATTTGATTACTGTTGGAACAAATACTACTGTAGTTCCAGTCTTTCTGCAACTGTCAAGTGCGTATGGAATCTCCCAATGGTTTTTAGGGTTTGTTCTTGCAGTTACACCGTCAAATGACAGATACAGGTTGTTACATCCAGCTAGTCTTACTTCTCGTGCAGCCTCTGGATCCATTGCGTGTCTGATTCCATTGGTGTTCATTTGAATATGGTCGACACCCTCTTCCTTCATTATTTTAATGACATCTGCAATGTCTTCTCTTAGCATTGGTTCGCCACCAGTAATCTGCATAGAGTTTCCTGGAATTGGTCTTTCAGCCCTCAGAGTCTTCATCATTGCTCTTACTTGAGTATGGTCTGGCTCGTACATGTAAGCGCCTTCAAGGCCTTTCTTTACATAGAAAAAGCAATACCAACATGTTAAATCACATCTGTTAGTTACGATCATGTTTGCCAATCCGCTGTGGGACAAGTGGTTTGAGCATAATCCACAGTTGTTTGGACATGAACACTTGTCAATCATTACGTTTGGAGAATGAGCACCTTTGCCATCCATCCAGTATGTACTGAATTTCTTGTACATTTCATAAGAACCAAAGTATAATTCCTCACATTCACCGTGAGTAGGACATACTTTGGACATGAAGACCTTGTTATCTCGCTCAAAGACTTCTGCATCCAAGATCATGTTACAGTCTGGACAGATACTTTGAGTGAATCTAATTGTGGACTTTTTACCTAAATTTTTGGTTGATTGATTTGATATTTGAATTAGTGCCATACCTACATTGGTCATTTTTCTGAGATGGTATATAATGCATTTCATACTCGCCCCCGGGTGGAATTTAGTAGTCAGGCATATCTGATTTAAATACCGAAAATGATCGATTAGATCGCATATGAGCATATCAGACAATACAAGAAAGGCCTTGGAAAAAATTGGGCTAACAAGTTATGAGATCAGAACGTTTTCTGCACTCCTCAAATCAGGAGAGCTAACTGCATCAGATCTTAGCCAAAAATCAGGAGTACCATACTCAAAAATTTATGAAGTGTTGGGAACTCTAGAAGATAAAGGCTGGATTGGTTCAGATGATTCAAGACCAACAAAATACTTTGCAAAATCACCATCTACAGGGCTAGAAACTACAAAACAGAAAATGGAAAACGATTTTTCTGTAAATCAAAGTGTGATTTTAAACGAATTAGTTCCACTGTATGAGAAAAGTGGAACAAGTGAAAGACCAGACATATGGGTGCTTTCAGGTGCCGTTAACATTGTAGCCAAAATTTTAGAAATGGTGGAGACATGTAGGAGTGAAGTAATGATTGCATTACCTGAGGCAGGAGTAGATCTAGTAAAACAAGCATTACCAAAATTAAGATCACTTCACGATAAAGGAGTAGACATTACAATACTCACATCAGATAAAATGGATAAAGAATCTATCAAGGCAATTAAAAGAGTTGCAACTGTGACAATCAAGAAAGGCTTGTTTGGAGGAGGAATAATATCAGATAAAAGATATGTGGTAATTTTACTAGGTCCAGAGATTGGAGGTGTAAATACTTCAGAAGTTGTTGCAATATGGGCAGATCATGCAGGATTGGCAGGATTTGCACGTCAGTACTTTGAATATTTATTAAAAGACTCGAAAAAAGCATAGTATGGAAGAATTAGATGATGAGACACTCTTTGTTGGAACTGCAGAAGCAGAACATGTAGAGATGTATCTAAAAGCAATTTGGCACATCAAAGAAAAAGGAGAGGATGTAAAAATTAGCACCATTGCAAAGATGCTAAATGTCAGACAACCAAGTGTTGTGCAGATGCTCAAAAAATTAAACAATAAAAATTTAGTAAATTACAACAAGGCAGGTGTGAAACTCACAGAAGATGGTGAGCGAATAGGTGCAAGCATGATGCGAAACAGTAGATTATTAGAAGTACTCATGGACAGTGCATTGAAAGTAGAGATTGATGAAGAAATGGTTTGTGGCATAGAACATCACATGAACAAACAATTTACAGATGCTCTTTGTACAATGTTAAAGCATCCTAGAAAGTGTCCACACGATCACGAAATTCCAATGGGTCAATGTTGTAATTCCGTTTAACCATCCCAAAAGATATATCGTCTTAGAAATTATATTCAATCATGGCATGTTTTTGTGGCTGTGAAACATATGAAAAAAATGATGACGGGTTCAAGATTGCATGTGTAAAATGTGGACATGGACCTCAAAATCACGATGAGGAGTTCAGAGCTGCTGCAAGAAAGAATGAATCACAAAGTCAAAAGCGTGATGCAGACTTTGGATAATTATTCTCCGATTATTTTGACTAAAACTCGTTTTGGTCTTTTCCCATCAAATTCCCCATAGAAAATTTCTTCCCATGGTCCAAAATCTAGATTGCCATTAGTGATTGCAATCACTACTTCTCTTCCCATAACTTGGCGTTTTAAATGAGCATCAGCATTATCCTCACCAGTTTTGTTGTGCTCGTATTGACTAGTTGGCTCATGTGGTGCCAATCCTTCTAACCATTTTTCATAATCATGAAGCAAACCACCTTCATTGTCATTGATGAAAACACTAGCAGTAATGTGCATTGCATTTACAAGACACAACCCCTCTTGGATTTTGCTTTTTGTAACTAGTTTACTTACATCTTCTGTGATATTTACAAAGGCTCTTCGTGTTTTTACTTCAAATGTAAGATATTCTGTTAATGATTTCATAGATTTTCAACGGTAATCATCCATTAAAATCATAAGGCAGGCTCAGAACTCAAGATCTTCATCATCAATCAAAGGGATAGATTCATCACTGCCTGCAAGCCATATTTTAGTCAGATTCCTATTGAGTCTTTCAAAAAGCTTGATTAATGGCTAATAGTTTAATCATTCAAAATGGTTACAATTGACACTCCAGCTTCATTAGAAAGTTTCAGACGATTCATCATTTCAAGTACATGCAAATCTTATGCACCAAGAAGTTATTTAGAAGATTCTGAAGTATTTGCAGAAAGAGAGGATAGCCTGGGAGCAATTTATGTGGAGGCAGCTGACAAAGTGACCTTGAAAAAGATCAGAGACATTACATTTGTAAATGCAAGAGATGTTCTTGGAATAATTTATAATTCAAAAAGTGGCAACACTGCACTAAAGTGGCGTCAAATTAGAAGAAACAATGGCAAAGTTACAGGGGAGGCATCTGCAAACTCTCTTACAAATCTCTCAGAGTCAGGGGTTCTTACTTTAGATTGGGTTGAAAACTATCTAAAGAAAAAATCTGAGGAAACAAAGACTACAGAAACTACGAACTAAACTCTTTTCTTCCTGTAGTATTCAACGTTATCATGATTACAAAGATTATAGATGAGAATTCAATTTCAGTCATTCCAGAAGATTCTGAAGATCTCTTGAATTTACGTAGAATAATTAAAGAAAATGACAGAGTAATTGGCGATACAACAAGAGTTCTAAAACAAGATAAGGATTATTCAAGACCAGACAAAGGTGAGAGAATTAAGATAAGAATTTCGTTAACAGTAGAAAAAATTTCATTGGATGGTGTACTAGATAGATTAAGAGTTGGTGGAACAATTTCTGAATCAAGTAATGAATCAGTACCACATGGATCACACCATTCATTTATTCTAAAATTAAATGATGGAATTACAATTTCAAAGAAAAAATGGTTACCAATAGAAAAAAAACTTTTAGAGTCATCTAACAACCAAGTAAGTTTTGTTCTAGTAGCAATCGATACAGCTGATTGTGGAATTGCACGATTACGAGGAACACATCTAGAATTTATGCCAAACATTTATTCTGGTTCAGGAGGAAAAAGATACAAGACTAATTTCAATATTGAGAAATTCTTTGAGCAGACACAACAAGCAGTATCATCAGTTCTCAAAGAAGGAGATACAATAATAATTTTTGGTCCTGGTGAAACAAAAAAACGATTTGCAAATTTTCTAGAGAAATTACAAAAATATAAGATTCAGGTTGTAGAAGGCATTGATTCTGGAGGAGAAGATGGAATTTACACATTTACAAAATCTCAAACAATGCACGAAATAATGTCAGATAGTAAATTGGCAAAGGCTGCATCAATCATAGATGAAATAATGATTCTTGCAAATAAAAAGAGCCGAAAATTTACAATGGGGTACAATGAAACTTTTAATGCAAATCAAATGGGAGCAGTTGAATCTCTTGTATTTTCAGATAAAGCCATTCAGGAAAATGATGAGCAACAAATTATCGACTTTCTAAACGATGTTGAAAGTAAGGGAGTAAAAATTTACAGCGTTGATTCATCTACAGATATCGGTCTAAGAGTTACGGGTTTAGGTGGAATAGTTTCATTGTTACGATACCCCATAGAATCCTAGTTTGTGGATTCTATTAACCAATTCAGATATGACTTGTTAATAGAGGTAACATCAACTTCTGCAATTTCAGGAATCTCATATGGATGAGTTTCTTTGATTTTCTTTTTTAGAAGAGTTTTGTTTTTTGTTATTGTTTTGAATATTGCAAGATATTCCGATGTATTTTCTATTTTATCATTCCAAGAATAAATTGAAGATATTTTTGAAATATTAACACATGCCACTAACTTGTTTTTTACAAGATTTTGTGCAATTTTTGATATTGATTTTTTGTTAGGATATGTTGAGATAATTACTACTGGTTTCACAGTAACCGATAAATGTCCGTACCTTAAAAAATTAACAATTAGTTTGGAACTTGATTTTATTACTCAAAATTCGATAATCTATGTCTTAATAGCTTGGGTAGTAATAGTCGTAATTGCGAAAGCTCTAAAACTAGAAAAGTATGGTTTTGAGATAAAATCTTACAGTCTCGTGTACAAAAATAAGGGAGTAAATTCAGCTCTATTAAAAATTCTAGGGAGAACAAAAAGGGGAATCAGAGTTTTTGCAGATACAAGCGTAATTGCAGGTTTTATAATGATGGGTTTTGCTTTTTGGTTTTTATTAAATAACGTTTCAAACTTTTTTGTAGCACAAACAGATTTTCAAGAATTAACTGTGCTTATTCCAGGAGTTACATTGACTTCTGCATCATCAATTGCATATTTTTTACTTTCAATTCCAATAGTACTAGTTGTTCATGAAGGAGCACATGGAATAGTAGCGGCACTTGAAAAAATAAAGATCAAAACAGGTGGCTTTGCAATATTTATTGCAATGTTTGCAGGTTTTGTAGAGCCTGATGAAGAGGAATTCGAAAAAGCAAAAAAGATTTCAAAGTTAAGAGTTATTGGTGCGGGAGCAACATCAAATGTAATTTTTGCATTTGTTTTAGGTGCCATTCTATTAACAAATCCATTTTTTGCCATGGTATTGCCTGAACCTCTCCTAAGTGTATTCTATGAATTGCCTCAAGGAGTTTTGATTTTATCAATAATTGAAAACTCTGGAGCCGAACAAGCAGGATTACTTGCAAATGACATTATTACTTCAATTAACGACATACCGATTCATAGTCCTGTAGATTTTCCCAGCTTGAATCCGGGAGAAACTGCAAGTGTTACTGTACTCAGAGACGGTCAGACATTAAAATTTGGTCTAGAAGTAATGCCATCACCTGAAGATCCCGAAAGAGGACTGATAGGAATCATGAGAGACAATTCTTTTGCATACAAACCTGTAATGAACTTCATTGAATGGAATGATCCAAATGTTTCAATGTTTTTGCTGTGGTTATGGATGATTTCATTTTTCATAGGAATAATCAACATGCTGCCATTACCAATATTAGATGGTGGAAAATTCATTCATACAATTATTGATAAAAGAGCTTCAGATAAAACAATCAATATTGTAATGTGGGGAATTTACGCATGCACCTTTGCCCTATTTGGCCTCAACATTGCGTTATCATATATGAAATCTGGATGGTTTACGATATAGAAAATACCTAAAGAATCATTAATGAAAAAAAATATCCTAATTTATGAAATGCGATAGATGTGAAAATCTAGCGGTATATACTAGAAAATATTCAGGTGAGAAATTATGCTCAAAATGTTTCTCAAATTCAATAGTGAGAAAAACTGCCAAAACAATTTCAAAATATAATATGATTCAACATAATGAATTGGTTGCAGTAGCAGTATCTGGAGGAAAAGATTCCTTAGCACTTTTAAAAATCATTAACGAGATGGCATCAACTCATAATTTTCAAATTAAAGCAATTACAATAGACGAGGGCATTCCAGGATATAGAAATGAAGCATTAGAGATTGTAGAAAAGTTTTGTAGTGAATTAAATGTAGAGCATAAAGTTTATGCCTACAAAGATCTATTTGAGATGACACTTGATGAGGCATTAGAGTTAAGAGATAACAAAAAAACTTCATCATGTTCAATTTGCGGTACACTCAGAAGAAGAGCGATCGACTTTGCAGCAAATGATGTTGGAGCAGATGTTATTGCTACAGGTCATAATCTAGATGATACATTACAAACATTTGTGATAAACATGCTTTCAGGAGATACAACCAAAATTGGTTGGATGGATCCTGATACGTCTTCAAATTCTTTAAGAAAAATAAAACCATTTTGTGAGATATATGAATCTGAAATAGTATTTTATGCATTTACAAATAATATGCCATTTCAATCCGAACCTTGTCCACACATGAATGAAGGAATCAGAACAGAAATTCGTGAGTTTCTGAATTCATTGGAAAATCAACATAGTGGAATTAAAAATAATTTGTATCAATCAATTCTCAAAGTATCTCAAATTGTAAAGAATTCAAATTCCAAACAAAAAACAACATGTACAAAATGTGGAAGTGAATGTACTGGAAATGTATGCTCAGTTTGTAGCATGGTTTTAAAACTAAAAGAAAATCAAACCTAATGCAAATATAACAATACTTTCTAAGAAAAAATGGTAGTAGGTAAGATCAGGGTGCCAGCCGTGCCCTATTCTGAAACCGGCTATATGCAGAGATCAGCAACTGTTGGGTAAATCTCTAGATGGGTAATTCCCGCTTGGTGTGCGGAAATGAAATCACGCCGAGGCGGGTGGTTGCAGGACTAGAACTATTCGAAGGAATAACTTCTAAGACCGAACTATCGAAAGGGATGAGGTCCGGGAGGGAGCAATCCTAAGGTGGAGCATCCACGCTTCCTCGTCAACGTGGCGGATCTTGTATGCCTTGAAATGGGGCTATTCGTCTAGACTGGAACCAGCAGATCTACTACCATTTATAATTAAAATTAAATTTCTAAACTCATGGAAGGAATAATCTCATTTGGAAATAAAAAAAGTTATGAGGATTTTAAGAAACAGATTCCAAATTCGGTATTACCACTTTTTGATTCAATTAGAGAATTTTGTTTCTCTTTAGGTGACAAAGTAGTAGAAGATGTAAGAATGCATAGAGTTGTTTTTTGTAAATCAATGACATTTAGATGGTTTGTAGATGTGGAACCTGAGAAAGAAGGAGTAATTATAAAAATTCAAAAAAGCAGAAAGGATCCAATTCAAACAATTCAGATCAAAAAAGATCAAAAAATTTCAGAATTTAGTCAAACAATAAAAGACGCATTTGAAGAAATTCATTAGTATAAAACATCAAATGTTGAAAATTCGCTGGTAAATTTTTCATTACGTATATCCACATCTTCAACTCTTGCATTAGCTGGACCTCCATGAGCCCATTCTACAAGTCTGCTAACTTTTTCTTCATCTCCTTCCAAAACAGCTTCAACGCGTCCATCTTTGAGATTTTTAACCCATCCAAAAACATCATTTTTTTTTGCCATTACTTTTAGTGCCTGACGAAAAAAAACGCCTTGTACTTTACCAGTCACAAAAATTCTAATGCGCTGTTTGGACATTAAAGTTATTTTTCTAAAAGGTATTAATCAATTTTAGCCTAAAAGAACTACTTTCTTTCTTTAATTCTAGCTCTACCAGTCTTTCTGGCAGCAATACTACCTACCTTTGCACCAGGAGGTGCATCTCTAGAAACTGTTGAACTTTGTCCAACGTGTTGGTGACGACCACCACCGTGTGGATGAACATAAGCTGCTTGAGCAACACCTCTAACAATTGGATATTTCTTTCCTTTAGCTCTAAAACTACGCCATTTGTTACCTGCACTCATAAAAAATCTTTCAGTAGCCCCACCACCAGCAAGAGTGCCAATCATCGCTCTATTTTTTGGGTTTAATGTAGCAAATTTACCAGAAGGTAGTTTGACAGTAACACCATCATCACCATGAGAGAAGACTGTAGCATTAGTACCTGCAGATTTAACAATAGCACCACCATCTCCAAAGTGCTTCTCAATATTACATACAATTGTACCATCAGGAATATTTTGAATACTAATTACATTTCCATTTTCTATTGTTGATTTTAATCCAAATTGTAAAACTTCACCCACTTTAGCACCAAGTATTGCTGGAACAAATGAAACAGAACCATTTTCAAATCTGATTTTTGCTAATGGTGCTTCTCTACCACGTTCATGAACTAGATCGATAATTTCACCTTCATGTTGTTCTGCTAGTGGAAAACGAGGATAATTTGCTTTTGAGCCTACTTTACCAGTAGATGTAGATCTAAATTGATGTCCTCCTCGGCCTCGTCTTCGAACTAATGGTCTCTTACCCAAGTTGATCGTTTCCTACGTAAAGAGGATTTTAAGCTTGTGGTATTCTTTGTAATTTCGAGAAATTACCACAAAGGTATAAAAATTAGAGTGAGGGGTTTTATTTATGAGTCAAAATGCTCTTTCTCTCAAAGTTCTTGAAGCATATACAAGAGATGTTGGAAGAGGAGTAGCAAGAATTGATTATGATTCTATGGACACATTAAATGCATCTACAGGTGATGTAATAGAAATTAAGGGTAAACGAAGAACAGTTGCAAAATGTCTTCCTCTATATCCATCAGATGAAGGAAAAGGGATTATCAGAATTGACGGACTAGGAAGAAATAACTCAGGAATTGCAATTGGCGATACAATTTCAGTTAGAAAAATAAAAGCAGTAGCTGCAGAAAAAGTGGTAGTTGCACCATTAGAGGCAATACCTCCTATAGATGAAAGATATCTTGCAGATGCTTTAGAAAGCGTTCCTTTGATAAAAGGAGATAATGTAATGGTCCCATATTTCGGTGGACGTTTGACTTTTCAAGTAATAGGAGTAACACCTTCAGCTGATGCAGTACTAGTAACTCAAAAAACTGTTTTCCATATTGCAGAAAAAGGGGAGACTCTACGTGGAGTTCCACAAGTGACCTATGAGGATATCGGTGGAATATCAAATGAGATTAAGAAAGTCAGAGAAATGATTGAGCTTCCATTAAGACATCCAGAAATTTTTGAAAAGTTAGGTATTGAAGCGCCAAAGGGTGTTTTGTTGTATGGACCTCCAGGAACAGGAAAAACATTACTTGCAAAAGCAGTAGCAAATGAAAGTCAAGCTCATTTCATCAGCATATCAGGTCCAGAAATTATGAGTAAGTTTTATGGTGAAAGTGAAGCAAGATTAAGAGAAATTTTCAAAGAAGCTAGAGAAAAAGCTCCATCAATTATTTTTGTAGATGAAATTGATTCTATTGCGCCAAAGAGAGAAGAAGTAACAGGGGAAGTAGAAAGAAGAGTAGTTTCACAAATGTTATCATTAATGGATGGATTGGAAGCAAGGGGAAAAGTAATTGTAATTGCAGCAACAAACAGACCAAATGCCATAGATCCTGCACTTAGAAGACCTGGAAGATTTGATAGAGAAATTGAGATTAAAGTTCCAGATAAGAAAGGAAGAAAAGACATTCTTTCAATTCATAGTAGAAATATGCCATTGTCAGATGATGTAGACATTGAAAAAATCTCAGCAGTTAGTCATGGATATGTGGGTGCAGACTTGGAATATCTTTGTAAAGAGGCTGCAATGAAGTGTTTGAGAAGATTATTACCGGTTCTAAATTTGGAAGAAGAAAAACTTCCTCCTGAAACTTTGGATAAATTAATTGTTAATCATGAAGATTTCCAGAAAGCATTGATTGAGGTAACTCCATCTGGAATGAGAGAAGTTTTCATTGAGAACCCAGACGTAAAGTGGGAAGATGTTGGAGGTTTAGAAGATGTTAAACGAGAATTACAAGAGGCTGTTGAATGGCCAATGAAATATCCAGGACTGTATGATAAACTAGGACATAAAATGCCAAGAGGAATATTACTTCATGGCCCAAGTGGTACAGGAAAAACACTACTTGCAAAAGCAGTAGCTACACAAAGTGAAGCAAACTTCGTATCAGTGAGAGGACCTGAACTTTTGTCAAAATGGGTTGGTGAATCAGAAAGAGGAATAAGAGAGATTTTCAAGAGAGCACGTCAATCAGCTCCATGTGTAGTATTCTTTGATGAAATTGATTCAATTGCACCAATTAGGGGAGCAGGTGGAGAAACAGCAGTTACTGAAAGAGTTGTCAGCCAATTACTTACAGAATTGGACGGGATGGAAAATATGCACGGAGTCATAGTTTTGGCTGCAACAAACAGAGCAGATATGATTGATCCTGCATTACTAAGACCTGGAAGATTTGATAAGATTATTCAGATTCCGCTTCCAGATAAAGAAAGTAGAAAGAGTATCTTGAAAATTAACGCTGCAAAAATACCAACAAATATTGATGAAAACGATCCACAGCGTGTAGATATTGATAAAATTGCTGAATTAACAGATGGTCTAAGTGGAGCTGATACAGCATCCATTGCAAATACTGCAGTATCAATAGTAATTCATGAATTCTTAGATTCACATCCGGATGTCAAAGATATTGAGAAAAACAGTATGGATGCAAAAGTAACTATGAAACACTTTGAGGAAGCAGTAAAGAAAGTAAGAGAACAAAAAGACCTCAAGTTAGGCGAAAAATTAGTAGCTTCCTACTACAGGTAGTTTTAATTAAATAACAAATCTAATCTTCCTAAATGTCAGAATATACAGGATATCAAGGAAATTCATTAGAATTTTTAAAGTCAAAGCAGATTTCAGTAGGAGATTCCGTCAAAATATTAGCAGATCTTACTTACTCAGGCATCATTATGCCCAGATACGAACATAGTGATGACAAACACATTGTTTTAAAATTGAGAAGTGGTTACAACATTGGCTTAGAAATTGAAAATATTACAAGTATTGAAAAAATAAAATCCGCAGAAAAAATAATTGAAAAAATCGAAGAGGCAAAACAAGTTGAAGGATTGCCGAAAATTTTACTATTATCTACAGGAGGAACAATTGCAAGTAAGATTGATTATAGAACAGGTGCAGTCACACCAGTTTTAACGGCAGAGGAATTAAATTCATCAGTTCCGGAGCTTGCAAAAATTGCAAATATTGATGCAAAAGTATTATTTTCAGAATATTCTGAAAACATAATGCCAGAACATTGGTTAAAGATAGCCGAAAATATCAATGATTATTCTAAATCAGATTATTCAGGAATCATTGTTGCTCATGGAACAGATACAATGCATTATACATCAGCATTTCTATCTTTTTCACTTGCAGGTTTTCCATTACCTATCGCATTAGTCGGCTCACAAAGATCATCAGATCGTGCTTCATCAGATGCAGCTCTAAATTTAATCGGAGCAGTAAAATTTCTTGTGGAGTGTAAGACAAACGGAATCTATGTAGTAATGCACCAAGACGAAAATGATGAAACTATTGCATGTCATATTGGAACTAGAGTTAGAAAAAACCATACAAGTAAAAGAGGAGCTTTTCAAACAATTGGTAATAATCCAGCATTTATGATTTACAATAATGAAATTCATAGAAATATGAAAAATGATTTTTTTACAATTAAAGAATATAAACATAAAATTAAATTAAATCAAAAAGTTGCCCTAGTAAAATATCACCCAGGATATGATCCCAACATGTTAAAAACAATAATAGATTCAGGATACAAAGCAATAATTTTTGAAGGTACAGGGTTAGGACATGTTGGAAAAAATATGTATCCAATGATAAAAATTGCTAATGAAAGAGGCATCTTTATGGGAATGACCTCACAATGTATTGATGGAAGGGTTAGAATGACAGTTTATGAAAGTGGAAGAGATCTACTGAATTTAGGAATAATTCCTCTAGAAGATATGATTCCAGAGATTGCATTAGTTAAGGCAATGTGGGCAACTGGGAATAGTGAAAATAGTAACGAGATTAAAGAAATTATGCTAAATAAAATAGCATCCGAGTTTTCAACGTAATTAGGATTAACGATGAAAGAATTTTCGATCAAAGATTTAGGCGTTAAAGTTGGATTAGAGATTCATCAACAGCTTGCAACAAATAAAAAATTATTTTGTAATTGTAAACCTATAGAATCAGATGAATACACAATAAAATTCCAGAGAAAATTACGAGCGTCTAAAAGTGAATTAGGTGAATTTGATCCTGCAGCATTATTTGAGAGTACAAAATCAAAAACCATAATGTATTATGCAAATCCAGAGAGTAGTTGTCTAGTAGAACAAGATGAAGAACCACCACATGAATTAGATAATGATGCAAGAAAAATTGCTTTAATTATTTCATCCATATTAAAATCAAATATTTTCAGTGAAATCTACCCCATGAGAAAAACGGTAATTGACGGTTCCAATACGACTGGATTTCAACGAACAATGTTAATTTCACAAGGTGGATTCTACGAGGTTGGAGAAACAAAGATCGGGATTCAATCAATTTGCCTCGAAGAAGATGCTGCAAAAATATTAGGTGATGAAGGTTCTGTAAGAAAGTATGGATTAGAACGTCTAGGAGTCCCACTAGTTGAAATTGCAACAGATCCTTTTGAAGTGGAATCAGATCAAATTAAAAAAATTGCTTTATCTTTAGGAAGAATTTTGCGAACTACAAAAAAAGTAAGGAGGGGTTTAGGCTCCATTAGACAAGATGTCAATGTTTCAATTAAAGAAGGGGGGGTAGTAATTGAAGTGAAAGGAGTACAACAATTAGATCAATTAGAAAAAGTGGTAGAATATGAAGCAAAAAGACAGCACGGATTACTATTAATCTCAAAAAAATTAAATGAAAAAAATTGGAGATATAATGATGAATCAGATAAAAAAGACATTACTGAATTATTTTCAAAATGCAAATCAAAAATTATTCAAAAGGCTATAAAACAAAATCAAAAAATTTTTGCCATATCCTTTAGAAATTTGGCAGGAATTTTCGGATATTCGCCATATGAAGGCATACGATTAGGAAAAGAAGTAGCAGAACTGGTACGATTTTTTGGAATAGGAGGAGTTTTTCATTCAGATGAATTACCAAATTATGGAGTAGAAGAATCAGACATAGGAATCTTAAAAGAAAACTTGAAAATTTATGACAGTGATGCATATTTGATTTTAGCTGCACCGGAGGAAAAAATATTCACGGTGATAAACCAAATAATTCTAAGAATTGAATATATCAAAAATGAAGGCATACCCATTGATACACGATTAGCTACTCAAGCAGGCGAAACAAAATTTCTGAGACCAAGACCAGGTGCAGCAAGAATGTATCCTGAAACAGATATTCCACCAATCATAATTACAAAAAATGAATTAGAAGAAATACAAAAAAACATACCAAAATCTTGGGATGAATCTATTAAGGAATTACAAACAAAGTATAAAATTAATCCACAACTTGCAGAACAAATTTTTGATTCTAGATACATTGAATTATTTGAAAACATAGTAGAGAAAACTAAAAACAATCCTACTTTTGTTGCATCAATTCTATGCTCTACAATTACAAATTTGGAAAGAAGTGGATTAGATTCAGACTTGTTAAAAAATGATGAGATTATCAGAACATTTGAATTATTAGAAGATGGAAAAATAGCCAAAGAGTCAATTGAGATAATATTTGAAAATATTATGTCTGGTAAATCAAAAACCACTGAAGAAGCATTGAAAAACACTTCGATTGAGGCTGTAGATAAAGCAGAATTAGAGAAAATTATTGAAAATATAGTAGAAAAGAATCATGAAATTATTAAAAATCAAAAAGAAAGATCAATAGGACCATTGATGGGAATTGCCATGAAAGAACTAAGGGGCAAAGTTTCTGGTGAGATAATAAATGATCTTCTTTTAAAAAATATCAAAAAGAAGTTAGAAAGTATCTAATTATAATGCGGGAAGTGGGATTTGAACCCACGAACTCCTAGAAGATAAGGATCTGAACCTTACGCCGTTGACCAGGCTGGGCGACTCCCGCATTGTAAATTTTTGAAATCTAGAATAAGTTTCTTTATTATACTCTAAACTAATTACAGAATAATCAAGTAAAAAAATGGAATTTAAAGAAGTATATTGTCAAAATTGTAAAAAAGTAATTGGACGTTACAATATTAAATTCTACAATGATGAAAAAATAAATGAGTTATTAAAAACAACTCATTCAACTCATATTAAAAATGGACATCAGGTAAATATCAGAAAATTTGTAAAAGATTAATCAATCTATTTTATCTATTACTTCTGAAAGATTTCTTATTCGATGAATTTTATCATCAGATATGTGTTCATTCCAAGGTTGTGAATAAAGAATTACTTTTTTGTTATGTTTAAGAAATTTTGCTGCATTTAGAGGCGAATCATCAATAAACACATCATAATCTAAATCAGCTTTCATAGGTCCATCAATTACAGAGACATAATTGTCATACGATATGTTGTGATGAGTTAACCAATTTTTTACAAACAAATCAGTAGATTTTTCTCTTGCAGTAACGATATCTACTTGGCCTAGATTTGAAAGACTTTTTGTGACATATGATAAATTTTTTTCAGTTGGAGGTATTGAATTCCAATTTTTCCAACAAGAACTTAACTCTGAATAAAAATCAAAACGATTTATTTGAAATTTCTTCCAGAATTCCCAGTCAGTAATCTCATGTTTGAAGATTTTTGGTCTAATTGTATTGCTGTACTCAAGCCAAGATTTGATGACATCAGCAAGTACTCCATCAACATCTAATGCAATTTTCATTTTATCAATCATTCACTACTTTTCTTAAATTCATCTAGAAGATTTTTTTGATGCTTATTGAGTTTTTTAGGAATATTTACCACAATTCGGACATATTGATCTCCTCGGCCTCTATAATTGATATGCGGAACTCCCTTTCCCTTTAGTTTGATTATAGTATTTGGTTGGCTACCAGAATCAACTTTAATTTTTTCTGTACCTTCCAAGGTTGGAACAGTAATTTCACTACCTAATGCTGCATCAACCATTGAAACATCCTGATCATAGAAAATATCTTTTCCATCTCTAGTGAATTTAGAATGAGGTTGAACCCTAATTCTTACAATTAGATCACCATTTGAACCATCAGGAATTTCATTTCCTTCTTCAGGAACAGTATAATCACCTGAATCAATACCAGGTGGAATTTCAAAAGAGACTTTCTTGGTACCTTTTTTCCTTCCTTGTCCTTTACATTCACTACAAGGTGTTTCAATGCTAAATCCTTGACCTCTACAGGTGGGACATGGTGCAGCTGTTACAAATGATGCAAACCCCATATTACGACTTTGTCTTACCTGACCTTGACCATTACATGTAGTACATGTTTTTTTGTTAGTACCAGGTTTACAACCAGATCCATTACAAACATCACATTGAATTTGTTTCTGTAGATCAATCTCAATTTTTTTTCCATGTAAAACATCTTCTAATGTTACTGTAGTTTCATAAAGAATATCAGAACCACGTTGTTGAGTAAAACCGAATCCACCTCCACGACCAAAGATTGATTCAAAAATAGAATCAAATCCAGCTCCTCGTGCGCCTTGAAAAATATCCTCGCTTGTAAATCTGTCATCAACACCAGCATGACCATGTTGATCATAGATTTGTTTTTTCTGAGGATCAGAAAGAACTGCATATGCTTCAGAAATTTCTTTGAAATGCTCGCCAGCATCTGAGGACTTGTTACGATCAGGGTGAAATTTTAATGCTAATTTCCTATATTGTTGTTTAATTTCATCAATTGAAGATGATTTAGAGACGCCCAAAACTTCATAATAATCTCGTTTTGCTGCCATGAATCATTCCTTAAGCATAATTACAGTATAAATGATTGAATCTGGAAAACTAGTTGGTTTTTGTTTCATCAGTTGAAGATGATTCATTTGTTTGGCTATGTCCTTCAGCACCCTGTTGTCCTTCAGCACCCTGTTGTCCTTCAGCACCCTGTTGTCCTTCAGCACCCTGTTGTCCTTCAGCACCAGGTGGTGGTGAAGCATTTTTGTAAAGTTCCGTGGTAACTTCACTAACCATAGTTTGTAATGCTTCAAGTTTAGGTTTTAATTCAGATGGCTCTTTATCAAGAACTTCTTTGACTTCTTTTACAGCATCGGTGATCTTAATTCCCTGTTCTTGAGAAATTTTGTCTTTAAGATCATGATTGACTAATTTTTCTGTAGTGTAAATATAGCTCTCAGCTTCATTTTTTAGATCAATTTTTTCTTTCTTCTTTTTATCTTCATCAGAGAATTTTTCTGCATCCTCTTTTAATTTTTCAATTTCATCTTTAGATAATTTGGATGATGATTCAATTGTGATTTTTGCCTCTTTTTGTGTTCCCAGATCTTTAGCTGTAACATTGATAATTCCGTTAGCATCAATATCAAATTTTACTTCAATTTGTGGAATTCCTCGTGGAGCTGGCGGTAGATCTGTAAGATTAAAGCTTCCTAATGACACATTATCAGTGGCCATAGGTCTTTCACCTTGAACAATGTGAATAGTTACTGCAGTTTGATTGTCAGCTGCAGTTGTGAAAACTTTACTCTTTGAAGTTGGAATTGTCGTATTTCTTTCAATTAATGGTTCTCTCACCCCACCTAAAGTTTCGATTCCTAATGTAAGTGGGGTAACATCAAGCAAAACAATATCGCTGCTTACATCTCCAGCAATAATTCCTGCCTGAATTGCAGCTCCCATTGCTACTGCCTCCATAGGATCTACTCCGGATTCAGTTTGTTGACCAATTACTTCACTTACAAATTTTTTAACTAAAGGAATTCTTGTTGGTCCACCAACCATAACTATTTTTTTGATATCAGAGTTGGTTAATTTTGCATCTTCTAATGCTTTTAGAATAGAAGGTTTACAACGCTCAACAATTGGTCTTATCAAATCATCTAATTTAGATCTAGTAATTCTCAATTCAAGATTTTTTGCACCTGAAGATGGATCATGTGCAATAAAAGGTAAATTAATATCAGTTTCCATTACTGTTGATAATTCAATTTTGGCTTTTTCAGAAGCTTCTCTTATTCTAGTCATCGCGGTTGAATCTTGAGTTAGATCAATACCTTCTTTTTTCTTAAATTCATCTACAACATAATCGATTAGAACTTTATCCATATCTGTACCACCTAACTGAGTATCACCAGATGTACTAAGAACTTCAAAGACACCACCGCCCATTTCCATTATAGTGACATCTAATGTTCCTCCACCAAAATCAAATACAAGAATTTTCATATCTTCTTTAATTTTATCAAGACCAAATGCCAAAGATGCAGCTGTTGGTTCATTGATAATTCTAACCACATCAAGTCCAGCAATTGTTCCAGCATCTTTAGTTGCTTGACGCTGATTATCATCAAAATATGCAGGAACAGTAATTACTGCTTTTTCTACAGGTTCGCCAATAAATGCCTCAGCGTCTTTTTTGATTTTTTGAAGAATAAATGATGAAATTTGTTGAGGTTTGTATTCCTTATCTAAAATTTTAAAAGTATAATCAGAACCCATTTTTCTTTTTGCAGCAACTATAGTTCTATCAGGA
>NZ_AEXL02000017.1 GCF_000242875.2 Candidatus Nitrosopumilus salarius BD31 | reverse complement strand
TTCAAGATCATTTGATGGAAGTTAATTGGTGATTTATTGTTTAATCTCAACTACAAATCCATGACATTATTAAGCTAGGAAATGGTCTTGAATTAAAAAGTGACAAAAATCGAAATTAACAAAATTTACAATCAGAATTGTATTGAAGGAATGAATTCAATTCCTAAAAATAAAATTGATCTGGTGATTACTGATCCCCCTTTTGCCATAAATTTCAAGGCAAAAAAAGCAAACTACAACAGAACTGCATCAAGAGTATTATCTGGATATAATGAAATCAAAGCCGAGGATTATTATGATTTCACATTTGCTTGGATGAGTGAAGTTTTCAGAATTTTAAAGGATTCTGGAAGCATGTATGTTTTCTCAGGATGGAATAATCTTAAAGATATTTTACGAGCACTGGATGATGTTGGATTTGTAACTGTTAATCATATTATTTGGAAATATCAGTTTGGGGTGGTCACTAAAAGGAAATTTGTTTCATCTCATTACCATTGTCTTTATGTTTGTAAAGATGATAAAAAACGAAAATTCTTTCCCTTTTCTAGATTCAAAAAAGATGAAAAAACTATAGATGGTCGCAGTCTTCATTACAGAGATAAGGAAGATGTTTGGGATATCAAAAGAGAGTATTGGACTGGGGATGAAAAACTCCCACCAAACTTCCATCTGAATTGATTGAA
>NZ_AEXL02000018.1 GCF_000242875.2 Candidatus Nitrosopumilus salarius BD31 | reverse complement strand
TGAAATATTCTAATAATTTTTAATCAATAATTCAAAATGCCCAGTTCGTTTTTAGAGTTTGAATTAATGGAACGATTTGCTTGGATCCTGTTAATTTTCCAAAACTTGTTTGAGAACATATCTGCAACATCTTTAGAGTCTGAATTTGATAATAGAACCTTGCATCCTTTAGAATCTAATTTCAAACATAATTCTGCCAGTCTGTTCAGATCCTCACATGTGAAATTCTTGTTGGTATAACTTGTAAAGTTGGCAGTATCGCTAACTGGTTGGTATGGAGGATCAAAGTATACCAGATCATCTTTTTTTGCATCTCGTAATACTGATTCAAAATCTTGGCATTTGATTGCAACTTTGTTTGTTTGCAATATTGCACTAACTGAACGCAAATTTCCTTCATTTACTATGTTGGGATTTGAGTATCTCCCTAGAGGGACATTGAATTTTCCCTTACTGTTTACACGGTATAATCCGTTAAAACAGGTTCTATTCAAAAAGAGCAATCTTGATGTCTTTTCAATTTCGCTTCTGGGACTTGATTCTCTTACTGAATAATAGTATGATTTAGAATCTTTATGATAATTTCTTTCGTGATTTTTTAGAGATGAAATCAGTTCGTCTATTCTGTTTCTAATTGTAGTGTATGTTAAAACTAGGTCAGAGTTCAAATCTGAGATACTACATCTCTGATCCTTTCTTTCGGCAAGGATATGAAAAAGCAATGCACCTCCACCTAAAAATGGTTCATAATAGGTTCCAAAAGATTCTGGTAAATTTTCATTTAGAATTGGAATTAGTTGACGTTTTCCACCAGCCCATTTTACAAATGGCTTTGGGGGTAAATTGGAAATTTGACTGTATACTTGTTTCAATGATTGTTATTGCAAAAATCATTAACAGTGCTTTACATAAAATAATTTGATCTGAAACTAATTTTTTCCTAGTCATGAGATAGCTTAAATACAAATTTTGTAAATTGCGTAAAATTGGAATTAGTTGATTGGAAAATTACAAGCTTCGAACGGGATCTGAACCCGCGACCTTTACATTACCAATGTAACGCTCTACCAGGCTGAGCTATCGAAGCACAAATTTACCTTGTAGAAAATCCTTATAATTCTTGATTCTGGGTAGATTTCCTCTAAACTGTTAAATTTCACTCAGATTTTCATCCTTTTGGAGGAGTAATCAAGCCTGGCCAAAGTAAGCACTATGTGCTTTTGGACATGCAGGACTTAAGATCAAATAATGGGTGATCCTGTCTCTCAGGAGTTCGTGGGTTCAAATCCCACCTCCTCCACCTTATCTTGGATTTTTAATTCCTCTGGAGTTTAGAACTTCGTATACATCTGGTAGTGAAAATACAAAGCCAACATGTACACAATCTTTTTCATCACAGAGCTGACAAAACAATTCGCCTTTCTGAATTGCAACTTCGGCAATTCTGTTTTTGATATTGTCTTTTAGAAT
>NZ_AEXL02000019.1 GCF_000242875.2 Candidatus Nitrosopumilus salarius BD31 | reverse complement strand
GATTTATCTATTAACTAAAAAATGATCTCAAGCAAGGCAAATCCTCACCACTTTTAAAAAATAAAACACTTACGATGATCTTTCAAAAACCATCTACTCGAACGCGTGTAAGTTTTGAGACAGGAATGTTTCAGTTAGGCGGTCATGCAATTAATTTATCATCTAATGACACGCAATTGTCTCGAGGCGAATCCGTTGAAGACACTGCAAAAACTCTTTCACGATATTCTGATTGTATTATGGCACGAGTCTATGATCATGATCTACTGAATAGTTTATCAAAACATTCAAGCATTCCTGTGATAAATGGATTGTCTGATTCTTTCCACCCTTGTCAAATCTTAGCTGATTTTATGACGCTAAAAGAAAAAAAGAAAACTTTCAAGGGATTAAAAATTGCCTGGGTTGGAGATGGAAACAACGTATGCAACTCTATGATTTATGGCGCCGCACTCTCTGGAATCCAAATGTCAATCGCAACTCCAAAAGGCTTTGAGCCAGACAAGACAGT
>NZ_AEXL02000020.1 GCF_000242875.2 Candidatus Nitrosopumilus salarius BD31 | reverse complement strand
GCTTTTAATTCCCCTGATAACATTTTTCCAGACTTGTAATCCTCATAAATTGATTTTAATTTATTATCATCTGGTTCAAAAAATATTCTTAGGTATTGGTATGACACATCAACATCTGGATTCCCTCCAAGCTTTCTATGTTGTTCAACATCTGGCTGACCTCCTGAAAACGCATATTTGTTAATTTTATTTTTCACAATATTTGGTGTATCTGTAGTATACACTGTTCCCTTTTCATCAGAAGCTGACATTTTTCCACCCGGTCCCTCTAAACTTGGAATCATGATATTGTGAATTAATGCTGGTTTTGATTTTCCTATCTTTGGTGCTATGTCTCTTGTTAGTCTAAAGTGAGGATCTTGATCTACTCCTAATGGAATTAAAACTGGTTTATCTTCAATAAAACACGGTGCGGATTGTAAAGATGTGTAAAAAATCATACCAATATTTGTTTCATTTGTAAATCCAAATGTCGCTTTTGTATTGGAAAAATTAATTTTCTTAGCCACTTGCGCTGCAATTGGGTAGAGAGTTTGAATGTTTTTTGTATTAATGATAATTTTTGTTTTCTCTGGTTTGAAACCTAAAGCAATAAAGTCTAATGCATTCTCATATGCAAACTTTCCAGTTTCTTCCAAAGT
>NZ_AEXL02000021.1 GCF_000242875.2 Candidatus Nitrosopumilus salarius BD31 | reverse complement strand
TTTTTGTAATTTAAATCAGATAAAATTACTTTTTCAATGCCTTTTGACTGGAATCAAGACTTTGAACAACTAAGTGTAGTACATCAGGAAGTCCAAATTTCAGAAGGATTTTCAGAATTTCTTCATACAAAATATGAAGCAAAAGTAAATGATGTCCAATTAGCAGATGCTTCAGTTACTATTGATGATTATTCAAATGATGGAAGAACTGTTCACATTGTAATGAATAGAGCAGAATTAAAGCAAATTCGAGAGCTAGCAATGAAATCATCGGACTCGGAAATGTTTTTTGAGTTGAGTTCGAGTAAAGATTTGGGTTTACCTCTAGAATCCACCACTCCTGATCTTAGATATCGAGTTAATTTGTCTTGGGAGCCTGAGATAATTAGAGCAGGTGAAGATACTACTTTCTTTTTGAAAACAAATGAATTATTTACAGACAAGTCTAACAAAAATATTGAGTATGACATAGAAATGCTACATGATGGAAATCAAATTTACAAAGAACATATTTCAGGTTCTGTAAATTCTGAAACACCAGATGAAATACAATTCAATTTCTCTCCTGAAAATATTGGGACTGTGACATTTAACATGTTTGATATTGAAGGAAATTCATTATCACATGTCAGTTTTTTGGTGGTTGTTAAACCACAAGATGTTGCAAAGTTTCCAATTAAATTAGAAAGTATTTCTAAATCAAACCCTAATGATGGAAGATATGTTGTAGATCTCACATGGTTTCCTAGTACACTGAATCTTGGAGAATCAGAATTTATCATGACTTTTTATGAAAAAGACACTGGAGCAACAATAAAAGATGTTATCTATGATTTTGTATTAATTAAAGATGGAGAAGAGATACACCGTAAGGCGGGTATTGCAAGTGCAGGTGGAACTTTTGAGAATTTTGTGTTTGTAGAAAAAGAAGCAGGGGATATTACTATAAGAATTGAAAAAATTGCTGGAAGTGATGAATATGTCGAAGTCACTGTAAACGTAGTTCCTGAATTTGGTTTACTTTCACTACTAATACTAAGTATTGCTTTTGTTGTGATAATGATTGTCAGTAAAACTAGAGAAAAAACTATTGTGTGGAGGCATGAACTGTAAAAAAATCATCATGAATACGTGTAAAGGAATCTGTCAAAGATTGAAACTCAAAAATTTCAATGGAAAAACTAGATATGAAAATAATCAGAAGCGTTGTCCTCAATGCAGTGTTTTCATAGAGTGTCCTGATGTAAGGTGTCCTTGCTGTAGATGTGTTTTACGCATTACACCCAGAGCAGGAAAGTCCCGTAAACTGTTTCATGAAAGAAGAAAGGAGTCTAGATATTAGTGAAATTATGGAAATTATCATCAAGTCTGAATAACGTGTAAAAATTATGTTGTATGAATTACATTTTAAAAAACAAATCAAAATAATAATTTTCATTTTTACAATATTAACACTACCATCTGGATTCACAAATTCATATGCTCATCTTGAACAAAGTAGTTCAGGCGGAGTTATTCAGGGAGATTATTTTTCATATATCGGGTTTGAACCTAGAAATCCTGCTCCTGATGAACCCACAAAAATAATCTTTAGCATACAAGATGAAAATGGAAATGATATGTATGATATAGAAACCATGGTTGAAATTTACAGTGAAAGTATGGAGAAAAGAATATTCTATGAACCATGGAAGGTACAAACTATTGGTGATTTTGAAATACCTTTTATTTTTGAAAAATCAGGAACCTATCAAATTGTACTTAGCATATCTGACATAACCAATCTCAAAGAACATGTTGTTTCACCTCGTTTTATCCCCTCAAGTTCATCAGACTGTGATTGTACTAGAGTATTGTTTAACGTATCAGTTTCAGAAAATTGGAATAATATCTGGAGTTCTTTAATGGTAGTTATTGTGATGTTGCCGTTTAGTGTTTTTGGGTATGCAATGTGGAATAATTACAAAAACAAAAGAAAGTCAAATCAAAAACTAGACACACATGAAACACTTCGATATGCCATCATGCTTTTAGCATTTGCAGGTGGTTTAATTCATTTATCTATTTATGTAGATCATACCCCTCTTCGTATAGAATATGGGCTGTTTCTGCTATTAGCTGCAATATCTCAAATTGGATTTGGGGGGTTACTTTTATCAACCGTATTGTTTGTTCCAAAAATATCGAAAAAAGATTTCACATATTCTCATCGCAGAAATTTAGCAATCTATCTATTTGGTTTAATTGGGTCTGCAATGTTAATTGGGCTTTACATTTATGCGATAAGTTACCCTCCTCCACTATCTCCTGAAAATCATCCTGAGCATATTGACATGGCAGGGGTAATTGCAAAAATCTTAGAAATTACCTTGATTGGTGTTATTGTGTATGTTATGAAATTGGAAAATAAAATAAAAAAGAAACATCATTGATTGTACTCATGATCCATAAATTATTTGAAGAGAAAATATGGTCATCTTGGAAAATAAAACATAATGGCAACACCAATTAAAACAACTATTGAGCCAATTATCTCAAATCTATCTGGTTTTTTCTTATCCACCCAATAACCCCAAATTATAGATGATACAACAAAGATTCCTCCATAGGTAGCATACACTTTACCAAAATCAGCAGGTTGGAATGTCATGATAATACCATATGAAAATAAAATTAAACCCCCAATTACTCCAAATATTTTTCTTTTATCAATTCGTAACCATTTCCAAACAAGATATCCGCCACTAATTTCTAACAGAGATGCAAAAAAGAATAATCCTAAAGTTGAAAGAACTACTTCGATCAAACCTTCTCTCCTTTTCTTGGGTAGTAGAAAATTATCAAAACTCCTATTACAGCAATTATTATTCCAATAATGTCATAATTGTCAGGGGTCACTCCATCAACTAACCATCCCCAAAATACGGACATTACAATAAAGACTCCTCCATAAGCTGCATAGACTCTATGAAAGTGGGTTTTCTGAAATGTGGGAATAATTCCATACAAAAATAATACAAAGCCACCAACTGCACCTAATACAAAACCAAAATCTTCACGCAACCAAAGCCATACTAGGTATCCACCACCAATCTCGCAAAGACCAGCTAGAAAAAATAATAGAATTGAAGTGAAAAAATTCTTTGACTGTTCTCCCATTTGATACTAAAATGGAATAAAGATTCTATATTATAACTAATTTAGATAAATGGATTGGAATCAAAGAAAAAGCAATTTTGCGGTTATTGCCCTGAGGACAAATGTTTACTGGATTGTAAAATATGTAATCCAAAACTATGTAGAGGTTGTAATTGTTAGGGGGGAATATGCATAAAGAAACCCTCAAACTAGTTTATTCAAATATCACTTCTTGGATAATTTCTGGTTCTTTGTTTACTGTGCTTTTTGTATTCATGCTGTATGCTAGGGAATTTTTATTCTTTAAGCCATTCTTTGCATTCCAGCTCCCAGTAGATTGGATTCTAAGCTTTGTTCTAATCATAATTGTCTCAGGTCTTATTGCACTAGTGACTAGTTTATCTGTTTTTCAAATGAGAACAGTAAAAGTAAATTCTAGAAAAACTGGAACAGGAGTAGTCGGTTCTGTTATTGGAGTGGGTGCAGGAATATGTACTGGATGTGGGCAAATAGGTTTTACAATAATTTCCACATTGGGGGGTTGCAGGAGCTACTTCCTTATCGTTTCTAACAGAATATGAGATACCAATTAGATTACTCGCAATAGTAATACTTTCTGGCACATACTTTGTAATGATTAATGGAATAACAAAAGGGTGTCAAGTAGATTTGAATGATGTAAAGTCATATTAATTCTTGAAAATTTTATTAATCTGAGAATAATGAAACTAATTGGTATCTCATAGTAGAAGAAATTTTTGAACAAATTGGAATGCTTACCCCAATATTAGTGATGGGACTTGGTTTTTTAGTTGGAATACAGCATGCGTTTGAACCAGATCATATCTCTGCAGTAAGTACTCAAATTTTAAAATCAAAATTTGATAAAAAACCAATAAAACAACTAATTAAACAATCCGTCACAAAATCATCTATTCTTGGTGCGGTTTGGGGGGCAGGGCACACCACAACACTTGTTTTGATAGGCTTTTTGGTATATGCATTTGCAATAACAATACATGATCATATCTTTTCAGGTTTTGAATTTGTAGTTGGAATAATGCTTGTATTTTTGGGGATCACTACAATTATCAATAAAAAAATTCAATTCAAGCACAAACATCCCCATCAACACAAAGATGGAACCATACATCTTGATGAACATAATCATGATGATTCTAATCATAGACATGCTCACAAATCATATATGATTGGTCTAGTTCACGGATTGGCAGGGAGTGGAAGTATTGTTGTACTTAGTGCTATAGCGCTAGAGGATATGGGAATGGTATTTGTATTCATCATAATCTTTGGAGTTGGTTCTATGGTTGGAATGGTACTAGTTGGAAGCTTAATGGGCGTGCCATTTGCTTTTGCAAATAGAATTACACCCATGCAAAAGATTTTCAAATACACTGCGGGAATATTCAGTCTTGCCATTGGTATCAACATAATGTATCAAATAGGGGTTTTAGGACATTTGTTTAGTACCTAAAATAATTACCGATTAAAAGAAATGTTTAATCTACTTTCAAATGAATTTTATGTGCAAATATTCACATCAGAACAGAATAAATGAAATTAATACTTGGTGTAATAGTTGGAATAATTTTAATCGGAATTATAGGAATACTGTATTTACAAAATAATACCAATGATGAATCTAAAACAATATTCTTTACACTACAAGGGGATAATACCATAAATTCATACCCTCATGAGAATAATTGGAATGCAGGAGAGAAAATGACATATATCTCCACAACCAAAAATGGTCTTTTAGTACTTGCAACAAGTAGTGCAAGTGACACTGTTTTTGCATTTAATGGGGAAACAGGTGAATCTATAGACACATTTCATGTTGGAAAAACACCAAAAGGAGTCAAAATCAGTCCTAATGGTAACTTTGCATTTGTTGCAAATGAAGACTCGGATTCAGTTTCTGTAATTGATCTAGTCCTTGGAAAAATTTACACTGAAATTCCTGTCGGTAAAACTCCGCATAACATAATTTTCAATCCTTCAAACGAACTTGCATTTGTGACATTGCAGGGAGAGAATAAAATAGCAATTATAGACGCAAAGGAATTTGAATTGTTATCCACATTCCCTGTAAAAGGAATTCCACATAACTTGGACATATCTCCAGATGGCAAATTTCTTTATGTTACACGAATTGCTACAAATGACGTTGCAGTTATTAATTTAGAAAATAAAGAAATTATTGCAGAAATTCCTGTCACTTTAGGTCATCATGGAATAGATGTTTCCCCTGACGGTAGCAGAGCATATGTTTCGGGAATTGCCGATGATAAGATTAGTGTTATTGATACAGAGTCATTTGATGTAATTGATCAAATCAGGGTAGGAGAAGGATCTCATGGATTAAGAACTAACTCTGATGGCTCTATTCTGTATGTTGCAGTTTCACAAACAAATGAAATTGTAGAAATAAACACTGAAACGTTAGAAATCATAAATTCCGTACCGACTGGTAAAATGCCCTTTTGGATTGCAGTGCCAAATAACCCGTAAACAATTACTCAAATTATACTAATTTTTGTATAAAATAGTCACTCATTAAAAGAGAAAGTCAACATTTCCAAATTATTGATACTTCTTTACATTTGTAAAATAACATCTCATAGAATAAAATTGAAATTCATTTAGGATTTTTTTCTAAATACCTGCGTCTTAAATTAATGATAATTATTGTACCAACAACAATTACAATAATGGTACTTATTGTAACAAGTAATGCATAGCTGATTCTGATGTCTTTGATTTGTATGCCTGGCTCCAATACGGTGATGCTTCTTTCTATCCAAGGATGAATTGTACATGTGTATTCAAAAAAACCATTCTCTTTGAATGTAAATGACCATGATTTTCCTGGGGCAATAACTCCACTATCAAAATATCCGTCAAGTTGTGGTTTGTCTATTTCAGGATCACCCAAAAATCCAATTCCCTTGCCACTCGTTACAGTGTGTCCAGTAATGTCGTCATTTTTCCACGTTACAGTATCGCCAACTTCTACATCATGATTAATTGGGACATACCATTCAATTACTGTCTTTAGTTCTCTGGTATGATCTCCTTGAGGTATTGGGATGATTAATTCTTCGGCATAAGATGTGGGAATTAAGAAAGCAATGAATACTAGTACTGCAATTAAAACAAAAGAGTACAGCCTGCAATTTGTAGAATTAAAATTCATTTTGCAATATTCCATGTAATATTTGGAGATAACAATACATTGCAAATATCCCAAGGCGTTACAAGCCAATCCTTGTAAATAACAAATGGATGAGCCATATCATACATCATAGAAGACACTTCGTTAATTGTTAAATTCTCTGAGATAACTTTGGCTTCTTCAAGATCTACAATGTCTGCTGATTCGTTTAGAAAGTCATTTGTTTCTTTTAGATGTTTCATTTTCTCTGATATTGTTTCTATGATTAATCTGTCACTGAGATATTTACTAGTTCCTTCAAGCAAAATCTTTCTAGCTTTGTTCTCAAACATCAGATTAATCAAATTACCAAACGTATCTCCTTTTTTGAAGGTCACCTGTTTCTTTTCTGGTAAATCCTCAATAGTAAGACTAGTTTTACATGCCTTACCAATTTCCAGAATCTTTTGCGCAGAAATTGCAGAATAAAATCCCCACTCATTAGGAATTACTGCGTATGCCCTACCTTTCTGTTTCCAAAAATTCATCAAATCTTTGTACTTTGTATCCTTTGATACAATAACTGGATTTGGCTCCATAATGTCTTCTACTTTGGTTCCATAGAACAAACTTGAGGTAGGATTCTCTAACAATTTTTCCATGATTTCTTTGCCACCAATAGTGCCTATTGGATTATGATTCTCATCTCTTATGATAATTGAATCAGTGGCTGATTCCAAATATTGTACCAGCATTCCAGTGACGACCCAAACTTCTTTGCCTTTGTCAATATGGATACATAGTGACCACGTCAATCTTTCTGGAAATAATTCTCCAAGAGTTCTCTCTGATATTGGAGTGTCTTGTAACATATTCCACTATTGATTTTATTGCATAAATCATTAGTTTGTAATTATCATATCTGGTTTCAATCTTTGAAGCACTAGTATTCTCATCGTTAATAATCAAAAGTGACTTGAAATATCAAAAATACCAATATGTGTTGGCTTGAGACCTTGGAAATATCCTACAAAAGTTCCTATCTCTGAATTAACACTAGAACAATTATTTTCTGAAAGTTTGACTGATACACCATGTGTCTATCTCAATGAACAACGCGAAGTATGTGTTGCCACTGAAATGTGCATACAATATTTAGAGACATTAGTTGACTCACTTGTGATTAGAGATAACAATCGTAACCCTGTTGGAATGGTTGGGGGGTATGATTTACTAAAACACATACGAGAAAATCCTACTCGCGACTTTCAGTATGAAACCAAAGTCAAAGAGATCATGTTACATGGTCTATTGATTGTTGAGAAGAGCATGACTTTTCACGAATTGATGGAAAAATGGAGGGCATCTAGAAGAGCTTTTGCAATAATACCAAATTCATTTCAAGGATACTCGCCAATTTCTGCAAGAAAAATGCTGGAAGTTGCAGTCAAATCTAAAATCAACACCCCAATTTCATCTCTGCCAAAAAAGAAAATGATTACATTTCAGCCTGATGACACGTTGCGTGAGATAGTTGATTTGATGTTTGAGCATAATACTAGAAAGATACTACTAGAATATTCAAGCCAATTTATCAGCGACAGATTGGTACTTAAAGAAATTTCAAAAGCATTAAAGTTTCAGCCTGACGTGGATAATTTTTTGGATATCCCAGTCAATGAGGTGGAGTTGGAAGATGTAACTGTGGTGTTAGATGATTTAACAATTAACCAAGTGTCATCAATGATGTATGATATGGAGCACCCATATGTGATTTACAAGGATATCTCAGTTACTCCGTGGGATATTTGTGATGTCTTAATGTCTGAAAAAATATCTGAATCATATCAAACCGAAACCAAAAACGTGGTCTGTCCTCATTGCGGGAAGGATGTGTTAATCTAACATGGTAAAAATTTCTGATTCAAGTAGAGACTTTACTGAGAATAATGACAAAAGAAAAGCAATTTTGTACACACTGTCCGTTTCATGATGTGGAACTTATTCACACAGAATTAGAAGATGGTACCTCTAAGGATTACTGTCCAAAATGTCAAGAGTTGTTTGGAGAAAAAATCTAACTATGTCTAAAATAGTCAGTGATTAAAAGAAATAATCTGTGTTTCATTTGACTTTGAAGAAATCACTATTCTATGTGTCTTGTTTGAAATTCATGTTGTTCTTTATTACTAACTAGACCTAATGAAATACTGTGCAAATTCCTGATAGGATTAAAGAATTCATTGAGGAGCAAGGAATTTTTGTTGTAGGAACTGTTAGCGGAAACACGATTGCAAACGTTTCTCCTAGAATCTTTTTCAAAATTGAAGAAAATGCAATTTATTGGCTTGATTTTTTCAAACACAAATCCTACAAGAATTTTCAAATAAATCCTTGGGTTACTGTTTCTGTTTTTAACAAAGATACTTTAGAAGGTTACCAGCTTCGTGGAAATGTAAGTTTTGTCACTGATGACCCTACTAAATCAGAGATTAAAGAATCCATAATCAAAAAGATCTTACAAATTAACTCGTCTTCAAAAATTAAACTATTGTCTGAAAAAGAAGCAACGGTAATACAATTCGAGCCTAATGTGTGCTATTCTCTGAATCCAGAACAACACTCTGATCTGTCAATCGGTTCTGACACTGATTCTGCATTCTTTTAAATGGCTACAATTGGATTTTTATGCCTAAAACTATATGAATCTGAACTAATTTGAAAGTCACTCAATAAAAGAACTAGTCAATATTTTCAAATTATTGATACTTCTTTACATTTGTAAAGTCAAGATGATAAATACAAAAAGACAACAGAGTATACATGCCTCATGAGTTAGATGACATTGACATTGGTATAGTGACTTCACTCCAACAAGATGGAAGAAAATCCTTTAGACAAATAGCCAGAGAACTCGATATCAGCACTCCTACAGTACAAGCAAGATATCAAAGACTAGTCAATATTGGACTGATAAAATCTGTCTCACCTGTGATTGATTCAACTAATGTTATGGATGAACAAAAGGAACAACTCAATGCATGTGATTGTCATGACTCGTCTGAAACAAATCTAAAATCAGGCATGTCTGTAAAAATGAAGTGTGATCTGTGTGATGGAATAATAGGTGACAAACCACACGTTTTAAAATTTGCAAACTTTGAGAGATTCTTTTGTTGCAATACGTGCAAGACACAATTCAAAGAAAAGAATAAGGGAAGAATAGAATCTATAATTGAGAAAGCAAAAGAAGAGCAATAAGATTGAGATTCTGTTTACGATAATTTTTCTAACAATTCTTGTTTTTTTGGAATGCCTGTAAACTCTAATTTTTCATCAATGACTATTGCAGGTGCAATAAAGATTGGATATCTTTCTAAATATTCTGGCTTTTCAGTTACATCTATGATATCATATGAAATGTTTAGATCATCTAGCATTTTCTCAATTACCTTACAATTCCCACAAGAGGGGGTTGTGAGAATTTCTATTTTATGATTCATTTTCAAACTGCTCTGGATTATTCTCAAATGCCCATCTACAACTAGCACAACAAAATCGATATTCTTTTCCATTGTGTGTTAGAATCTCGCCTTTTTCGCCTATTTCTTTTCCACAAACTGGATCCTTCATTGTACCACCTTGGGGTTTCTTCTTTTATTAATCAAATACCACACTATTGGAATTACAATTAACACAACCAATGTGATTGGAATCACTTCTTCGGGAAACACTTTCTCTTCTTCATGTTCATGTTCAGGCATCTCAAATTCTGCAGGAATTGGAGTTAGCTCAACTAACTCATTCCATCCTTGATGAACAAACGTATGCTCATACCACTCATGACCTTCAGGCAAACCGTTGATTATCAAAAATGCTGCAATTACTATCAACATCCATCCAGTTGCACTTTCAATCGACTCTCTTTTGGTAGTCAATCCTTTGGTTGCACTTATTCCTAAAACTGCCAACACTGACAAAAAGATTAATGGGATTGCTCTACCTACCCCGTGAACTAATCCCAACGAAGCCCCTACCTCTACACTCCCTGCACCTGCTATGTAGATCAATAACCAATAGAAGAGAGGGTTAGGACATCCAACTCCCGCATTTCCTAATAGCAATCCCATGAAAAATGCTTTAGAATATTCTCCTCTATTCTG
>NZ_AEXL02000022.1 GCF_000242875.2 Candidatus Nitrosopumilus salarius BD31 | reverse complement strand
AACCGCAGAGAGTCTTGAACTAGATATCCATGGTTCCACGTTTTTTGGTGCATATGTCAAGTGCATCAACAACGCTTGTAACAAAGACCTTACCATCACCTTTAGTTCCAGTACAAGCAACATTTGCAATTGCATCAATGATTTCATCTACTTTGGGATCATCAGCTACACAAATGATCATGTCTCTGCTAAAGTATTCTCCAACTAAAGGAGGATCTTGTGCACCTTGGCCCTGAACTTGAAAAGTAGTCACACCGCCAACACCTACTTTTTTGATTGCGGAAATAACTGCATCTTTGGTACCAGATTGAACTATCGCTTCAATTTTTTTCATAAAAATTAATAATTTTGAATTTATTTAAATGAATAAGTACTTCTCATACTTGATTTTCAATAACATGGTTGTGATTTAGGCACAATCTCAGACATTAGGTTTAATTTTAAATCAAGACACACTGGATCATGTTTGATTACTCACTAAACATAGGTGGAAGTGAATGGATGATAATTATTTTTGTTGCACTAGTTTTGATTTTAGGGACAGGGAAGTTACCAGGAGCTGCAAGGAAAATGGGTCAAGCAGTTAACGAATACAACAAAGCAAAAGATGAAATCAAAAACCACATGAAAGATGCCACAGATGAGCCTCCTAAAATTTCAGGACCAGTTGAAACAGAAAGAGAAAAATTGGAAATGATTGCAAAATCAATTGGCATCAGAACAGAAGGTAAAACAGATGACGAGCTTAGAGAAAATATCGCTACAAAAATAGGTCAGAAAAAAATAGATGAGCCAGAAAAATAAATTACTTTGAATTTTTAATTCTATAAGT
>NZ_AEXL02000023.1 GCF_000242875.2 Candidatus Nitrosopumilus salarius BD31 | reverse complement strand
TTATTTTTGAAATTGTTTTTCTTACATTTCTTAGTTTTTCAGCAATAAATGGTTCTGACTCTTTGGAATCAGGTCCCATAGAATTGTATGATGTTAGAAAATCTTTCATTGCTTCAATACTTTGGGTGGGCATAAGAGCTACAGAGGCATTATTCAGATAGATTTTCTTAGTATATGGAAAATCACTAGAAACATCCTTTGATACAGAATTCATTATTATATCTGTAAAATGCTAAAATGGTGTTGGATAAAAGTCCTAAGCTGGTTTTAGATAATAATTTAAAATATATCCAAAATGAATTTAGGCAAAATAATCCAAGTATAGTTTTATGCTCAGATCCTTTCCATAAAACAGAATTTCTAAATAGGTTAATCAAAGTAGTTGAAGAACCAATTATTTTTGTAGATTTAGATCTGCTTTATTCAGGATATGTTGAATCTGGAATGATTCCGAAGAAGAAGAATGTTATAATTTTTTGTCCTAATAAAACAGATTGGAAAGAAAAAATATCAGAAATCATTACAAAAGTATCAGAAAAAAAATTTCTTGTTGTTATCGATTCATTTAATGGAATTTATAATATGTTTGATGATCTTGAATCTACAATATTTGTTAATTCATGTATTATGTTACTTTCATCTATTGGAAAACAAGTTGGAACTTCAGTTATTGTAACAGCAATGGCAAGAAAAAAAGAGAGTGATGAGTGGATATTATCACCAGGAGGAAAACAGATTATCAAATCAGGAAAAATAGGAGTTTATTTTCTTAAAAAAATTGAAAAAACCATAACAATTTCTAATATTGAGAAGATAGGTACTGGTTCAAAAATTTTCAAAATAGAATAAAATGCTTAATTTGGGAATGTTCTTGCGATCAAAATTTGAAACGCCGTTATAAAATTTGAAACGCCGTTATAAGACAATTTTTTTAGGCAAATTATATTAAGAAGAAATCAAGAAATAATTTTGTTATGCCAGTAGGAATTATTCCAGACATCAGCGAACAAATGTGTATCGGATGCGCACTATGTGTAGAAATCTGTACCACATTAGGACCAGATGTCCTTAGAGTAAAACCAGTTGAAGGCTGGAAGAGAGGTAAAGCATTTGTTTTCTACCCAGAAAGATGTATTTCTGATGGTGCATGCATCGGTGTATGCCCAACAAAAGCAATCTTTTGGATGAGACCAATGGACTTTACTGTTGGACAACCAGTTCCACTCTACAAGAACTCAGTCTTCGTCAAAGGTTGGACTGAATTAATCGATTAGATTAGTTCAATCAATTTTAATTTCTTTTTATTATTTTAAATTTTAACTGCACCAGTGTTGCTCTCTGAGGGTTTTGGTTTTTTCATTATCCAAAAGAATGCGCCAAGAAATAGCACAGCAGGGACAAGAATAATGACTATCATTAATTCGTAATAAGTTGAAAGTCTCTGTGCTGGTTTTGAATGATAAGCTTCATGAGTGGTCTTTTCTGGATTATCATAAACTACTGAAGTAAAATCAACAGACCTTTGTTCTTTATCTTTTGCATCTCCTTTTACAGTTACACTTTCTTCAGCAAATATTGAAGGAGAGTGGATTCCTTCTATTCTTATTATAATTGTACCAGAATCACTAAAAATGAAATTTCTATAATCACCACCTATCTGACTTAATCCTTCATCTCGAAAAATTTCTTTACCATTTTGGAATATTACAAAATTGTATTTCATTTCTGCAAGATTTGAATTTGTTTGAGGATCATAAAATTGATATACAAATTGGATTTTTTCATGAGTTTTGATTACTGGTGGATCCCATGACAAATTGACTTCTACAGCTAAATCGGGAGTGTACTGTAAAAGTGGAAATTCTACTTTTTTACCAGTTGCATCATGTGGAAAATCTGGAATTGATTTTTCAACAACTATAACACCTTCCATCCAAGGATGAATGGTGCAAAAGTATGGAAAAGTACCAGAATCTTCAAACGTGTATGACCATGATTCTCCTGGCATGAATCTACCACTGTTAAAATATTCATCAGGTGTTCCAAAATTATCACTCATCCATCCATATCGACCAGAACCTTCTCCACTAGTAACTGTATGACCTTCTCTGTCATCATTATACCAAGTAACTGTATCACCTACAAGAACAGACATCATAGGAGGATCATACCACACTTCAGCAGGAGTATTTAATTCAGGATTATAGGCTCCAAATGGAATATCAACTACATATTCTTCTGCATACGCAACAGACGTTGAGGCTAAAACAAGAAATATTGAAAATAAGATGATTATTCTCACATTTTTAAAATGAGAATTAGTTAATTAAATACTTGATGTAATTTTCATGAATGTGAATGATTATCAATTCAAAGAATTACTAAAACCATAATAAACACAAAACTACTAAAAGCCTTCATATCCATATAAATAAAAACTGAAATAAATTGTCAATCTCAATTAATCTAGATAAAAAACTAATTTTCTTAGTAATGATTGCCTCAGTTATTGCGCTTTCAATTACAGGATTCCTTAGTTTCAATTACGCTGATCAAATTCTAAAGGAAAGAGCAGGAGAGCAATTGTTAGGAGAATCAACAGTCCGAGGCAATACACTAAGGCTGCTTTTTGAATCAAGAATTGAACAAAATAATATTCTTGCAAGTGATCCAATGATTCAACTTTTAACTTCAGAAATGAATAATGTTTCAGAAAATGAATTACAAGCGATCAAAGAAATTAATCGTAGAGATTTTTTAATTCAAATCCAAGCGTTTCAAGATCTAATTGGATTTTCTATAGGATTTGAAGATATAAAAATAATAGGAAAGAATGGAAAAGTTTTCTTTTCTCTTGTAGGTAATTCAAATGAGGATTATCATGAAAATCCATTTTACAAAAGAGGATTAAAAGAATCATTTGTCGAATTTGAGCGGTCTGGAAATGGGAAAAAAATGGTTGTTGTCTCACCAGTTTTTGCAAAGGATAGTAAAAAAGGAGATGAACCGATTGGTGTAATAATTTCAAGAATGCGTACAGCTTCGATAGATAATGTATTGACAAATAGAAGTGGATTAGGAGAAACCGGAGAAGTTTACATCGTAAATGATAAATTGTTGATGTTATCAGAATCTAGGTTTTATGAAAACGTAGTGTTTAATCAAAGTGTAAACACTTTAGGTGTACAAAAATGCTTCAATGAAGGACAAGATTATTTAGGATTTTATGAAGATTATAGAAAAGTTCCAATCTATGGAGCATCGTATTGTGCAGATGATTTAGGAATTGTCATGCTTGTAGAAATTGACAAAGCAGAAGTAGAAAGACCAATAAACATTCTACAAGAAAGAATTCTTCAAACTGGGATAGTAATTACAATAGTCATGGGTATTGCTGCATATTTAGTATCAAAATCACTTTCAAGACCGCTAATTAAATTAAAAATTGCAGCAAATGAAATTTCAAAAGGAGATTTTAATGTCAGAACTAACATTAAGACAGGCGATGAAATTGAAGAATTATCAAATGCGTTTGATTCAATGGCACAAAAGCTCCAAGAATCATTAATTGAGATTAAACAAAAAGAAGAGGTCATCAAACAGCTGAAAGGAGATATGTTAAAGTTTTCTCAGCGTGAGCAAAATGACTGTGTTGGAGTAATTGATATGTCAGATTCTACTAGAATTACTTCAAAATTATCTGATCAGGATATTACAAAATTATATGAAATCTTCCTAAATTTTATGGCAAAAATTATTCAAGAATACAATGGTCAAATAGTTAAAAATATTGGAGATGCTCTAATGTTTAGATTTTCAAATGTAGATATCAAAGATGATACAGTATTGAAAAATATTGTAGAATGTTGCTTATCTATGATTGAATCTCATAGTAAATTACAAGAAAAACTTACAGCTGAAAACTTACCTAAATTAGATTACAAGATTAGTTTAACATATGGTTCTGTCAAGGTAGCAGAAAGTACTACTTCAAATATCAGTGATATTTTCGGCCCTACAGTAAATCGATGTTTTAAAATTAATTCTCTTTGTCCAAAAAATAGTTTAGTCATTGGTGAGAATTTGTATAAAATGGCAAAGAAGCTTACTGAGTATGATTTTATTGAATTATGTGTTATTGAATTAAAGCAAAAATATGATTACAATGTATTTGAAGTTAGAAGGAAAGGATTAGATGGATTTGGAAGGAAATAAAAAGTTTAATGTGTAGATTTTTTATGTAATATCAAAAACATAAATTGATTATTTTTTTGAAAAACCAAATTTTGATGCCCAACCAGTATTTTGTTTTTTTGATGGTTTTTTTGAAAGATTATCTAACATATCATAAGTAATTGTAAATCCATGTCCAACCATAGTAGCATCTTTTGTGTAATTTTCTTTATTTGGAACAAATTCATCAGCTAAATCCTTGATTTTTTTAGTTTTGAGATCAAACATTCTAATTTTTTTACCATTTTCAAGCTTGATTATTGTATCACCACTCAATCCTTGAATTGAAAAATTTTCAAAAAATCGTATAGAACCACCTTGTTTTAATTCAATTGTAGAATCAAAGGTAAGTTTACTGCCGTAAAATAAAATTTCGCGTGCCGATAACGTTACATCATCTTCAACATTTAGAACAATAATAGAATCAGCTTCTAGCAATACTGTATTGACAACATTTTCAGCAATAATTTTTCCATTTGGAGCTGAGATACATGTTTTATGTTGTCGGATTTGAAAAATTCCTACTTTTCCGTCTGGATCTTCGACTCTGTATTTTCTGCCATAAACATTTCCTACAACAACATTTCCATGATCAACAGTTATTTTTGCGCCATTTTCAATTTTATATTTATTTTCTAAGGGATCGATAAATTTGAAATCACCTTTGGTCAAATGAATATTTGTTTGATATTCTTCTGTCCAAGATGGACTCGATATACTTCCTTGCATAATTATTGGACCGTCATAAGTTAGACTTCCTGCCATAAAATTTCCTTTAATTGATAAAGTACCTGTTACTTTTCTTTCTAATTCGATTTCACCAAGAGTTTTTGATCCAAATAATCTGGTTCCAGTTGAATTAGTTTTATTTAATGTAGCTGCCCATTCTTCAGCTGTTTTCATTTCTTTGAATAATTCTTGACCAAGTATCTGATTTTTTCTTCTGACATCAGCTTCAGTATCTTCAGAGTAAACTCTTGAATTTTTTATTTTTTCAAGGTCAGTTTCAGGATATTTTTTGCCAATTTTTAGATCCTCATAGGCTTGTTTAATTTTAATAAATTGTTCATTTTCTCCACCTCGATCTGAGTGAAATTGAAGGGCTAATCGTCTAAATGCATCTCGAATCTCTTTTTCAGTAGAACCTTCAACTATTCCCAAAATATCATAATTATTTTCCACCATCACTCACACCATCAAAGTTATTTTTTCATATCTCCTATACTTGTAGGTTATTACATCAATAGAATATCAAGGATTTGAAAAAATATACAAAAAATGAGATCTGTTTATTTTATTACTAACACCGGAATCTTTGTTTTGTGCATGACATAATTTGATGTACTTCCAAGAAATGCCTCTTTAGCTCCACCTACCCCCCTAGCACCTATAACGATCATGTCAAATTTTCCTTGTTGTGCAAATTTTACAATTTCAGAACCTGTATGACCACCTCCAGTTTTGTATTTGAAAGTAGCACCAGCTTTTTGAGCTTTATTCATTGCAGGGCCAATAGCTTTGACGGCCTTTGTCTGTGCATCGTCTTTCATTTTTTGTGTATATTTTATTCCTGCAGTAATTGGTAAATGAAATACGTAAAAACCAGTGATTTCAGCTCCACTACCTTTTGAAATTTCAATTGCTCTATCTAATCCTCTGATTGAGTTTGCAGAACCATCTAGAGGTACCAGAATTTTATTGAATTTTGCCATATTAAAATTCTAAAGTGTTCTAATATAAAATGGAACATTAATTTTCAAAGTTGGAATTATAAAATATAATCAAAATTGAAAATTATATCTTCTCTTTTTATACAAAAAATCTTACAAATAAGGAATGTCAGTAACTGATTTTTCAAATAAGCCTATTTCAATTCTAAAGAATTCATCAATTTCAGATGCTATTAGAATGCTTTTGAATACAAAAGTAAGTCGATTAGTTGTTGTAGATAATGGTAAACACGTAGGAATAATTACTGAGAAAGATATTGGCTTATTTTTATTTTCTGAAACTTCAATTCAAGGACTAGAAGATATACCAATTACAAAAATTATGAAGCCAATTATTTTTGTAGATAAAGAAACCACTCCTAAAGAATCTGCCAAAATTATGATTGAAAAAGGTATTAGTTCATTGGCTATTGGAGAAAATGAAGAAGTTAAAGGAATTTTTACAAAAAGTGATCTTACAAGATTTGTTGCCGATAACTTTTCAGGTAAAAAGAAAGTAGTAGACTTTATGACTCATGATTATGAATTTACTCATACTGCTGCTCCTTTGTATAAAGTTGTAAGAAAGATGTTAGAAAAGAAAATATCGAGGATTATTGTAAAAAATCAAAACGAGGAAGCAGTAGGAATAATATCATTTAGAGATTTATTTAGAATTTCAATTGAACTAGGAAGTGAAGAAGATTATTCTGGGTTTAATATTACAGATCACATAAGACATGGATTTCTTTCAAAAGAGGGATTTGGAAATATTTCATTGGCAAGAGACATAATGACTAAAGGACTAATCACTGTAAAATTTAATGAGGATTTGGCTGTGGCATGTGAAATTCTTTTGGAAAATAATGTTAGTGGGTTAGTTGTACTTGATGGAAATAATGGCATTTCAGGTATTTTCAGTAAAACTGATGTAGCAAAAGCCTTAGTATCAGTATGAAATGGCATTTTGATGATTTTATTTATGGCTCAATAGATGGTGCGGTAACGACTTTTGCAATAGTTGCAGGTGTAGTTGGAGCAGCACTACCTGCAGGAATTATCTTAATTCTAGGATTTGCAAATTTATTTGCAGATGGATTTTCAATGGCTGCTGCAAATTATCAAGCGTCAAAAGCTCGAAATGAATTTGTTCAAATGAAAAGAAGGCAAGAAGAATGGGAGATTGATAACTTAGCAGAGCAAGAAAGAGATGAGATTAGAGAAATTTATAGAGAAAAAGGATTCAAAGATGAATTGCTTGAAGATGTTGTACGAATTATCACATCAAGAAGAAAGGTTTGGGTAGATACAATGATGAAAGAAGAACTTGGATTAATTGAGAATGAAAGGAATCCAATGGATAGTTCTGTAAGTACTTTTGTTGGTTTTAATATAATTGGAATAATTCCATTAATACCATTCATGATTTTTATGATGATGGGAATTGATACGAACTCGGAAGCTTTTATCTATTCTACAATTTTTGTTCTTGCTGCATTTTTTCTAGTAGGGATGATCAAAGGAAAAATAGTTAAAAAATCAATGATGTATTCAGGAATTATCACATTAATCATTGGTGGGATTGCAGCGATTGTTGCATATATGGTAGGATATGGATTAAATTTCCTGGTTTCTTAGGACTAACAAAAAATGTCTGAATTAAAGCGCAATATGGGACTTTTCCAACTTACAATGTACGGAGTTGGATTGATTCTTGGTGCAGGAATTTATGTACTAATAGGAGAAGCTGTAGGTACTGCTGGAGATTCAGTTTGGATTGCATTTGTTTTAGGATCAATTGTTGCATTGTTTGCTGGACTTAGTTATGCAGAATTAACATCGATATTTCCAAAAGCTGCTGCAGAATATGTTTTCATTAAAAATGCCTTTAAAAGTAATTTTTTTGCATTTCTAATAGGATGGTTAACTGCTATTACATCGATCATTACTGCTGCAACAGTATCATTAGGGTTTGGTGGATATTTTGCTGAATTTGTAGACATCCCAATAATTCTTTCCGCGATTGGTTTGATAGTTATTCTTTCTATAGTAAATTTTGTAGGAATAAAAGAATCAGCTTGGACAAATACCATTTTTACAGTAATTGAAGCTTCTGGATTAATACTAATTATTGTAATTGGTTTTACATTTAGTGATCCAGAACCGGTAAATTATCTTGAAAGTCCATTTGGTTTTACGGGAGTTGCCATTGCATTTGTGTTGATATTTTTTGCATTTATCGGATTTGAGGATATGGCAAATGTAGCTGAGGAGGTAAAAAAACCAAAAAAACACTCCCAAGAGCAATTATTTTGTCTGTCTTGATATCAGGAATAATATACATTCTAGTTTCATTGGCGGTGGTTAGAGTAGTAAACTGGGAAGAACTTGCCACTTCAGCAGCACCAATGGCATTAGTAGCTGAAAGAGGTTTAGGATCAGAAGCCCACATATTACTTTCTTCTATTGCTCTTTTTGCAATAACCAATACTGTTTTGATCACACTCATTGCGGGATCTAGAATGTTTTATGGAATGGCAAGAGAAGGGGTATTTCCACAAATACTTAAAAAAATCCATTTTAAGACAAAGACTCCATGGGTTGCAGTTATTGTAATTATGATTACTTCAATAGCATTTACATTAGTTGGAGATATTGTAATTGTTGCAAACATTACAGTTTTTGCGATTGTGATAACTTTTGCATCAATCAATCTTGCTGTAATTGCTTTACGTTATACAGAACCTGATATTGAACGAAAATTTAGAGTTCCAATAAACATCGGTAAATTTCCTATACTTCCATTGTTTGGATTAGGGATCTCAGTCTATATGGGATTTCAATTTGAAATTGAAATTATTCTTGCAGGGATTATAATAATAGGAATAGGCGGAATATACTTTGTAATTTCTAAGAAGAAGAAAATTCATGATAATCTTAAATAAAAAAATTTAGAACAAAAAATATTGCATATGTTTGTTATTTCATATCAGAATATCTTATACGTAATAGTACAACCAAACTAACATGCAATTAAGTGAATTTGAATTATGGGTTGTATTTGGCATTATAATTGGAATTTCATTATCTGTTGATCTTGGTGTAATAAACAAAATTAGATCTAAATTCAAAAATAAATTTGAAAATACAAAAACAATTAACATCGTTGATGGGTTATCATTCAAACAGTCTCTTGTACGAAGTATAGTTTGGATAATTCTTGCAGGAATTTTTGCCATAATCATTTTTTTTACGTTTGGTGAGCACAAAACATTAGAATTTCTTACAGGGTATGTCTTGGAAGAATCTCTTAGTGTTGATAACATGATGTTATTTCTACTTGTTTTTACAACACTTGGAATTCCTCACAAATATCAAAAAAGAATCCTTTCGGTAGGAATTCTTAGTGCAATAGGGATGAGAATTTTTGTTATTTTGGTAGGCGCTTCATTACTTGACAATTTTCATTGGATGATCTATGTATTTGGTGGAATTTTGTTAATTGGGGCTTTTAGAATGATATTTCAGAGAAAAGAAGATAAAATTGATCTTGAAAAAAATGTGGCAGTCAAATTTTTAAAAAAATTTATGCCTATTAGAACAGAAATAACTGAACAGAAATTTTTTACAAAAATAGATGGTGTATTATATGCAACACCACTTTTTGTTGCATTAATAATTATTGAAATGACGGATCTGGTTTTTGCAATGGATTCAATTCCAGCTGTTTTGGCAATAACTACTGATCCGTTTATTGTAATCACATCAAATATTTTTGCAATCTCAGGTCTAAGAGCATTATATTTTTTGATAAGTAGTGTGATTCATAAATTATATTATCTCAAGACAGGTTTGATTGTCTTGTTATTTTTCATAAGTATAAAGATGATAATTTCTGAAATTTATGAAATTTCAACAATTGTATCATTTATGATCGTTGCTTTGATATTGAGCATAGTGATTATTGCATCAATAATTAAAGCATCTAGAGTTAAGAATGAATCATAATTTTAAAAAATACATAAAATTTTAGATTCTATTTAGTTCTTTTTAGATCTTACAAGTGCAGCTATTGCAATAATAATACCAATAAATCCAAGTCCAATTCCAACATACTCTCCATTTGTTGAGTTTTTATCTTCAAGTGTTTTTACTGATTCTTTCAAATTTTGTATATCTTCAATTAATGCAGTATGACCATCAATAATTTGATTTAATGTTAGATCTGTAGGTTCTGGAAATTCGATGTATGAACGTTCTTCAACTTTTGGAGGATGCATAGATAAACTAATTGGTGTATCTTCAATATTTCCCAAAATGTTTGCCTGATAAAATCCAGAAACAGTTGGATTGATAAATGCATAATATTTACCTGGAATGTTATGATCAGGAGACAACGGAAGCATAATATTTTCATCTTTGTAAACTAGTTGAATTTTTACTGTTTTTTTCAATCCCTCAATGCCATTTTTAAAAACTTGATCTTTTAGATCTAAATTAGGTTCAAGTGGGCTAACATAGAATTCAATTGCATTGGTTTCCCCAGAAACAACAGGTTCGTTCATCCAGCCAATTTCTACTCTATATTCACCAACAGAATCAATTGTGTGTGCATAAGCAATTCCAGAAAAAAATGGAATAATTAACAACGATAACATTAAAAATTTTAATTTCAATACTAAAAAGGACAAATCTTATTTTAAAAATGTTCTACTTATTTCTATGAAGTGGGTTTTACAAAAATTTTATGACTCTGGATAATCATCAAGTGGATTGGATTTTTTGAAATTTTTCATCTCCTCATCAAAGAAGAATTTCTCAGTGAGTGCAGGTTTTAAATCATCTAACCAAATTGCATTTTCATCATACTTTGCAAAAAATGGTACTTGCACCCAATCAGGATTTCTGCCTTGTAAAAATCTCAAAACAATCACTTTTTGATCGTTCAGATCTGCAGTTCCAATAATGTGTACTTTGCCTGGAGTTGCAGACATACTTGGTCCACGAACAGTTCTTGCCAATCCACTTACTGATGAATATGCCTTTTTGAAAATCTGATATGCTTTGACTAGTGGAACTCCAAAGTAATGTTGAGCACCAGTGTCTCTAACTACAAACATGTAATATGGAATACACCCCAATTGAACTTGTTTAGTCCACATTTTTGCCCACATTTCTGCATCATCATTAATGTGTGCCAGTAGAGGAGATTGAGTTCTAATTTGAGCACCAGTGTCTCTAACTGCCTTTATTGCCAATTTTACAGCATCTGTTGATAATTCATTAAGATGGTTAAAGTGCGCCATAAATGCAAGATGTAACCCATTATCAGAAACCTTTCTAAAAATGTCTAGCATTTCCTGAGAATCAGAATCTGTTAAAAATTTGTAAGGCCAATATGCTAAGGATTTTGTTCCAATTCTAATAGTTTTGAGGTTTGAAAGTTTTGCGTCAATTAATGTATCAATATATTTTGAGAAAATTTTTGCTTTCATTATCATTGGATCACCACCAGTAAAGAGCACATCACTGATCTCTGGATGCTCTCGGATATATTGAACGAGTTGTTCACCTTCTTGCATTGCAAATTTCATTTCATCCATTCCAACAAATTGAGGCCACCTAAAACAAAAGCTACAATATGCATGACATGTTTGACTTTGACTAGGAAAGAAGAGACAAGTTTCTTTGTATTTATGTTGCATTCCATATAATTTGGTTCCATCTTTTAAAGTTGGAACATTAAGCTCCATTTGACCTGCAGGATGTGGATTTAACTGTAAACGGATTTCATTTGCAATAGATGTAATTTCTTTTTTATCTAAATTATTTTTTAAAGCAGTTGCCATTTTTTCATAATGCTCAGACTTTAACATACCTTTTTGAGGAAAAGTTAAAACAAATATTGGATCATTGGGAATGTTATTCCAATCAATTAATTGTTCAACAACATAATTATTTGCTTTAAATGGTAATACGTTTCCTACCACTTCCATCTCAAATTGAGTTTCTTCACTAAGATTCTTAATTTGTGGAAGAGTACGAAAATTAGATAGAGTGTATGACTTTAATGATGGTGAATTGTTCCAGATTGTCGCTTGATAGGTCACTCAGTAATTAGTACGATTACCCTTGTTAAAGGTTACAGATTTTTTAGGCATAAAAAATTTAAAATTTTATAATGGTTTAGCCGAAAGTTCAATCAGAAATGATAATACAGGTTAACCTATGTATGTTAGAAAAAATGACAAATAGTGATCTAAATGGCAGAGGATGAAATTATTAATGCAGTGTCAGGTCAAGTAAATCAATTTGAGAGCATTTCTCAACTATTATTATCATCAGAATCTCTTCAAATAGCATTTACGGTATTAATTGTAGGAATTATTGGTATTGTTCTTGTTTACCGTACTTTTTCAAAATGGGTTAAAAGCCAGAAATTTAGTTATACCAGACCACATCTATCAAGATTTGTCAGGGTAGTTGTGCTACCCTTTTTTGCCATAATATTGATTACTTCGGTGAATCTATACATACAATCATTTGAGTTATTTGATGAAAATAATTCATCTCTAAATGAAGATGGGAATTTAACTCCTAGTGAAACATTTGCAAAGATTCTCAATACAATAAACATTCTTGTTATTGGGTATTCCTTTGCTCATTTGATTCCAATAATACTTACAAAAAAAGAAAAAACCAATTTGGAAAAAGAGGATTTTGAAGCATGGAAAGAATTGCGTGGATTTCCAGATGATGATGATCTCTTTCACAAAGTCTACAAGTGGGTTCCTCCAAAACACACACCCGAAGATATGACAGATGATGAATTTGAGAGAAAATTGAAAACAGACGAAGGAAAAAAGTTTCTTGAGGAATTCAGAACAACAAAAGGATTAGCTATTGGAAGTTATGAACAACTAGTAAAACATCCGTTTGAGGAATGGAAAAAATCTGAGAGAGAGAAATATCTTAGATATTATGAAGATTCTATTTCTGGAAATAATGAATCCGGGAAAAAACTAAAACCAGGACAAGAAGTTGAAGAAATTTTTCCAATAGATACATGGAGGGAAGAAAAGCGATTCAATGGATATGATCCAATTATTTCTGGATCAAAACCTCCAGGATATGCAAAAAGGAAAAGAAAAGATCTTCCAAAGTCAGTTTCGCAAATATTACCTTTAGGAATTTTTGTTGCAGTGATTTTGGGAGTAGTTAGTTGGTGGGGTATTGATTTGATTGTGCTTGCAACTGCAACTGGTGGATTAGCAATTGGAATAGGATTAGCATTACAAGAAACAATGCAAAATTATTTTGCATATATTCTGATTAGAAAAGATAAGATATTTGCTGAAGGGGAGAGAGTTCAATTAGATACTGGATACAATGGATACGTACATAAGATTACACCAAGGGTGACATATGTTCGTGATGCATTAAATGAATCATATGCAGTGATTCCCACAAGACAGCTTGTTAATGCTCAAATTATTAATTATTCAAAAGAAATCAAGATGGTGCCTGCAATTGTTGAGGTTGGTGTCTCATATCTAAACAACCCAAAACAAGTTGCAGCAATTCTGGTAAAAATTGGAAAGCGTGCAATGAAGGAAGTAGTAGATGAAAAAGGAAGACACCTAATCAGACAGTTAAGATGTCCGTATTTAGATAATAACAAACCTAGTTGTGGATGTGATAAAGATATTCATGTTGATATTAATCAGCCAGTGGTGAGATTTAACAAGTTTAATGATTCATCACTTGACTTTTCACTATGGGTATACGTCAGAGATTATGGTGCACAGTTCAAAACTAAAACAGATATTAGAATAATCATGTATGAAGAATTCAAAAAATATGATATTAGAATTCCATGGCCAATTAGAACTGTATATCAAGGAGATGAAAAACGAGAAGACGAAGAAATTAGAAAGCTTGATGATGAAAGAAATGAAGTAGTTGAAGAATTTGGTGTTGGAGACATAGGTCGTGGTGGTGGAGAGGATTGATCTTCTCAAAACTTAAGAATCCCTTCAAATCACATTTTCTTGATGAGTAATCTATCTGTAATTGCAGGAAAATCTTCAGAGGATTTAGCAAGAAAATTATCTAGAAAATTAAAGGCAAATTTTGTAAAATCAGAGATTAGGGTTTTTCCTGATGGAGAAAGTAAGATCACATTGAATGGAAATATCTCTAAGAAAAAATCTGTAGTAGTACAATCAATCTATCCGCCTGTAGATACTAATCTAGTTCAAACTTTGTCAATAATTTCAAGAGCAAAAGAAGTTTCTTCAGAAGTGATTGCAGTAATTCCATACATGGGATATGCAAGACAAGATAGAGAATTTTTACCAGGAGAAATAGTCACAATGAAGGTTTTAGGCAAATTATTCAAAGGTGCAGGCGCTTCAAAAATAATCGCTGTAGATATTCATAGTGTTATTGGCTTCAAGTATTTTACTATAAAAACAAGAAATGTATCAGCTATTCCAGATCTTGTAAAATATTTTAAAAAATTGAGCCTAAAAAATCCTCTTGTAGTATCACCTGATCAAGGTGGAAAAGAAAGAGCAAAAGAATTTGCAAAAGAATTTCAGTCAGAGTACATTGCATTAGAGAAAAAACGAGATAGAAAAACCGGTAAGGTAGAAATTAAAACTAAAAACACAAAGGAGGTAGCAGAAAGAGATCTTATTTTAGTTGACGATATGATAAGTACTGGTGGAAGTATAATCAAAGCCACACAATTTCTTAAAAAACAAAAATGTAAAAGAGTCTATGTTGCATGTACACATGCACTTTTAATGAATGATGCAGAAAGGAAGATAAAAAAATCAGGAGTTACAAGCATCGTTAGCGCGAATACAATTCCAGGTAAAACATCATTGGTAGATGTCTCTAATACAATTGCAAAGGCAATAATATAATGCCAGAAAGTTTTTTTGTTTTATCTAAAGATTACCTAGAGCTTGCAACAGATGAAATCGTTGCCATATCAAAGATGTATGATAGGTTTTCAAAAATAAAAATAATATCTAATTTAGTGATTGTTCAATCAAAAACTAATTGGAAAGAAATTGCAAAACGAGCAACTTTTGTTAAGATCTCGGGTCAAATATTACGAAAGATGTCAGGATTATTTTTAGACGAAGATAATTTTGAAGTACTTAAAAATGCAAAGACATTTGTTTGCAGAATAGTAAATTTATCATCAAATCAATTCAATGTAGCTGAATTAGAGAATTCTATGGGAGATATGATATCAAAGTTCTCACATGCAAAAGTAAAATTAGAAAATCCCGATATTACAGTATATCTTATTTTTACTAATGAAGAAAACTTTTTTGGATTTTCAAAACGAGTTAAAGAAGTGAAAAGACCAATAAAGATCAAAAAATATCCGCATGAATTGGATTGGAAATTAACTAGAGTGATGATTAATTTAATAGGATTGAAGAAAGGTGAAACTGTTTGTGATCCATTTTGTGGTACAGGTACCACTCTTTTGGAAGCAGAATCTATGGGTATTCATGCGATTGGATTAGATTTTGATGAAAAAATGTGTGAAATGTCTAAAGAAAATCTAAAGAAAAATGGATACAAATCTCAAGTCATTCAGTCTGATTTTCAGGAATTATCTAATATATCTGAAAAATTTGATGGTATTGTGACTGATTTACCTTATGGAACGTCCTCAAAAACATCAGAAAAACCTCAAGAAATTTTAAAGAAATTTTTCTCAATTATGCCCAAAAGAAAAAAGATTGCAATTATGTATAAAAAAGAATTGGATAACAATTTGAAATTAAGCGGATTAAAAAAATATCACATCTATAGGCATAAAAGCTTGACAAGAACAATCTTGATTAAATGAAACTTGTATTTCTAGGAACGTCAGCTGCACAACCTACAGAAAATAGAGGGTTATCTTGTATTTGTTTAGAAAGGGATGGAGAAATTTTGATGTTTGATGCAGGAGAGGCTGCTCAAATTTCATATATGAAATCAGGATTAGGATGGAATAAAAAAATGAAGTTGTTTGTTACACATTTACATGGAGATCATTGTATAGGAATTCTTGGATTACTTCAAACAATGTCTATGCAACATAGAACTGAAACATTGGAGATTTATGGACCAAGTGGAATTGAAGAATTTATTGCAGCTAATATCAAAGTACTGAATTTTGGATTATCTTTTCCTGTATTGATTAACATCATTAAAGAAGGAAAAGTATTCGAAGATAAAAAATATTCAATTTATGTATCTAAAGCAAATCATTCCATAACAGCATTTTCTTATTTGTTTGAAGAGAAAGACAAACCTGGAAGATTTAATCTTGAAAAAGCAAAGGAATTAGGAATACCAGAAGGTGAATTATGGAATAAATTACAAAAAGGCAATGAAATAACTATCAATAATAAAATAATTTATCCAGAACAAGTATTAGGAGAAAAACGTGTAGGTAAAAAAATAGGAATATCAGGCGATACAATGCCTACAGATAAATTAGAAAAATTTTTTGAGAATTGTGACTATCTTGTATTTGATTCAACATTTTTAGATAAAGAAAAACAGAAAGCACAGGATACATGTCATTCTACTGCAAAACAAGCTGCAATTTTAGGGAACAATGCTAAAGTAAAAAATTTAGTCCTAACACATTTTTCTGCTAGATACAAAGATGAAGTAGAACATTTGAAAGAAGCATCGGAAATTCATGATTCAGTAATTACTGCAAGAGATCTTTTAGAAATTGAAATCAAATGAGTATGTTTGAGACAATTAAAGATCAAATTGGAGATGTTAAAAAAATCATATTTGTAACAGGTGCTGGAATTTCACAAGAAAGTGGGATACCTACATTTAGAGGAAAAGATGGATTATGGAGAAATTATGATGCTATGAAATTGGCTACGATAGATGCTTTCTATGAAAATCCAAAGTTAGTTTGGGAGTGGTATAATGAACGAAGAAAGAATGTTTTTGCAGCACACCCTAATCAAGGCCATAAAGCAATTGCCGAATTAGAAAAATATGCTAAAGTGATGGTTTTAACACAAAATATTGATGGATTGCATCAAAAAGCAGGGAGTACCGAAGTACTAGAATTACATGGAAGTATAATAAAGATCAAGTGTTCTGTATGTGACTTTAGAGATGAAATCCTCACAGAATTTTCTGAAATACCACCATTGTGTAATTGTGGAAATATGCTTCGTCCTGATGTAGTATGGTTTGGAGAACCTTTACCACAAAATGTGTGGCAAAAAGCCATAGTTTCTGCAAGTGAATGTGATTTAATGGTAATTGTTGGTACATCATTGGTAGTATCACCTGCAAATACACTTCCAATTTATGCAAAACAAAATAATGCATTATTGATAGAAATTAATCCAGAAAGAACAGAAATGTCATCAGATATGGATCTTACTATAAGAAGTACAAGTGCACTTGCTTTACCTAAATTTATTTCAGTTTTAAAAGAGAATTGAACTATGGTTGTGAAAATACACCGTAGATTTTTGAATCAGAAGAATCTCCAGGGTTAAACACTGATGAAGTAACTGTACCATATTCTTCATGTTCAATTATCATATCAATATAATATGGAACTCCATTTCCATCATTTACACTAGTTTCAAATTTAGAAGTAAAATATATGCCTGAAAAAATTTCTTTTTCTGCAGTTCTAATTATAACTTGTACATTTTTTGTTTTTCCACTTGAATCAGAATATTGAAGAAGAATATTATCATCTGATTGTTGTTTCGTGGATAAAGAAAGTGTTTCAGATATAATTGAAGTTGGATTATCAAATGATTCTACAATTGGTTGTGGGTTAGTAGAAGATAAAGAATTTTCTGAATTTGAATGTGTTGTGAAAATATTTTGTATAGATTCAATAGGATTGAAATCCGATACTTTCTCATTAATTACTTTTTGAGATGTCTCTTTTACATCAGTAATTTCATTAGATACTTTATTTCCAGCTTCAGTGATTTCATTAGATATTGAATTGCCAGTTTTATCTACAATAGTATTAAATGATTTATCCATCCTTTGTTCTAACGAGTCTGAAGCTTTAGAACCAAAACTTGTTACATCATTTTTTAAAGAATCAAGTACTGTTGCTGAAGTGGTAGGAAATAAATTATCAATTTCAGTAGAGAAAATCATTCCTCCTAAGATAATAATGCCAGCTATTATGCCTAATTTTATGAACATTGAGTAATTATTCAAAAAAATAGATTTTACATTTAAACTAAAAAAAATAGTCAAAAAAGAGTGAATTTTCTTAGCTAAATTTCGTTAATTTCCAAAAACTATCCAATCAATTATTCCATCAATATTTGAGGAGGTAAGAGTTACCTTAATTGGGCCCAAGGGGGATTCTTCTGCTTGTTCACAAATTACTATTCTTTCAACAAATGCTGCTTGTTTATTGAGATAAAACCAAGTGGTAGTATCTGCTAAATTTTTTTCTAAATTACGACCAAAAACTTTTTGAAAACGGTTGTTATGAATTGCCTCGTAAATTTTTTCAAAAGATCGTAATTCTTTGGACATAGCACTAATTGAATAATTTTCAGTTTTAATTGTAGAATATGGAAAAATATTGGAAATTGCAATTTTAATTTTATCAGGATCTTCTGAAGGGTTTATTGATGAAAACATTTCAATTTTACAATTAATGCTAGGAATTCTCATTTAATCCAACTTTGAATAATTTTAAAAGCAGTTTCAATTAATTCATCTTTTGTTAAACCAATATTTGATATTGCATAGTCAGATAATGCAATCGAATTACTAATTCCTACACCTAATTCACGATTATCTCTTTCTTCAAAATGTTCTTTTGTTTGTGGATCATCTGATCTTCCTCTTTTTTGTAGAAAATCAAACCTAGTATCTGTTGAAGCATGAATTGCTAGTAATTTTACAGTACCAAATTTACGAAGTACTTCAATTTCATCGTTTGATCTTACACCATCGATTAGAATAACATCTGCTGTTGAAGAGTCTATTTGAGATTTAACTAATTCTGCAACTGCGCCAGGGCCATTTTTCTCTCTTAGCTCAAGCATTAATTTTCCAAGATTATCTCGTGTTGGTTCTAGATTTCTTTTTTTTACTTCTTCTCTGACTGCATTACCCATATTGATAATATCATATCCTTTTGATTTCAATCCTTCCGCAATAGTAGATTTACCAGCACCAGGCATGCCTGTTAGACACACAATCAGTTTTGCCATAACATATCAAAAATAGTGCTCGTCTATGAAGTTACCGGAAATTATTATAAAGATACTTCAAAGAAAGTTATGATGCGAACTTTTGTAGCAATTGAAATATCAAATAATGAAACAATCAATTCTATAAAAAAATTTCAGAATGGAATGAAAATCGATGCAAAGCCTGTAGAATCAAATAATTTTCATTTTACATTACAATTTTTAGGAGAAGTTACAGATGAAAAATCAGAAAAAATTATCAAAGCGCTTAATTCAATTGAATTTTCTAGTTTTAGTATAAATCTAAAGGGTATAGGTACATTTCCAAAACCTGAATTTCCAAGAGTGGTTTGGATTGGTACAGATGAAATTGGGGGAAATATGTTAGTTGAGTTATCGAAGAAAGTTGAAAAGGTGTTAAAACCATTAGGATTTTCATCAGATAAACCATTCAAGCCTCACATCACAGTATTTAGGATTAAAAAGAAGATTGGTAATATAACAAACGAATTGAAAAATCAGAAAATAACAGATTTTGGAATACAAAAGATAGTCAACATCAAATTGAAAAAAAGTGAATTGACATCAAAAGGACCAATTTATTCAGATTTAGCGGAGATAAAGGCAAAATGATGAAGAGTATAATTTCCAGAGTTTCCAAGATTGTAATTCCCTCAACGTCACTCGAAAAATCAAAAAAACAAATTGCGCAGTTAGCATTTGATTTAGTCGAAAAAGAAATTATGAAATTTCCAGAAGTGATAGATTTGGAGTTTGGGGGTTCGTTTGCAAAGGGCACGTGGTTATCAAAAGATGCAGATGTTGATATTTTTATTAGATTTAAGAAAAATACATCGGAAGAAAAATTTGAAAAAATTTCCAAAAAAATTGGATTTAATTCATTGAAAAAATATTCTCCTTATGTAAGATATTCACAACATCCGTATGTTGAAGCCAAAATTAAAAACACCAAGATCAATGTAGTGCCATTTTATGACGTAAAAATAGGAGAGTGGAAAAGTGCCGCAGATAGATCAACTTTTCATACAAAATTCATGGATAAGTCACTTACATCTAAAATGAAAAACGAGGTTAGAATTCTTAAAACATTTCTCAAATCAAATGGAATTTATGGTGCAGAAATTGCAAAACAAGGTTTTAGTGGATATATCTCAGAAGTTTTAATTTTACATTTTGGAAGTTTTGAGAATGTAATTAAATCGATATCAGAAATTAAAGAAAATCAAGTTATTGGAAAAACATCAAAAAAATTTGAAACATCTGTAGTAATCATAGATCCAATTGACAACAATAGAAATTTGGCTGCAGCTGTTTCTGATGAAAATATTGGAAAATTTATTCTTGTTTGTAGAGCATTCAAAGAAAAAGCAAAAATGGATTTTTTCAAAAATAGAAAATCACGAACATCGAACGAATACTGGAATAATTTACTGGTGGTAAAATTTGAATATAAAAGTAGAAGTCCAGATATAATATGGGGGCAAATTAAAAGAGTTACTTCTTCATTATCAACACAGTTAGAATTAGGAGGATTCAAAGTATTACGAAGTAAACCTCACACGGATCAACAAAATGAAATCTACTTGTTTTTCTTCTTAGAATCTACAAAAATCAGTCAAATATATTCAAAAAGTGGTCCAGAATTTTTTAGAGAAGATAGTTCTAAAAGTTTTATTTCTAAGAATCTCAAAAATTCTGAACTTTTGTGGGTAAGTAACAACAAAAAGATAATTTCATTAGAAAAAAGAAAACACATTGAGGCGGTAAACTTTATGACAGAATTTTTGAAAAAGAATCTTCAGACAGGTGTACCAAAAGGTCTTCAATCTGATTTTAAACGTGGCTTTAAGGTATCAGTGGGAAACAAAAATTTAAGCAAATCAATTAAAGAGGCTGCAAGTGAATTGGTTTCAACCGATGGCACACTCCTTTATTTCAATTAAGAAATTTGTTGGTGAACCATACTCAAAAATTCTTGGATATCCAAAAGCTACTTCTAGACAAATTAAATCAAGAATTTCTGAGCTAGAAAAATTAAAAATTAAATCAATTGCATTAGTAGGTCCTACAACCCTTGGAAAAACAGCAATTTTGGGAAAAGGATACGTTGGAGTTGTTGTTCTTGCAAAAAAGGGAACCAAGGAAGTTGCATTGAAAATTAGAAGGACAGATTCTCAAAGAAAAGAAATGAAAAGTGAAGCAGTTTTACTAAAACTAGTAAATTCAGTAAATGTTGGACCAAAAATTATTGATGTTAGTAAAAATTTTTTAGTTATGGAATATCTTGAAGGAATTGAGATCAGTAAATGGGTATATTCCTTAAAAGGTACGGGCAGCGCAAAAAAATTAAAATCCATCATTAGAAAAATTTTAGAAGATTGTTTTAGATTAGATCAAATAGGTTTTGATCATGGTGAGTTAAGTAATGTTACTAAACATGTTATAGTTGGAAAAATGAAATCAACCATAATTGATTTTGAGAGCTCCAGCATCAACAGAAGACCGTCTAATGTTACATCAATCACTCAAGCGTTTTTTATTGGTTCTGGAATTGCAAAAAAAGCTCAAAAAATTTACAAAACTCCACCTAAAGAACAGATTATTGACATTTTGAAGCAATACAAAGAAGAAAAATCTAGAGAAAGTTTTGAAAAGCTCTTGAAAATTTTAAAATTATAATGGGACCGGCAGGATTTGAACCTGCGACCACTAGTCCCCCAGACTAGTATCATACCAAGCTAGACTACGATCCCTTGTTTCAGAGGCACAAAATGAAATTATTAAATCGTCGTATTGTTTAACATAATTATTGAAACTTTGTAATATTTGTCACAAAATTTCTGCTACTGATAAGGATCATCTTGATTGTATTCAAAAAAGAAGTATAGAGTTGGAAGATGCTGATTTTAAAAATAGTATTCCAGAAAAACTAAATCTGTCAAAAAATACTCATGAATTAGGTGTAGAAGTAAAAGCTATCTTAGAATATCTTTCAAAAGATAAAGATGAATCATAACCATTTTGCCATTCGTTCTTTTTCAAATTCAATTTTTTTAGAAAGATTATCAGTAGTAGATTCTGAAAGACTTGTAAAAGGTTTTGATTGTGAAAACATATCAACTTCAAGAATTGATGCTGTTTCTTTACCAGATTCTATAAAACATCCACCTTTTCCATCAAATAAGGTTAATTCTTCTTTAGATTGAATTTTTGAAATTATATTTTTGGCAACTGTTATACCTTCTCCTTCTGCAAAAACTCCCGCTTTTGGAACTGTCATTGTTTCTGTAACTGCCATACTAGTAACATCTCCAATTGCAAATACATTTTCAAAAGATGTTTTGCAATCTCTGTTAATTGGAATAAATCCAGATTCTTTAGCCAAGCCAGAATCATAAATAACTTTAGGAGCAATGTGTGGAGGGATAAATAAAAGCAAATCAAAATCAGCATCACTGTTTTCAAAAATTAGTTTAGTAGGTTCTACAGATTTTATTTTGCATGAATTATGAAAAACAATTTTCTCAGAATTTACTAGTTCGAGAATTTGTTCACTCACTTCAGGACCAGCTGCGGGCAAAGTAATAGGAGCAGGACTGTAAAAATCAATTTGAATTGAATTTCGTACTCCACGTTTTCTAAGCATCGAATCTATAAGCAGACTAGCCTCAAATGGTGCAGGGGGACATTTGTAAGGCATTCCCATTATCGAGATAGCTATTTTTCCAGATCTAATATTCATTAATCTATCACGAATTTTTGAGAGTTGGTTATGATCATATAGATTGAATCCATTTTCTTTTGATCCAGGAATTTTTTCAGGAGCTAAAATAGATCCCATTGAGATAATTAGAAAATCATAAGAAATGTTCTGAGAGTTTGTTTTAATATTTTTATTTTGAAGATCAATTGCTAAAATTTCATCTTTAATGAAATTAATTTCTTTTTTTGATAAATCATTGAGTGAACCAATAGAGTCTTCAAAAGTTCTGGTTCCATTAATTATCCATAATTTTGCAAATCCTATCATAAACCAGTCTTTTTTATCGATTATTGTGATTTTTACTTGTGATGAAGAAAGTGAATTTCTTAATTCATTAGCTGATGATAGTCCACCAAAACCACCACCTAATATAACAACATGTGGAATATTTGCCAATTTAACGTTCTTGTGTAGTTGGTCTTATCAAAATCTCATTTACATTAACATGGGGTGGTGATTCAACAGCATACAAAATTGCATTTGCAATATCTTGTGCCTGCAATGCTTCCATCTTTTTTGCATTTTCTATAAATCCTTGTAAAGATTCATCGGTAATTGTATCATTAAGTTCTGTTGCAACAACTCCAGGCTCAATACTAGTTACTCGAATGTTGGAGCGTACACTAAATTCTTGTCTTAATCCTTCAGTAAATGCTGCAACAGCATGTTTTGTTGCACAATAAACACTACCAGCAGGAAAAACAATTCTTCCTGCTACCGATGAAAGATTTACAATGTGACCTGATTTTTTTTCTTTCATATGAGATATTACCGCGGCTGTTGAATATAATACGCCTTTGATATTTACATCAACCATTTTATCCCATTCATCTACTTTGAGACTTTTGAAGAAACTCAGAGGCATCAAGCCTGCATTATTAACAAGAATATCAATAGAACCCCATTTATCTAAAACTGCTTTAGCAAAATTTTCACATTCTGATCTTTGTGTTACATCTAATTTTTGATAAAATACTTCTCCTCCATCAGCGGAGATTTTCCTTGCAAGTTCTTCTAATCTGTTAACTCTTCTAGCTCCTATTGCGACCTTTGCCCCTGCCTTTGCAAGTGTCAAAGCAGTAGCAAGTCCAATGCCACTACTAGCTCCAGTTATTATTGCAACTTTATCTTTAATCATCTAAATCACTTAAACGAATTTGATATGTGCATCGTAAAAATGTTTAGACATTAAGAAGTTGCAAGAGTGATACTAGCACCTTTATTAAAAGAAAATAGTAATTGAAATTATGCAATCAGAAAATTGTGCATATTGTGGCGATTTGACAGATTTGCCATTTCAATGTAATTATTGCAAGGATCCATTTTGTGCAGAACACAGACTTCCTGAAGAACATAGATGTGTAAAACTTAATCAAATTAGAGCAAAAAGATTTGGTGAAAAAAAAGTCATACGAGATGGTGGGCGAAATAAACCGAATATTTTCAAACGAATTTTTAGTAGATTTTAAAAATCAATAAGGACTTTTATCTGGAGAAATTTTTGCACGTCTCCCTTGATAAATAAGAGCAATTGCAAGTGCGAACATTACCAATGCAGTTAATGGGAAATTTTGTGGAGCTGGTAAAATAAACCAATAGTAAACTCCAAAACCAATAGAGATAATTGCTTGAGTCCATAGCTTAATCCATTTTGGAGCTTTAACTAATCTGCTTATAATTTCAACAACAAAAATTCCAATTACTGGGTAAATTGTATAAAATAAAAAATCAATTACATCAACGCCTGTATGAGACATATAATATCAAAATAAAAGGTGTAATTTCTATCTAATCTTCCCAATGAACTTTAGTTGCAATGTTTTTAGCAATTAGTGCCTGAGCATTTTCATATGGAATTGTAGCTATATCTTCAGTTTTAAAAGGACCGTATTTTTCAAGGTCAGCGCCAACAATTTCATCTACTTCGTTGAGGAATCTAATTACAACTTTTTTTGTTTTATGGTTTTGAGCTAATGATTCAAGAAATTTTGATTTTCCGTTAATGATTGCAGAAATTATCATTTCAATTCTTTCTTTTTCATCCTCTTGTGAATCAAAAATGAATTTTTCCTCATCCAAAAGATGACTAATTTCCAGATCAGAAGATTTTGAAATTTTTTCGAGTCTGATTCTGATTAATAATGATGTAAGTTCAATTGCCATTTCTATCATAGTATCTTTGATTTTATTTTCTACACCATCAAATTCTTGTTTTCTTAAATTTCCAATAAAATCAGATAGATTTCTGTAAAAATTTGGATCTATTTCTAAAATAGAATCACTTTCAGTTTCACGTAAAACTATGTGATGTAATGAGTTGATATCAATTTCATTTGATTCTGACATTTCTTACCTAATCCTTAAATGATGGATGTATTTGTGTTTGATTGAAGAAAAAAGTTGCCCTATAAAGTTAGTCATGGTAAAGCAATTCAAGTAACGTATTCACCTGATGAAGTTTTCGCTAGAATTCAGCACGAAGGCATTCAATTTATCGATCTGCAATTTACTGGTCTGACAGGTCATTTTCATCATACAACAATTTCAGCAAATACTTTTACCCCAGAACAAATGCGAGATGGATTACCAAAATTAGATGGTTCGTCAATCGTTGGTTTTGCAAGTATTAATGATTCAGATTTATTATTAAAACCAGATCCAAATACGTTTGCAATTATTCCTTGGATGACTGAAAATAAAACTGCTAGACTTCTTTGTGATATCTATTGGGGAGAAAATAGGGGAAGATTATCAAGAGATCCTAGAGGAATTGCTCAGAAAGCAGAAGAATATATCAAAACTCAGGGTTATGATTTTAGTACTTGGGGACCAGAAGTAGAATTCTTTGTGTTTGATAAGGTACATTGGGATGTTTTAACACCATACAAAGGACAATCATATTCAATTGAATCAAAAGAAGCTCCATGGAGTCAGTCTGGTGATGGATATCCAATGGGATTACAAGAAGGATACTATCCCAGTACACCATCAGATACTTTGACACCATATAGAAATGAATGTGTAAATATTCTCAGTCAAAATTTTGGAATTTTATGTGATAATCATCACCATGAAGTGGCAACTGCTGGACAGTGTGAAATTGATATCAAATATGATCTAATGACAAATGCCGCAGATGCTGCACAATCTTACAAATATGTAATTAAAAATGTTGCACAAAAATATGGAAAAGTTGCAACAATGATGCCAAAGCCGGTTGCAATGGATGCAGGTTCTGGAATGCATGTTAATGTTAGTTTATGGAAAGGAAAGGAAAATGCGTTTTTTGATCCAGATGATGAAATTGAATTAAGCCAAGTTGGAAGATATTTTTGTGGAGGAATAATTAATCATGCAAAAGCACTATCTGCAATTTGTAATCCTACTACCAACTCTTATCATAGATTAGTCCCAGGATATGAAGCTCCTGCATACATTGCATGGAGTTCAGGAAATCGTTCTGCTATCGTAAGAGTTCCAAAACATCTTACAGGAAAACAATATTCACATCTAAAAAGACTTGAGTTTAGAGCTCCTGATCCTTCCTCAAATCCATATCTTGTATTTGCCGCAGTAACAGCAGCAGGGATGGATGGAGTTAGAAAGAAAATAGATCCTGGAGAAGAAATTCGTGATGATATTTTTAAGATGACTAAATCGGATAGGTCTAGAAGGGGAATTGGTGTTCTCCCAAAAAGTTTAGGAGAGGCATTAGATGAATTAGAAAGCGATCGAAAATTTCTCAGTCCAATTTACACTAATGATGTAATTGATAAAATTATAGAGTTAGAAAGAAGAGATCAACGTGAAATAGCTATAAGACCACATCCACATGAATTTTATCTGTACTTTGATGTTTAGATTCTTCCAGTAAACTGAAAAATATAGTATAATGAAATAGCTATAAGACCGAATCCTCCGCCTAAAAATATCATTCTTTTCTTTTCAGATGTTGCAGATTTATACAGTAAAATTCCACCTGCAAGACCTACAAATAACACCAAAACTCCACTGACCACACTATCAAAACTAGTGTTTGTAATTAGTGGATAGAAAAATCCTGCAAGTAATGCAAAAAATGCTATCAAGTAAATGTATTTGAATCCAGTAAGCATTTTCGATGTTGTTTTATTCAATGTTGTTCGTAAAAGTAGTAATCAAATAAACTTTTGAAAAATTTTCAAAATAATTTACATCATTCCGCCCATGTCAGGCATTCCACCCATTCCAGGCATTCCACCCATTCCAGGCATTCCACCCATTCCAGGCATTCCACCTTCGCCACCACCAGGTGGTCCGCCAGCAGATTTCTGAGTAGCAATAACATCATCTATTCTAAGAATCATACAAGCAGCTTCAGCAGCTGCGGAAACAATTTGAAGTTTAACTGCAAGTGGTTCAATGATATCACTAGACTTCATATTAGCAATCTTTGCTTTCATCACATCAATTCCAGTCCATTTTTCTCCTTTTTGTTGTTTTGAACGAAGAAGTGTTAGTGTGTCAATTGGATCCATACCGGCATTTTCAGCAAGTGTTAAAGGAATCTCTTCTAAAGCATCAGCAAATTTTTCTGCAGCTAATTGTTCTCGTCCTTCTAGAGATTTAGCCCAGTTTCTAATTTTTGTTGCAGCAAATGTTTCTGGAGCTCCTCCACCTGCAACAATTTCAGGCTTTAAAATTACATCTTTTACAACCATTAATGCGTCATGAACAGAACGTTCAACCTCATCTACAACTCTTTGCGAGCCACCACGCAAAAGTAATGTAACAGATTTTGGATGTTTACATCCTTCAATGAATACCCATTTGTCTTCTTCAATTTTTCTTTCTTCAACAAGTTCAGCGCTTCCTAGATCCTTTTCAAAAAGATCATCAAGATTAGTAACTATTCTTGCACCTGTAGCTTTTGCTAATTTTGTAAGATCACTTTCTTTAATTCTTCTAACTGCGATTATTCCTGCTTTTGCAAGATAGTGTTGAGCCATATCATCAAGCCCTTTTTGACACAAAACAACATTTGCACCAGAGCCGATTACTTTGTCGACCATTGTTTTTAACATTCTATTTTCTTCATCTAGAAATGATTTTAGTTGTTGAGGATTAGAGATGTTTATTTTGGCATCGGTTTCAGTTTTACTAATTTCTAATGCTGTGTTAATTAATGCAATTTTAGCATCGTTAATTCTTCTTGGCATTCCTCCATGAACAATTTCTTTGTCAAGAACAATACCTTGGATAATAATTGAATCTTTAATAGATCCTCCTGCTTTCTTTTCTACTTTAATATCATCAATGTCAACGTCATACTTTTCACCATTCTTTTCAGCAACAGCCAATACTGATTTTACAATTATATCTGCAAGAAGATCTGAGTCTTTTCTTACAAGTTTAGTTTGCATTGAAGTTTTTGCAATTTTATTTAGAATAGTTTTATCATTTGGAGAGATTGTATCTGCAATAGTTTCAAGATATTCTTTTGCTTTTCTTGCAGCTTTTCTATATCCATCAACAATAATTGTTGGATGCACATCTTGATCAATTAATGATTCAGCTTGTGAAAGCAAAGCACCTGCTAAGATAACGGCAGAAGTTGTACCATCCCCTACTTCGTTATCAGTGGTTTTAGAAATTTCAACTAGCATTTTTGCTGCTGGGTGTTGAACATCAATTTCTTTTAGGATGGTTGCACCATCATTAGTAATAGTTACATCACCTAAGGAGTCAACGAGCATTTTATCCATTCCTCGTGGACCTAGACTGGTATGAACGATTTCAGCAATAATTTTGGCTGCAGCAATGTTATTCTTTTGAGCATCTCTACCTTTAGTTTCTGAACCACCCTCTTTTAGCAATACAACTGGCATAGTTCCTTTTGATGTAGCTTGCATACCCATAGATGCAAAAACCCCCAATTCCCCTTTTATACCTTCCAGATCAGAAAATATGAAATCAGCACATCATCGGTGTTTTTAAATTGGGAAAATTAAGTTGCAGAATATGGTTAAATCGGCAAATAAGGAATCTTATGATAAAATTTTTAGAAAATTAAAGGAGCATCATAAATGGTTTGAAAATTCAATTCCATTAATCGCAAGTGAAAATATTCCAAGTCCGGCTGTCAGAGAGGCAATAATTTCTGATTTTGGTAATAGATATGCTGAAGGGTGGCCTGGAGAGCGTGTTTATGCTGGTTGTGTGTACATTGATGATGTTGAATTTGAATGCATGAAACTAGCTAAAAAATTATTTAAAGCAAAATTTGCCGATGTAAGACCAATTTCGGGTGTTGTTGCAAATTTGGCAGTATATTCTGCTTTTACAAATCCAGGTGATATAATGTTGGCACCTTCAATCCCTGCAGGTGGACATATTTCTCATGGGAAAAAAGAGCATTCCGGAACTGCAGGTTTGGTTCATGGGTTAGAGATTGAATTCTATCCATTTGATGCAGAAGAGATGACAATTGATATTGATAAAACAAAACAGAAAGTAAAAGATCTTAAAAAAGAAAACAGAATTCCAAAGATGGCAATGTTTGGTGGTTCATTATTTTTATTTCCACATCCAGTTAAAGAATTGTCAGATTTTCTAAAAAGTTATGATATGCATATCAATTATGATGCAGCTCATGTTGCAGGATTAATCGCAGGTGGAAAATTCCAAGATCCTTTACGAGAAGGAGCAGATACAATGACTATGAGCACTCATAAAACTCTGTTTGGACCTCAAGGAGGTTTAGTGTTAGGTTCTGAAAAACATGAAGAGGTAATCAAAAAAGCAACATTTCCTGGTCTTACTAGTAGTCATCATATCCATCATATGGCTGGAAAAGCTGTGACATTTGCTGAGGCTTTAGAATTTGGAAAAGATTATGCAGTTGAGGTTATAAAAAATGCCAAGGCATTTGCAGAAGCTCTTAGTAATGCAGGATTCAAAGTATTAGGAGAAAGTAGAGGATTTACTGAATCACATCAGATTGCAGTGAATGTTTTAGATTATTCTGATGGTGGTAAAGTAGAAGCTAATTTAGAAAAAGCCAACATCATAGTAAACAGACAGCTTATTCCGGGAGATATCAAAGCTGGACGAAATTATTTCCATCCAGGTGGAATTAGACTAGGAGTTTCTGAAATCACACGACTTGGAATGAAAAAGAACGAGATGGAAGAGATTGCATCATTCATAAAACAAGTTGTTATTGAGAAAAAGGATCCAAAGAAGATACTTTCTAAAGTGAAATCTTTCAGAAAGAACTTTCAGAAAGTGAAATTCTGTTTTGATAATAAATTAGGTGCTTACGAATACGTCAAACTCAGATAAATTTAGTCATAATCAGTAAGAAGTGATTGATCTCCTTTACTCTTACCAAATACTAATTCAATTTCATCGGACAAAGCATGAATTCTTCCTTTTTGATATTCACCGACATCGTATTTCTCTACAAGTCTTTTTGCAAGTTTGAGATATTTTTCAACAGATCCTCGTGTAATTGTAGGAATTAATTTGTGGCCACAAAGACAAGTTTGGATAAGAGGCATTCGACGAAATGATTTTCCACACCCGGTACATCGGAAATTCTGTCTAGCATATGCTCTGAGATTTCCCATTATGTCTGGAACAAGATGGGTAGAGATAACATTTGAAACAATCTCCGAAGTGTCTACTGCATTGATTAATTCAGCATTTTTGACTTGCATATCAAATTTGTCAAGCATTGAACCAAGAGTGGAATATGCACTACGTGATTTTGATGTGGTTAATGATGAAGTGGAGTGAGTAAAAAAGTAGTCATAGAATTGCCTTTCAGTTTCAAGTCGTGTTTTAATAATTTCAACAGATGAAATATCTGATGCTTTAATCTGAGTAAGAGTAGACTCAAAGAATTCCAATGGGAGTGATTTAGTAACTTCGAGATTATGAGCTTGTGGTTGAGATTCATGTGGTAATACGAGAGGTTGTACAAGTAATGGTGCATCCATCAATCCACCAATTCTATCTGAGAGGAATTGTCTTGAGAAATTTAGAAGACTATCCATCAGAAGCATGATTGAATCAGCATCACCATCAGCATCTCTTCTTTTTGCAGAATGCCAATTCGGTGTTGCAAAACAAACATGTGTTTCTGTATATCCAATTATTCGTCCAACTATTCCAACAGAAGTATGTGGTGCCAGACCAATTATTAGGTGTCCAATTAGATCTTTAGAATTTTGAACATTATAAAATGGAGAATGGCCATAAAATTTCTGTAAAAGAACATCAATGTATTTGCAAGTAGAGACTAGATAATTACCACTTTCATATGGAATTATCACATCTTGCATTCTAATCTCAATAATTTGATCCGTGTGTTCGAGTGGTTTTCCGTCAATATCATGAAAATATCCAAGTTCTTTTAATTTTTCAATTGAAGTTCCTATCCATGATGGTTTGAAATGAGTTATTGGTGAATTTGTTGCATCAAATCTAACAGTTCCATCTTTGAAGGTAGTTAATCCAAAGTTTTGTCGTGTCAATCCTTTTTCAAGAGGTTCGGCAATTCTATCTTGATTGATCAATTCCTTTACTCCTTTGAATGGTTCTTTTGCACGAAGCCCCATTTTTTCTTGAGCTAAAAGTAATCTTGTTTTTAGTGGAAATTCTTTGTGTGAGTGGGTTGGTGCTTTACGTTTACATTTTTGGCAAAAAGGCTCAGTTAATTCATCTCTACAATTTGTACATCTGTAAGTAATTGTTGTTTTTGTACCACAAATTGAGCATTTGATTCCAATAGATGGTTGGTTACATTGATTACATTGCCTATTGAAAATATCAGCAAAAAAGTGTTCATTTCTAGATGCTTTAAGAAGATCTCTAGTTGGTCCTCCTTTATCACTAATTGGAAACAACACATGTGTTGGAGGTTTCATTTGCCTAGCAGCAGCCTTTTCCGGTCTTCCTATTCTAACCCCAACTGAAGTTGAGAACTTATTGTTAATTTGAATACCAGATGCTTGGGTTAGAATTTTTGGAACTGATAAATCACTTATTGTTGGTTTTTGTCTAAATAACAAATTAAAGAAAATTTTTGCTTCTTGGTTTTCAAGAATTATAACATCATTTTCAACTTTATGAGGAGTACCCAAGTTCTCAAGAATTTTTTTGATTTCTATTGGGTATTCTATTGATGTTGTAGTGACTTTATTTGGTTCCAAAAGTTTAACAAGTTCATCTGATGAAATACAATCCCAATAATACAAGTAATGTGGGTGTAGTGGAATTTTAAAATCAAGTGAGATTTTTAATGCTTCATCAAGTGTAGGTAATCTAGCTAGAAATTGGTTTAGAAATTGATCATTTGGTTCATATTTTTGGATTTTTTGTTTTAGTTCTTCAATCCAAAATTCTTCAACATATGCGGAAGGTACGAGTTGAGCATTATTTTCAAGGAAATCTCCAAATGAAATTAGTATGTCGCCTAGATGAAGTATTTTTTCAATTTCATTTTTAATTTCTAATCCATGTTTTACATCTCTAATTTTTACGACATTGCCGTTTTTCAGACGGACAGTTGGAGTGTCTATTGAGTCTACAAAGGCAATAGTGGCCCCCTTTCCTGGAATATCTATTTTGATTTGTGTACCTACGGCTACAGTATGATCAAGGATTTCAGCAATTACAGGATGAATACCAACTGCTGCAAAGCCAGTATTACAGGCTCGTCCATATCTTAATCGAAATCCACCTAATTTGTTAGGCATTGATAATACGGATCTGCCCGTGATTACTTCACGCATTCTTTTAGCTGCTGCGTCCTCTTGATTTTCACCTGTTTGAACTGCACCTTTAAGATCATTAAGCCATTCCCATCCATCTAGATTATACAATTCAATTCTTTTGAGAAGTTTTTTGGAACGTCCAATAAGTCCGTCATTTAAAACACGTAAAGCGCCTCCCCTAACTCTATCGGTCTTGATACGAGTCATACCCTTATGATTTACAACTTCATAAGGATCAGTATCTACACCATCTAATTCTACTGGAAGATTTGATATTACATGTTCAATATCTTCATCTAAAATATGGAATTGAAAACTACTTGCCTCTCTTTCATAGATTCTTAATTCTTCAACGAATCTACCTGTTTCATCATCAAAGGAGTTTGCCTGAAATTTGCCTAAACCAGCTATTTTTCTCACATGATCTGCAATTAGCATTGTTACAGCAGATTCTGTACCTCCTGCGGAACGCATAGGTCCTGCAATTGAAACTGAAAGATATTCTGTACCGTCTTTATTTTTCTTTATTTTGACTTTGTCAATTCCTTGTAAGGGTGCAATTGTAACACCTTCAGTTACAATTGCTAGCCCAACACGAACTGCAAGATCTAATTTCTCTTCTAAAGATGCATCTGGAAGAGAATATTTTCCCATCGCAATTTCTTTTGAAAGGATTAATGCAGAGAGTTCTTTTCCATTAATTTTAAGAATCTCTCTTAATGGTTCAGCAATATCAATTTCGTGCATTTTAGCAACTCGATCTGCTAAATCAAATGCAATTTTTGGCTCTATAATTCCTGAAGAATCTACAAGACTTGATTTTGCTTTTGCAGCATGCTCAAAAATTGAGTAGGTATCAGTTGAGAGATTTGAGTAATATTCAAGATAATATTCAGGCATCTTAATACCACTAATACGAGAAATTGCATCGTTTTCAGACATGGTATGTATTCTATTACTTGCTTCTTTGAATTGCTTTTGATATTTCCTCGAGTTTTTTGATGCTGCCTCCCTTTTCAAGGAATGTTCCAATAACTAAGGCATCAGCTCCTGCCTTAACCAAACTTTGAGCAGTTTTGACATCTCTGATCCCTCCACCTACAATCAAAAAACCATTAAATGCGTGCCTAACAGTCTTTACCATTTCAGGCGTAACATTGGTTTTTGCCCCAGACCCTGCTTCTAAATACACAAATCTCATACCAAGAAATTGAGCTGCAAGGGCGTATGCAGCTGCAATTTTTGGTTTTTCAAATGGAATTCCTCTTGCTGAACCAATAAACCAAGCAGATGTACCATCTCCTATTACCAAATAAGCAGTTGGAAGTGGTTCTAAACCAAATTTTAGAACACTAGGAGCACCTAAAGCCTGTGCTTGGGTGATAAAATAAGGATTCTCTGAATTCATTAGAGAGCTGAATAATATCGCATCGGCATCAGGTACGACACCGGTAATGTTACCAGGAAATAGAATTATTGGAATTTTAATTCCTTTTTTAATACCTTTAACGACTTGAGCCATTTCAATTTGATCAGTAGCAGAAGAACCTCCAACTAAGATAGCAGAAGCTCCAATTTTTTCAACATCTTTAGCTAGTTTACTTGATGCCTCTAAATTTGACACCTCTGAATCAATTAATACAAATAGTAATGCATTTTTCTTTTTTAATTCTGATTTTAAGAATGTCTCAACTTCATTTCCAGCCATAAATGAGATTTGTATATGGCTCTTTAAAGTTTAATTGGAATACCGATATACAGATTTGTATAGCTATGGACGATATTGAAGTATCTAAATTTAACAATATTATTAGTAAAATTATCAAAAAATCACTGTTTACAGAGCGACAAATTGAAATTATTTTAAATCAGAAAGATCTTCTAGAATCTAAATTTTCCATAACGAAAGGTGCCTATTACAGGCAAGTTGGGCAATCTAGAGAGAAATTAATTGGATTGTATTACTCAATCATACTTTTACGTGGTCTAGGCATACTTTTACCTGATGATATAGATGTGATATCCAAACTTTCAGAACAAATTAGTGTGATAAATGAGAGTGATATATTCCCAGAAAGAGAGGATGAGGTCATCAGTGTGATTGACAGGCTCGTTCGTCAGGCATGTAATATGTGATTTGTGTGATTACAGTACAAGTCATTAAGTTGAATTAGTTGTGATAATGTTTGTGATTGGATGTGTGAGTTTGTCAATCCAAAGTGTGAAATAATGTTGTTCAATCACAATAAATCACGATTTAGGCATAAAAGTTGTGATGTTAGTAGAAATTCCTGAACCTGAAGTGATTTTAGGTGTGATTTTGGCATTTTCAATTGGATTAGTAGGATTGTATGCATACTACAAAATACGTCCATTTGTAAAATCTAGAACTGAAATCTATGATTCATCACAAGTTGAACGTTTAGAGTACTATGAAAGGCAGTTAATCGATATGAAAATACGCCTGGATGCATTAGAAATACAAGGAATAGAGGAGAAATCGGAGGATCCTAATCTAGAACTAAAACAATTCCTAGAAAGATTAGCAAAGAATGAGGTTCAAGAAAAAAAGAGTGAAATTAGTATCAAACATGAAGTTATTCCTGAAAAGGAGACTTATGTGCCTAATATTCCCAATACAAATCACACAAACCCGATAGATCATGTGTTGCATCTAATCACAAACAAATCTATGACATCACGTGATATACAAATCACATTAAAGCGGAGTAGAGAACATACTTCAAGATTAATGAAGAAGTTGTTTGAAGAAGGATATGTACAAAGAAATACTGAAACTAAACCATATACTTATTCAATTACTGAAAAGGGAATAGCAAAAGTAGAACAAATTGAATCTAGTCCATCAGCTGCATAATTGAATTTTCAAAGTTATTTTTGTAATGTTTGATGTATATTTTATGGAAATAAGGCTAATTTTATATTATTTTATTAATTATATAATTTAATAAATTATATATATTATTAATTTATAGTAATAATATGTCAGTACAAGAGAATGAAGTTTTGGTAAAAATAACTTCTGCCGGCACAATTTCAATCCCAAAACAGTTTAGAAAATTCATGGATATTCAAAAAGGTGAATATGTTAAAATGATTCTTGGAAAAGATCGATTAATAGTTAGAAAAGTTATGATTTCTTGAATGATTAATGTTGTTTTTGGCCAATCTTAATTGTTTGATAAGTCCATTCACGACCTGTTCTAGTCCTATCCACCCTACCTTTTGAAGAAAATCTAGACAAATAAGTGGATATTATACTAAGTTTTACAGGCTCATTAAACTCATCCTCATATTTTTCTAGAATATTAGTGGATGTGAATTTGCCCATTGGGAAGAATTTATCTACAATATACCAAATTTTAGAGCCGATTGAGTCCATATTTGTTGTTTCAGGCATCTCTTCTTCAATATTCATCAAATCCATCATTTCAAATATTTTAAGGACTTTTTCTCTAGTCACATTACCTTCTAATTTAATATCATAACGAGCGCCATCTGCATCTTCCATATCTATTCGAATACGTTTTTTTGCCATCTTTGAGATCTACAAAGCCAGATGTTAACAGTTCAATGGATCCGATCATGTTTGTTAACAAATTAGTTTGTTAACATTGACTGCGTAATCCATGCCTAGCCTGTTTTTTGTTATTAACAACCAAATTTCAATTAATTACCAAAATCAAGATATTACCATGCCTGGAGTGGAAATATTGGGGTAGAGATGAGGATATTCACATTGTTAACAACCATCTTAACGCCTGGAATGGAAATAAAGGGGTTAAAATGGGTTTTTTGGGGGATTTCTTAACATTTCATTAACAAAAATGTTAATTTGGTTTTTTCAAACAACCCACACACCATTATTTCCACTCTATCTTTTTTTAAATTATTTTTTTTAGAAAAACTAAAACTAACTAAAAATAATTAATTACAAACTAAACTACAATTACTATTCTATTCTATACTCTCTTAATTCAGATATGAGTATGATAATGTTGGTAAGAAATGAAGGTGTGTGAGTATGTCTGACCCTATTGATAGAATGCTTGATGCAGCTGAATCTGGAAAGTCAATTATTAAGAATCGAGAAAGTCTTCATTATTCATACAAACCACCGATTATTTTACATAGAGAATCTGAATTAGAACAAGTCACACAATCATTATTACCAATTCTAAAACAATCAAGACCATCCAATCTTCTTGTTTATGGAAAACCCGGAACTGGTAAAACCTTAGTTGTAAGAAGAGTTATTGACAAAATCCAAGAAAGGGTAGAAAAATCAGATTTTCCAATAAAATTGATTTACACTAACTCTAAAGAAGAGACAACATTATACGGATTATTAGTTAGTCTAGGCAGACAATTAGGTTTAGGAGAAGAGGAATTACCAAACACTGGCCTTGCAATTAGCGAAGTCTTCAAAAGGCTATTAACTAAAATAAGAAACGGAAAACTTAATGCAATTTTTGTAATTGATGAAATCGATTATCTTGCCCAATTAGTGGCAAAAACAGGCAAGGATATTCTCTACCAACTTACTAGGGCAAACGAGCGACTTGAAGAAGGAGGTTCTTTAACCTTAGTTGGAATCTCAAATGATCTTACATTCAAAGAAAAATTAGATCCTAGAGTAATTAGCAGCCTAGGGGAAGAGGAGGTTGTATTCACAAATTATGATGTTGAACAAATCAAAAAAATTCTTCAAGAAAGAATCAACGAATCATTTATTGAAAACTCTGTAAATGAACCTGCTCTAAATCTCATTGCGGCTCTTGCAGGTGGAGAACATGGTGATGCTCGTAGAGCCATTGATTTACTTCGTGTAGCAGGCGAACTTGCTGAGCGACAACAATCTGACAAAGTCACTGTTGAACATGTTAGAGAAGCCTCCCAAAAAATTGAAGAAAATAAAGAAGAAAAATCTCTCAAATCATTCCCACTTCATGAAAAACTAGTACTTATCGCAATAATGAAGGCAAATGGCTCTTCTACTGGTGAGATTTACTCTTCATACAAAAACCTCTGTAAGATTGTCGGGAAAGATGAACTAACTCAAAGAAGAATCACACAAATGCTAAGTGAAATTGAATTATCTGGATTAATCTCTGGAAGACTAATTCACCAAGGAATTCATGGTAGAACTAAAAAATACAAACTTACAATATCATCAGAAATGATAAAAAAATCATTCAAAGATGAACTAACTTTGCAAGATATTATCTAAATTTGAACTGTAATTCTCATGAAAAACTTGGAAAGTTTTCAAATTCACCATTATGGCTATTCCTGGATTTGGAGTCATTCCAACACTAGCTTGAAAAGGAGTCTGTTTCTGCCATGAACCTGAATTAATCAATAGTATTCCTTTGTACATGTCTAATTCTGCTCTATGAACATGCCCAACATGAAAAATATCTGGAATATCCTCAATTACCAAAAGATCCTCCATTTCAGGCGCTATGGGTGTTTGACTACCATAAATTGGACTAAGATGCCTTGCTCTAAGGAGATGTTTCATGACATTAGTTGGTTTGTCATAACTTAATCCAGGCGTAGTCTTTACAATATCGTCAATACTTTGTCCATGAAACATCATTACTCTAACACCATTCAATGAGACTACAGCAGGATTTCCGACCATTATCACGTTTTCTCTATCCCACAAACCTGAGTTGTATTTTTTGGGTATGGCAGGCTGTGGTAATGCCCTTCTTCCAGGATCGTGATTTCCAGGCATTATGATGATCTTTACATTTTTAGGGATTTTGTCAATCAAATCTTCAACCTTTTTTAGTTGCTCTTGAATGGTTAGACAGACCAATTCTTTATTCTGGTTTGGATAAATTCCAACACCATCAACTACATCTCCACCGATTAAAACAAAACGAATTTTTCTTGCAGTTGGATCAGGACTAGATATCCATGAAACAAACTCTGCAAATTCCTCCTCCATAAAGTATTTGCTTCCTATGTGCAAATCAGAAAGAAAAACCGCATATGCTTCAGTCTCTGACTTATTTTTGGCCTGCTCTGGGATATCTGGCAATATCAAATCCTTGATTATATATCCTGAATTATTTGCTAAACCCACCCGTGCCATAACAAATTGGTCAATTAGAAGAGTTCCTGCAGTCTTTTGCAATTCATTATCAAAAACAATTCCTTCAAATGAGCCTGAAGGGTCCTCAAGAACTAATTTTGTGATGTTTCTTTCAGTGTTTCTAACTGAGACTAGACCACAGACATAGATATCATCATCAGTTTTTGTAGTTTTAACAGAAGCTGCAGATTTTAACATCCTTGATTCTGGCCTATCTGAAATAATTCGTTTAAGTTTGTTAAAACGACTAGAAAACAAAGCATTGTAACCTTTAACCCCCTCACCAGATGTTATTTTATTGGTTGGTTCAGATATTACTTTGACTTCGTTTTGAAGTGTTAGGTCCTCTTTGATTCCAAGATAGGTCTCCAAATCATCTTGATTAATTTGAAATAATTTCTGTTTTGTCTTTTCCCTTACTATTTCCTTAATTATCTTCTCTAATTTTTTTACATCAACATTTTCTAAAATTTTAAAAGCGTCTGGATGAATTTGGAATCCTTTGTTTAATGCATAGTTTAATGCAAAGGAAAGTTCCTTTTTCATACAAAAAAATACAATTTGGTTTAATTAAATCTGCGCCTACACTAACCCTCAAATATCATGTTCCGAAAATATAATTGTGAATAGAGTAAGGATAATTACATTTTTCATCTTTCTAGGCATTTTTGTGGCTGCTTATCAAATTGGCTCAATGTCATCTGTTAGTGAGAATGAAGCCAATATCTTCATGTCTGAGTTTGAAGAACTTGTATTAGATATTGATGCCATTGGAATCTTTGCTCACAATACGGCTATTGCCTTACCCATGTTTATCCCTGGATTTGGAGTCGCATGGGGAATTTTCTCTGCTTGGTCTACAGGGTTTGCCTTTGCTTCAATAGCTGTTATTGCTCCACAACTTGAAGACATTCCACCACTTTCAATTCTTTTCTTATCTCCCTTTGGATTAATGGAACTTGTTGCATATTCATTTGGAATATCTAGAAGTTTTATTTTGATAAGAGCAGTTAGTAAAAAGATCAGTTTGGTACCGTTAATCAAACCAACATTAATTGAAATTGGAATTGTTGTGGGTCTTCTCTTAGCTGGAGGCTATCTTGAATTTTACATGATAGAATTGGCTCAAGAAGAAGGTCTACTGATACCTGGTTTGTAATTACCAGATTTACCCGTGAATTTGCCTATTCAGTCTAAAATAATTTAGTAGTAAATTATAAACCAAATTTAAAGAGACATTAATCATGAAGGCAAGTATTTCTCTACTAGCATTGCTTGTTATCTCATCAGGATATTTTGTAAATGAGGCATTTGCTGAAATTTCTGAGAATCAGGCATTTCTTTTAGAAGGTTCTGGATTTGCCATTAATGAAGATGTTATCAGAATATCTGAAATTGATCTTGGTTTATCTTCTCAGCAACAAACAGGAAGTACAATTAACTTTCTTGCAGAAGATGGTTTTGTTACACTAGATGATGATGAATTTATTATTTCAAAACTAAATGGAAAGTTTTTGCGTGAAGGTCGTTATATTAGAATAAATGGAAACATTGAAAGTTCAAGTGGATTTGATACATCAATTAGTTTTTTTGGAAGGTTAGTTGAAGAAAGTAAAGATGCGTCAGTTTATGGTTTTACAGGCCGAATAACAACTCCTGATAATACATACAAAATAATTTACACAACAAAATTATCAACATTAACTAAAATAATTCCCGTTTCTACAGAGTCAAAAAAATCCGATCTATTGACACTTCATATTCTTAGAGGTTCATCAACTCAAGGGATTGGCTCTTACATTGATGTTGGGTCAGCAAGAGAAAATGCAGCTGCAACTCAAAGTACTTCAGATCCACTAAGATTGAGATATTTCTCACAAGATAGAATTTCAGTTGTACCAGGAACTACAATTACTATTGTAAATGATGATGTTGTTTCACACAGTATTCTAAGCGGTACAGAAAACTATGGAGATCGTTATAATAGATACACAGAAGATGGCAGAATAACTTCAGGAGAAATTCTACCTGGAAAATCTGTTAGTATTACATTAAGTGATGCAGGATTCTATAGATTATATGATCCAGATTATGATTGGATGGGAATTGTCGCATATGTATTTCCAAACTCAAATAATCTGATTTTGGGCACAACTAATAATCAACAAGGAAATTAATTTTCCCACTGCCATCTGTAATTCATGTATGAATCTAAACTTGCTTGATTAAACACCATTACAGACAAATCAGAAAATTCTTTTCCTTCCAAATCATTTACAGTTCCTGTAAAACTAGTCTCATTTTCAGTTGTTATCGCTTCAAAAACATGAACTTTCATTTTTTTAGTATCAAAACCATGTTTTCGAAGATATGTTGCTATCTCAGATGGCATAAAATGTTTGTCTGGTTGTTTTGGCCATGGCCTTGGAACCAAAATAACACTAAACCCATCAATCAAAGCCTTTTGTAATTCTAATTTTTTATCCTCAATTGGAGTTGTAACATGCATTGTAATTACTTTGGATTTATCGAGAGGAATCTTTGCTCTTGAAGCTGCAACTTGAATTGAACTAATACCTGGCACAATCTCTACATCGCCAAAAATCTCTATCAATCTATCTACAACTTCTGATTCTGAAAAATTAACATCCCCAGTAAATGGAATGACTAATGTTCTGTCACCAAGTTGCGGAAGAATTTTTTGGTATGATTCTTCCTGATTATTCATTGTAATCTCATAGATCTCTTTTCCTTTGATCAAATCCTCAATAGTTTTCATGGTATACTTGTAACCAATTATAATATCACAATTCAATAGAATCTCTTTTACTATTTCTGTTACATATTTCGGAGAACCTGGTCCAACACCTACAGCAAAAACTTTTCCCAATTTTACTTCGTAAATTTTTGTCTGTCTTTAATATATTTCACAAAAGGCTCCCAATCCACTTTCATGTATTTTGTAGGCTCTTTTGCAGGATATTTTACCCAATCTTGGGCTATTGAATACTGATATTTTTCTTGTTTCCCATCTTTTTGATATTCTAATAATAATGAACTCCCCCAATCCTTTTCTTGATAACTAATGCTTGTAATATCATCAAATGATAATTCTATATTTCTATCATCTTCTAAATCATTCATTAGTTCGTCTTCATCATATCCGTCGTGATGAATCATTGTATTTTTTGACTTGATAAAATTAACCACTTGTCTCTGAGTAATAGCCTTCCACCAATTCATCTTGGCCTCTGTTTTATGTATGAACATCAAATGTTTGTCTGTGAGTAATAACATACCTTCTCTTCCTCCTATTGAAAAGAATTTTTTAGATTCCCTCCACACTGAAACTAAATGTGCCTGAATCTTTTCATCAGGTTCCATGTTGAATGATTTATTGGACTTTGTTAAAAACTAATACAATTAGCTTTTATGTAACTAATTTTGAGAAAAATTATTGAATAAAGTTTTTCTGGCATTAACAATTTCATTATTTTTAGTTAGTTTTGGAAATTATACATTTGCTCAAAGTGATGATAAATTAGTTGTCTTGGAAACAAATCTTGGAGTTATAGTAATAGAGTTTTTCCCAGATGATGCACCTAATCATGTTGCTAATTTTATTAAATTAACAGAATCTGGTTTCTATGATGGAACTATTTTTCATAGAATTATTCCCGGATTTATGATTCAGGGCGGTGATCCTAATACAATTAACGGTGATCCAAGTACCTGGGGAATTGGTGGTCCAGAGGAAAGAGTAAACGCTGAATTTAATACAATTAAACACAATCGTGGAATCGTTTCAATGGCAAGATCAGCTGATCCTAACAGCGGAGGTTCACAATTTTTCATTGTTCACAAAGATTCAAACTTTCTTGATGGACAATATACTGTGTTTGGTAGAATAGTCACTGAAGAAAGTTTTCAAACACTTGATAAAATTGCAGCAGTTGAGACAGGAGATAAAGACAATCCTATAGATCCTGAGCAAGTAAGAATCATAAAAGCTACTGTTGTTAATCGTTCTGAAGTTACAGATATTCTTGAATTACCAGATCCTGAACGTACACAATCTTCAGTATCTCCATCAACTGGTAATCAAAAATATGAAAGCGCTGATCACGAAATTGGATTTAGTGTTCCAGAAGGTTGGCTTTTACAACAACCCGACAAAACACAAGAAAATTCTCCTGATGTTGTTGCAGTTGGTCCAAAAACAGGAGAAATTAATCCAGTTATCTCTTTAACAGTACAAGAAACTAATCAAAGAACTTTTGATGAACTCATTTCTGAAAAGCTTGAAACAATAAAACCTGGCATAGAATCAGGAAATCTAGAAATAATTTCACAGGAAAAAACAACAGTAAAGGGAAATGATGCGTATGTAATTGATGCATCAGGACTATTTTCATCTAATGGCGAGCAATTCAATGTCAAATTTAAAGAAATTATGGTTTATGGTACTGAGAAATTTTACACACTTGCTTATAGTAATGGTATAGATGATTTTGATTCTCAACTACCAAGATTCACTGATACAGTTGATTCATTTGAAATTTTATCAAAAGACATTCCTAAAGATGAATCCGCAGAAGAAGGTGGTGGATGTCTAATCGCAACTGCTACGTTTGGATCTGAACTAGCCCCCCAAGTCCAACAATTACGAGAAATAAGAGATAACACACTACTACAAACAGACTCAGGAACTTCATTTATGAACACATTCAATAATTTCTATTATTCATTTAGTCCTATTATTGCAGATTATGAAAGAGAAAATCCTGTATTCAAAGAGGCAGTAAAGATTACAATTACTCCAATGTTATCCACTTTATCACTTCTAAATTATGTTGATATTGATTCTGAACAAGAAATGTTAGGTTATGGAATTAGTTTGATTTTGTTAAATGTAGGCATGTATTTCGCAGCACCTGCAATAATTATTTTTAAAATTAGAAAATAATTTTACCAAACATCATCTACTTCGTCAAGTAGTTTGTATTCTTTCTCAGTTTTATCTTTCATTAGTTTTAATCTTGAAATATCTCTATCAAAGAACAAGTCTATGGTCCAATCAAGAAATACACGCGTTCTTTTATCAAAGGTTGCAATTTTCGAAAGGTAAACATTTCTCCAAATTAACCAAGCCCAAAATCCTGAGATATTCATTCCCAAAAATGTAGCAATTCCAGATCTTTTTCCTATAATTGCCATTTGACCCTTGGAATGATAAACAAATTTTTCTTTCTCAGAATTTTTTATTAGTGCTGTCAAATTTTTAGCTGCAACTTTTGCTTGAGCTTCAGCAATTTGAGCAGTTGGAGGAAATGGTCTTTGAGTTTCAGGATCTAAAAACAATGCACAGTCGCCTATTGCAAAAACTCCTGGAAAATCTGGAACCTCAAGAAAATCATTAATGATTAATTTTCCCTTATCTGTCTTGAACATTGATCTCTTGATTGTATTAACAGGAGTAACACCTGCAGTCCAAATCAAAGTCTTTGTTCTGATTGAATCAACAAACGAATCATCAATAGGATCTTTTGGAGTTGGATCTATTGTTTTTGTAGTTACTTCATTTCCATCAAAACTAGTTACTGCAGTTTTTAATCTAATATCAATTCCTCTTTCAACCATCTTATCTTTTGCAAAGTCTGCTAATTTTTGATTAAATCCTGGCAAGATCATTCCTAATGCTTCTAGCACAATTACTCTAAGATCTTTTTTCTGAATAGTTGGATAATGTTTTCGTGCATCTAAAAGAAGATCCATTAATTCACCTGCAGTTTCAATTCCTGCAAAACCACCACCCACAACAACAAAATTCAAGAAACTTTTTCGAAGAATTGGGTCAGTCTCGTTTTCTGCCTGTTCAAGCATATCAATAACTCTGTTTCTTAGTACTACAGCGTCGTTGAGTGTTTTCATAGTGTAAGCATTTTTTTCTACATCTGACATTCCAAAAAAGTTAGTTTCACTTCCTAGTGCAACTACTAGAAAATCATAATGAATTGAGATACTTCTTTTATCTCCTGTACCCCACAGTGTTACTAGCTTTCCATAGGGATCAATGTTTTTTACTCTACCCTCATAAAATTTTGTTTTCTTACATATCGTTCTGATTGGTAGTACGATATGCCTAGTTTCAATCATTCCAGATGCAACTTGAGGTAGCATCGGTGTAAATAAGAGAAAATTATCTTCACTTACCATTAACAGCTCTATTTCGGGATTATCCTTAAACTGTGATTCTAACTGTCTGGCACATTCTACTCCTGCAAAACCACCACCCAAAATCACAATTTTCTTCTTTTTAGCCAATTATGCTCTTTCCATAAACTGGCTGAATATATGCTATAAGATAATCCTGCCTAAAATCATTAATTCTCTTAGGCTCTCATGATATCCGAATGTAAGATATCATATGCTCTTGATGAATCCCTCTCGTTTAAAATAATTATGATATTATCTTGACTGAAAAATGCATTTACTAATTCTATCCCATTGGCATGTAATACCTCAGCAACATATGATACTACATCTGATTTATTCTGAGAATTAGGAATTGAGATTCTAATCTTTGCAAGACCTGTGCTAAACACATCATCTCTATTTGAGAAATTACTGAAGATTTGTCTAATGTCTTCCATATCTTCTGTAAGAAATCTAAAGGAATCTGACATTCTAAAAAATTCGTAGTTGTTAGTTACCTTAGAGAATTTATCTAAAATTGAAGTAGGATCCATTTCGCTTGATTCCTGCACTGAAAATTTGATATCCATAATTCCATCAGTTAATGACAAACGAGCATTTTTCAAAACTGATTCTTCTTTTACTTCTTTATTTTCAAACGAATCTGAATACCGTTTTATTGCAACTACAACCGTATTGAGATTTACAGAATTGCCAAGTATTCTTTCAATCTCTGGCTGAATCTTTACTGCTAATGCAGTATAGTTAATCAGATCCATTTTCATACAATCATAAATTGAACGATTTCTGGTAATGATTTCCTTAACAACTTCAGGCACAGACATGCTTGAAATTCTCATCAAAATTATTATGCTATGTCAGTTATAATAGGATTATGTAAGAAATTACTATTATACTGATAATCTTTATATATTGTAATATACATTACATAAAGTAGATAAATATGACAACATTCTTTGATGATGAATTTGATAGAATCTTCAAAAGAATGTCAAACTCTTTTTTTAATATCGATGACATTTTTGAAGAATTCAAGGGAAATGGCCCTCAATCTGGTCCGTATTATTATGGTTATACAATGACCGTTGGTCCTGATGGAAAACCTGTAGTAAAAGAATATGGAAATGTTAAACCAAATATTCTTCCATCTTCTGATACAAGAGAACCAATTGTAGATACAATTGTTGATGAAAAAGAAAAGGTGGTAAAACTCATAGCTGAAATGCCAGGAGTTGAAAAAACAGATGTTAAAGTTGTTGTTGAAAATAATATTGTAGATCTTTCAGCAGCACATAACGATAAGAAATACCATGCTAAAGTTCCACTAAAAATTAAAGTTGATGAGAACTCTGCAAAGGCTTCTTACAAAAACGGCATTTTGGAAATTGTCTTCAAATTGACTGAGGAAGAAAAACCAAAAGGCAAAACGGTGGAGGTTGAATAACCCCTCAAATTTTTTGAGGCAATAATATGAGTGAAATTATTTTAAAAGTAGACGAAATTCCACAACAACATGTTGGACGAGGCAGAGCAATAATTGATCCTAAAGTAATTGAGGATCAAAAATGGAGCACCGGCCAAATTTTAGAATTAACATACAACAAAAAAACACATGTAAAACTATGGCCAAGTTCACCTGAAGAATATGGAACTGGAATTATCAAAATAGATGGAATAACAAGACAAAATATTGGTGCTGGAATAGGTGATAAAATTTCATTAAAATCAGTTGAAGCTGAAAATGCTGAACAAATTGTTTTATCTCCTACTGAAAAATTATCTATTGATGAAGACCAATTACATCAAGTGATGATTTACAACTATCTTAATCATGTATTTACAGTTCATGATTCTATAACACTTCCAACTCAAATGGGCGGAAAAATACAATTTATGGTAACAAGTACAAAACCATCTAAACCAGTTCTTGTAACTGAAGACACAATCTTCAAACTTGGATCAATGACAAAAGCAGTTGATTCATCTGTACCTAGAATAACTTATGATGAACTTGGAGGCTTGAAGCGTGAGGTTCTAAAGATCCGTGAGATGGTTGAATTACCCATGAGACATCCTGAATTATTTGAAAAAATCGGTGTGGAAGCACCAAAGGGTGTTTTACTATATGGTCCACCTGGAACTGGTAAAACTCTTCTGGCAAAAGCTGTAGCAGGAGAGACTAATGCCCACTTTATCTCACTTAGCGGTCCTGAAATTATGGGCAAACATTATGGAGAAAGTGAGGAACGAATCAGAGAAATCTTTACTCAAGCTGAGGAAAATGCACCTAGCATAATCTTCATTGATGAGATTGACTCAATCGCTCCAAAAAGAGATGAAGTATCAGGAGAACTAGAAAAAAGAATTGTTTCTCAACTGTTGACTTTAATGGATGGTATGAAATCCAGAGGCAAAGTTGTAGTAATTGCAGCTACTAACAGACCTGATTCAATTGATCCTGCACTAAGAAGACCAGGAAGATTTGATAGAGAAATTGAAATTGGAATTCCTGATGAAGAAGGAAGATTTGACATTCTTTCAATTCATACTCGTGGTATGCCAATTGATGAAAAAGTAGATCTAAAACAATACTCAAAACCAACTCATGGATTTGTTGGAGCAGATTTAGAAATATTAGCAAAAGAAGCTGCAATGAAGTCTCTACGTAGAAATGTTCTTGATGACAAAGACTTTTCCTATGATGACGATGAGATCTCATCAGAGATTCTTCAAAAGATCAAAATTACGGATGAGGACTTTAAAGATGCATTAAAAGAAGTTAGACCAAGTGCACTCAGAGAGGTTCAAGTTCAAACTCCAAATGTTAAATGGCAAGATGTTGGCGGTCTTGATGAACTAATAGAAGAACTAAGAGAAGCTGCTGAATGGCCAATCAAATACAAAGATGCATACGATTATGTTGATGTAGAAGCACCAAAAGGAATTCTATTACATGGTCCACCTGGAACTGGTAAAACTCTAATTGCAAAAGCACTTGCTGGAGAAACTGAATTCAATTTTATCAGCATTAAAGGTCCTGAACTACTATCAAAATGGGTAGGTGAATCAGAAAAAGGAGTTAGAGAAATTTTCAGAAAGGCTCGACAAGCCGCCCCATGTATCATCTTCTTAGATGAAGTTGACGCACTTGTTCCAAGAAGAGGAAGTGGTGATTCAGGCTCTCATGTCACAGAAAACGTAGTCTCTCAAATTTTAACTGAAATTGATGGACTTGAAGAATTACACAACGTATTGATTATTGGTGCAACAAACCGATTAGATATAGTTGATGAGGCACTTCTAAGACCCGGAAGATTTGATAGAATCATTGAAGTTCCTAATCCTGACGCTAAAGGACGAAAGAATATCTTTGAGATTCATACCAAAAAGAAGCCACTTGATAGTGATGTAAATGTTGCAAAACTAGTAGAGATAACAGATGGTTTTAGTGGTGCAGAAATTGCCGCAGTTGCAAACAGAGCTGCACTTGCTGCTCTGAAAAGACATGTTGGCAGTAAATCTGAAGATGTCAAAGAAATCAAGATTACACAACAAGATCTTCTTGATGCAATAGACAAGGTAAAGCCTCGAAAGAAAGAGGCATCTCCCACTCACTCCATAAAATAGTCTAAATACTAATGAACATGAGAGAAAATAATGAAACTCTACCTTGATTTTGACCCTTGCCAAGAATGCAATACAATGATGGCAGAATTGAGCAGTCCAGAAATGTTATTTGCTGATGAAAAGACTAGAGCAGATGAATCTGCAAAATTTCTCAGACATTTGACATATAATCACAACGAAGTAGTTCAGGCAATTATGGAAGACCTTCCAAAACAAAAAAGAGATCAAGAACCTGATTTCTACAAATAACTCTTTTTCATTATTTGAAATCAATAATCATATTCATATACAAAAAAATTCTAATATTTCTGTGAAGTCATTCAATGAAAATTAGTTTTATTTTTGGTTTGTTTGTAATACTTTTTTCTCTTAACTTCCTTCAAGTTACTTTAGCATATGAAACAGAACAAGAGCCAGAACCACCTAAAATTCCAGGACCTTCTCCAGAGCCAGAACCGATCAAAATGCCAGAGCCTGTACCTACTCCTAATCCATTTCCAGAAGAATCTGATTCAGAAAAAATTAGACAGTTAACAGAAGAGAATGATAGACTCAAACAACAAAATTCTAACTTACAAAATCAGATATCAAATCTCAAAAATGAAAAATTAAGATTGGAATCTGAAATATCAGATCTTGATAAAACTATTCAAAGTCTTAGAGAAATCACAATGGAGCAAATTCGAGTAATAATGGACTTGGTAAATAAATTAAAAGATGTGTTATTTGAAAAAATATTTTCTCCTACAATTATCTTGTAGGATTTTTTTGGGATAGTCTACTCAATTAGCTTTAATGTTTTCTTAATCAAATCTACTCTATTTCTGATTGTAACGTCACTTACTCCAGATTCCGCTGAAAACTTTTTTTGACTAATTTTTTCACCATTCATTATACATGATATGTATAATGATGCAGCAGCTTGTGCTACGGGATGTTTTCCAGCAGTGATCTGTTCCTTTTCACATCGTTTTAGTATCTCAAATGCGTCTCGTTTGGTCTTTTCTTTTAGATCCATGTTATTTGAGATTTTTGATATAAACGAGGAAGTATCATACTGATTAAGATTCAATCCAAGCTTTTTGATTATGGTTCTCAAATCTCGAGAAAGTATTCTTCTTTCAACATTTCCAGCATTTGCAATATCGTCTAATGTTCTTGGGATGTTATTTTCTCTACATGCTGCATACAAAGAAGCTGAGATCAATGAAGTCATTGTTCTTCCTCTAGTCAATTTTGCACTGACAACTTTTCTGTAAATATATGCAGCACTTTCTACAACATTATCAGGAACTCCTAATTTTGTTTTCATTCCATGGAGTAAAGTAAATGCCTTGCTTAATGCAGCAGTCTTTCTTGATTTGCTTCTTTGATCCCATGTTCTTAGTCTATTGAATTCATATTTTGTTTTGTTAGATAATGCATTTCCTGAAGAATCTTTGTTAGTACCAATTACAGTTGACAACCCTTTATCATACATTGTTAATGATGAAGCAGGACCTGTTCTTGATAGTTTCATAAAGTCTTCCTGAGAGTAACCGTTGTTTTCATATGATGCATCAGCCATATTTTGCAATAAGATAAGGCCGCATCCCCCACAAACAATTTCTCCTCTTTCAGAATCCGTTATTGCAGGATAGGTTTTGCAAGTATCGAGTTGACACTTTACATCATAATCATTTGAAAAATTTTCTACCACTACTAACAATTGTATGCGCTTTTAAAATAAAAACAAATCGCTTGAGGTAATTTTGTAATCAAAACCAAGCTTTACAAACAAAAAATTCCTCAAATTTTTCTTAAATTAATTTGAATAATTAATGTAGTATAAACAATGTAATAAATGTTAAAAATGAAAATAATTTTTTAATAAGATTTTATTTTCTTATTGATTCTAAAGAATGCCCACGATTAGTAATCATTTGAGTTACTGCTTCTATAGTGTAGTCAATTCCGTGTTCTTCTTCAAAATGTGCTCTTAATTTTTCAATAAGACCTACGGTTTTTTCTTCATCTAAAATGAATTCACATTCAAACCCATAGTCTTCACATCTCAATTTTAGTGTCATTCAGTCTGGAGAAAATATCGAACCTATAAAAACCATAGACATATCTTTCCAAATTAATAAGAATTAGGCATGATTTTATCAAAATGTTTCCAAATAGCACTAATAATATCAGTTAATTTGTAATCATATAGATGAAAGGACTAGAATATGTTTTTCTTGCAGTTGGTTCTGTGTTTGGAGCCTTTCTGAGATACAAAGTTACAGAGTCACCATTACTTTTCAATACCTTACCTCTGAATGTTTTGATAGTCAATGTTTTAGGCGCATTTTTACTTGGTGTATTTGTTATAGTGTCAGAACAATGGAATCTTGATGGAAGATATTCATTATTTGCAGCAGTAGGATTTTGTGGATCCCTTACAACAATGTCTTCTTTTGCTCTTGATTCAAGTAACCTACTTGATGGACATCATTATGGATCTCTCGCGATAAATATTATTGCCAATATAGGCTTGTCAATTACAGCACTAATTGGAGGAAAGTCATTAATGAGTGCAATTATTAATAATTAATTAGAAATGGTATACTCATATCAGGTCATAAAATTCCAAGCAATCTCTTTTGTTCAAGGAACTCATTGGTCTCAATCAGTAGGCGAAAAAGGAATTCTTTACAAATCACTAAAAGATCCATTTTCAAAAATTATTGTACAATCTTCTAACGGTACAAAAAAATTGTATCATGTCCCAAAAGATAGAACAGTTGTTGTAATTAATAACACAGTGCACTTTCTAGGTGAATTGGCATAAGACTATTTGAAAAATTGATCAACCTGATCTCTATATTTGATAGCAATTTTTCCAAATTCTGAAAAATCATCTGCGGTTGGATATTTCATTTTCATTGCAAACTGATTGATAAATATCGATAATGCACTACCGATTATTAGATTGTAAACACCATCAGCTATATTGTTTGAATATGGAAATGCAACTCTGATAAATGGTAAATACGTTTCAGTTTGGGAAATCATAAGTTTGATGTGTTTTTCAACAAATTCTTCAACATCAGCTGGAATTGCCATGTATTTCCCCTTACATTGATTTCTTATAAACAGAACTTTGATTTTCAGGCATGATTGAACTATTTTGGGTTCTTAGCAACGAATTTGCCTATTTAATTAAAAAAACATTACATTGATTTCAGGCAACAAAAAAATCTATCAAAAAGAGTTCAATAATAACACCATCTATGACACATCTGATTGGTTTGATGTTATAGATCAATCGAGAATCTAAGAAAAGAACCTAACATAATCCCACAGAACAATTCCTCTTAATGAAAATGTAGTTACATCTCAAATAAAGGAAAAGCTTTCTGAGTGTTCTAAACATGACTCTTCTTAAACTAAAATCTACAAAAATTAAAAGCAAAAAATCTATCTCGATACGATATTTTTTTATTTAATAATCTGAGCTAGATACTTTTCTTTTCCTTTTCTGCTTCTGGGAAGACATCTTAATTGTCTATTGCAACAAGGACAGATAATTCCATCATAATCTACAAATATTTCGCAGTAATTGCATCTTTTTTGTCCAGATGCATACCTACCAATCTGTGTAGGCTTAAGGGCTTTGTACTTTTTGCAGTTACCTATACAATAAGTCATCAAAATATCATAAAACTATCAAAAGATAAAATCTTTGATTGCACTGCACTCACTTTTGTAAAAAATTCTTAAATGAAATTAAATTTATACTTCTAGTTCCATTTTCTACTATTGCTTGAATTAGATAAAAAAGTATTTGGAAAAATTACAACCAAAGAAATCATTGGAGCAGATCCACCTGCAATTCCTGACACTGAAAATATTCTTAAAAATGAATTTGCAATTTTACTTGAAGAACTAAAATTACAACCAAAAGAAAATCTTGAAAAACTATTAGAGCAACAAAAAATAGCCGAAGCACACGTCAATAGTAGGCCTGGTGCAATGGCTTTGGCTCAAGACAAAATTCAACTTTTCATTGAATACAACAATAAGTATATTCAAAATATTCAAGAAAAACTCAAAGCCTAGAGTTTTTTCTTTTTTGTGTTTTTTTAGTAGAATTCTGTTTTTTTCTGATAATTAATGAAATTATTGCACCTGCGGGAATTCCTATGATAGTTCCAAGACTAACATATGGAGCAATAAAGAAATCACCAATCCAAATTCCTCCATCTACTGTTAATTCCATAAATGTCCTAGGTCGTAAAACTACTGAAACTGTCTGTGAGTCTTCCTTTTTATTTCCAGTATCATCTGTATATGATACAATTATTTCAAATGGTAATTTGTATTCTGAATTAGCTTTTTCATTTGGTGTAATGATTCGTGATGTAATTTCAATAGGAGTATTTTTTTCTATTTTTGAAAATGTATGTGATGTTTCTCCTCTAAATTCAATATCTTTTGGTGCAATTATCTTTATGTTAACATCTGTAATGTCTATGTTTTTTGATAACACTTCAACTGTAATTGGAAATTCAGCATTTGCAAAAATTGATTCAGGAACTTTTGTATGAATTGTTACAACCGGATCTTCTTTTATTGTAATTGGAATTGCAATATCATGATAAATTGCAGGTTGTGGTGTTTTATTATTTGCAACAAGAACTTGAGAATATTTTAAATTAATAAAATGAGTACCAGGATTTGAATTAGTTGGAATTAACAAATCAATATTTCCACCATATGTTCCACCTTGAGAGAGTTTTTCAATTATGATGTTATCTGATACTCCTGCAGCTAGAGCTTTATCTTTACTAGAGAAGATCAATGAAATATCCTGTTTGTCTTCCCACCCGTTATTTTTTATCAAAACCGATATACTGTATTCTCTTCCAGCTAAGATTTCATCAGGATATGTTATATCAATATCCATACCGCCTTCTAAATTTTGAGTAATTGTTTCTGCATAGGAATTAGGTACTAGAAAAAACAAGCAAACCAATAATGGTACAATCCAGAGAAAACTCATGCTCTTACTACGAATTACTCCATTATGACTATTCAGTATTATTTTCAGGCTCAATTTTTGCTTGAATTTTAAAGAAAAAAGATGTTGATTAATAAATAACATCAATTCAGTCACCTAGAATCAAATGGTAAGCAAAACAAAAGAGCTGTGTCCAAGATGTGCTCAGGGCAAATTAGTTACAGATAATGAATCAGGAGAAATGTTCTGTTCTAAATGTGGATTTGTAATTACTGAAAAACTACAAGAAGCAGGACCTGAATGGAGATCCTTTACTCAAGATGAAGGTGGCAATAAAGCAAGAGCTGGCGCACCAACATCATTGACCATGCACGATATGGGTCTTGCAACAATTATCAATCCTGTAAACAAAGATGCATCCGGAAGACCACTTACAGCGTCAATGAAAAGTACAATTGAGAGACTTAGAACCTGGGACAGTAGAAGCCAAGTTCATGAACCAGTTGATAGAAACTTTAGACAAGCATTTAGTGAATTAAACAGACTAAAAGATAAACTAGCAATTTCTGATGCAGTAATTGAAAAAGCAGCTTATATTTACAGAAAAGCACTTGAAAAAGGTCTAGTTCGAGGACGTTCCATTTCAGCTTTAATGGCATCAGCACTTTATGCTGCATGCCGTGACACTGCAACTCCAAGAAATCTAAAAGATGTTGAGGAAGCAGCTAACATTAAAAGAAAAGATATTGCAAGATGTTATAGATTACTAGTCAAAGAACTTGATTTGAAGATGCCAGTAACTGATTCAATTCAATGTGTTGCAAGAATTGCAAGCAGAATTGGAATTGCTGAAAAAACAAAAAGATATGCAGTAAAAGTTTTGAAGCTTGCACAAGAAAACGAAGTATCAGCTGGAAAGGATCCCATGGGATTAGCAGCAGCGGCTCTATACCTATCTTGTGTCAAAAACGGTGAGGACAAGACTCAGCGTGATATTGCAGAAGCTGCAAATGTTACAGAGGTAACTATAAGAAATAGGTACAAAGGCCTCAAAGAATCACTTGATTTGTAATCTATTCTCTTTGAGAATCATCAGTAGGCTTAACAAATCCACCTTCTATTGATTCCTTTTGAAAATTATTTGATGTTTCAGTTTGTACTTCTTTTACAGAACCCTCATCTGAATCATCAGTAGGCTTAACAAATCCACCTTCCACTGATTCTGGTGGTGGTATTTTCTTTGATTTTCCCAATCCAATCGTTGTAATGATTACAGATGACAAAATAATAAAAAATACCATTTGTGAATATGCTTCTGCATTTGGCAAGCCCAATGTAATTGGATATGTAGCAAGTACTGCAGCAGCCAATCCTCTAGGAATCATAGAATTTGTTACAGCTTTATCCAATTTGGAGAATCTTTTTGTAAGTGTAATCTTTCCAATAAACGATCTTCCAAAATAAATAGCAATTGTTGCCAAAATTCCAAATACCATATATTCTATCTGTCCAAAGCTTGCCATCAATCCAACAAAAACAAAGAAAAATGATCTTACCAAAAATGTTAATTGATTATGTGTTGGATCATCCATCTCAATTTTTGGAAGCTTAAATTTGAGTATTTTTGAAAGATGTCTCTTATTTCCAATCATCAAACCAAATACAAGTGCTGTTAGGGCACCTGATTCACCAAATGAATTTGCCAAAAAGAACAAGACAAACAAAACTCCTAATGTAAGCATGTATGCATGTTGAGCATTTCCAAGTTTTGTTGAAACATACATCCAAGGAATTCCTACACCAAATCCTAAAACTAAACCTACAACAATTGCTCTACCAAGCGTTTCTTCCAAAGTTTGTAGATCAAAATGGCCTGAAAGCACAGCTTCAAATAATATGAATGCGATAATTGTAGCTAAAATATCAGTTACCGCAGATTCAAAACTTAACATTGATTTGGCGTCATCTGAAATTTTGATATTTCTGACAAGACCAAAAACAATCGCAGAACTACTTCCACCTACAATTGAACCTAACAATATACTCTCTAACCATAACCATCCTAATGCAAAATGAGCAGCAAGTGTTATGATTACAACCGATAAAATAAAACCCAGAATTGCCAATGTTATTGAAAAATGAACAGTTTTTACAACATGTTTGATATCTAAATTTAATCCACCATCAAACATTATGATTATCAATGCAAGTGCAGCAAAGTATGGTACTACTGAGATAACAGCTTCTGGTTGAATCAATCCAAAGACTGGTCCAATTATCACTCCTAGAATCATCAAAAACGCTACATCGGGAATTCCTGTTTTTTTAAAGAATGCTTCTCCTGCAACTCCTAGAAAAATTACTACACCTGCTGCAAGTAATATCACATGAGCTGGAGCAATTGGTCCGTCATGATTTGATAATGTGCCTACTGAATTTTGTAATTCTATTAATTTGTCTAATATTACGGTAGAATCGAAATTAGATATTGAAACAACATCTCCAAATTGACCTCTAATCAAATTTAAAATTGATAAAATTATGGGATTCATTAATGACTGATGTAAATCAATCTAAACTAAAGTTAATTGTATTCAGTTAATTATTTCAACTCTATAATTGATTTTAAATAACATATGCTGAACAAGTGTATTATGAGTGCTACAAATCAACTTCGTGCAGATCATGATCAAGTTCGTCGACTAGAAAAAATAGTTTCAAAATGTGCTGATGAATTATACAAAGGAACAAAAATTCCATTTTCGGACCTAACAAAAATTACTATAGTTATTTCAGAATTTGTTGACTCTATTCATCACTCAAGAGAAGAAGATTCTTACTTTCCATGTGTCGCAAGTTATGATACACTAAAAGAAGAAATTCGAAAATTTATGATAGAGCATGAATTTGGAAGGAATATCGCTCGACAAATATCCCATCATCTAAAAAGATGGAAAAATGGAGAAGATGCACAAGAACCTGTATCAAGATATTTGAGAACATATGCTATTTTCCTAAATGATCATCTTAACAAAGAAAACAAATTTTTTGATGATGCAGAAGCAAATGTCTTGTCAAAAGAAGAAGAGATTGAAATGTATGAACAATATAGATCAGTTTTTGCCATAGTCAAAAAAGTCGAAGAACTGATTGCAGAAATTGATTATTTAGAAAATCAATCTTGGGCAAGAAATTAACGTAAGCTCTTTATGGGTTATTCAGATATTTTTGTTCATGAAACCTTTCATTCTTTGGATGACTGGTCTTCCTTGTTCAGGAAAGACTACCATTGTAAAAGATTTGCAAAAAGATATTCCAAACTTGGCAATGCTTGATGGTGATGAATTAAGAGAATGGTTCTCACCAAAAGACTTTTCAAAAGCAGGACGTGATGAGCACAACAAAAAAGTAGCTCATTTGGCTAAGCTTTTGTTAAAGCATGGCGTTCCAAGTGCAGTATCTCTTGTTTCTCCATACATTGAGAATAGAGAAAATGCAAGAGAAATTATCAACGCAGGTGAACAATTTGCAGAATGTTATGTAAAATGTTCACTTGAAAAGTGTGAAGAAAGAGATGTCAAAGGCATGTATGCCAAGGCAAGAAAGGGAGAAATCAAAGGATTTACTGGAATTGATGATCCCTACGAAGCTCCTGAAAAGGCTGATCTAATAATTGACACTGAACATGAATCTCTTGCAAATTGTGCACAAAAAGTAAAGGACTTCCTTAAAGGAAGAAACCTACTCTAATTTTTTAAATTCTTCAACTATTTTATCGTGAATTAATCCATTTGTTACTAAAATTCCATTTAGGTGATGTACCTCTTTGTTATTATATGTGATATCATTGCCCAACATATCTGTCATTTTTCCTCCAGCTTCTGAAATTATAGAATAAGATGCTGCTGAATCCCATTCTTTCATTTTATTTGTGGTGGTAATGTATGCTTCAGCTTCCCCAGAACTAATCTTTCCAACTTTTAATGAGCTACCCACACTTGTAAATTCTTTAATTCCTAATTTTTTGATAAATGCTTTTTCTTTATCTGACAAGTGATGTCTTGATCCAATAGTTCTACATTTTTCCAGTTCCGATACTTTAGTTACAGATATTTTTTTCCATTCATCATTGGAATATCTAAATGATCCACTGCCTTTTTGTGCAACAAACATTGTATTTTCTGTGGGCCAAGCAATTACTCCAAGAATTGGTTTTTTGTTTTTAATTAATGCAATCATAACTGTAAATTCTCCTGTTTTATCAATAAAATCAGAAGTTCCATCAAGCGGATCCACAATCCAAATCGTATCTTTTGATAACCGACTTAGATCATCTTTATCCTCTTCAGACAAAATCATATGTTCAGTTTGTGAGAGAATTGCTTTGATTACATCATTACTCTTTATGTCTGCATCTGTAATTGGAGAATCGTCATTTTTTGTAGATGTTTTATAATCTTCCAAATAAATTTCTAAAATTGCATTTCCAGCCTCATTTGCAGCTTGGATAGCAAGATCTAATTCAGGAATTTTATTAGAAATTGGTATATCTTTCAATTAAAATTACCTAAGTTGTCAGTTCTGGTTTTAATGTCCACACAACACCTAGAGCAATAAATGGAATTGACATAACTCCTATGATACCCAATATAGTATTAAATTGTGATTGTGAAACCTCTGGATTATTTACTATCCATGGTAATGGTAATGTGACTAATACCCAAATAATTCCTAATAATATTATCAATTTTGCTTTTGCTTTTCTATCTTTCATCATATTTTTTTGTACTCCGTAGTTATATTAAATCCATGTGAATTCATTTTATTGATTCTCCCCCATCTACTGCAAGTACTGCACCTGTAGTCCAAGCTGCATCATCTGATGCAAAATATAGTACAGCTTTTCCTATTTCTTGTGGTTGACCAATTCTTCCTATTGGATGTTCATTATCCATGAATTCTTTATCTTTTTGAGTTTTCAAAAATGGTTCTGTCATATCCGTATCTACTACTCCTGGACAAATACAGTTAACCCTGATCTTATCTTTGGCATATTCTAATGCCCAGCATTTTGTTAGTAAAATCAATGCAGCTTTTGAAGCAGAATATGCATCAGCATTAAATCCTTGATATGCCTTTAATCCTGCATCTGATGAAATATTGATTATTGAACCAGATGTTTTTTGTAAATAAGGGATTGCCTCCTTAGTAAATCTAAACTGTCCTGTAAGATTTACATCTAAAACTTCATTCCATTCATCTTCATTAATTTCATGTAATTTTTTATTTTTGGAAAAATTCCAGCATTATTTACTAGAATATCTAATTTACCAAATTTTTCAATTATTTCTTTCATAACATTTTTCACATCATTTGTATTTCTAATGTCGGCTGCAATTCCAATTGTATTTGGAATTTCTAACGTAGATTTTTCTAATCTTTCTTGATTTTTTGATGTGATAATTACAATGGCTCCATTTTCTGACAAAATCTTAGCAGTGGCAAATCCAATTCCACGACTTCCACCAGTAACTAGTGCAACTTTTCCTGATAGTTTCAATAGCTTTCTGATTGAAATTCGTAATTTATAGATCCATTAGATAATTAATAGGCATAAAATTTTACATAAAATCTAATATATAATTATAAAATTTAATGTTAAATCTTAAATAGTTAAAGTTCATATTATAATTAATGTCGAAGGATACAATTCTTATCGACTAAAAATGCGTAGCCCCGCAGAACTAAAAAGGCAATCAGTCGTTTAACGAACTGAAAAAGAGAGGAAATCTCTCATTGTTCTGCAGTGAAGGGGTTTACGCCTCCTTGTTTTCTAAAATATCTACAGACACAGAACCCATTACTTTTCCATTTGGATTGATAGTAATTGATACTTCTTGTATCTCAGAAATAATGATAGTTTTTTCTCCCTCATACTCCCATGTAAAATATTCTGAAATACCACTCTGGTGAGGAATTCCTTTGAGATTAAAATCTTGAGAAAAATTAAATTTTTCACCAGATAGTTTTATTGATAAAATATCTGGACTGCTACCATTGGGTACAAACCTAAACAAATATTCTCCCTTATCAATAACAAACGAATCTGTAAAAACTCCATTTGAGTATAGATTAGGATCTGCAAGTGTAATATGAAATACCGTTACATTTTTCTCATCAATAGGTTCTAATGAAAAATTTAGTATCAAAACTATAATTACAACAAATATGGGAATTAGAATAATTTTTTTATTCATTAAAACAAGTTGTTGATTCCATTATAAAAATAAATTCTATTTTAATCTAAAACTATTGTTTCTCTCTGATCTTTTTTGTCAATATCTGTATTTTTTCTAACTCTGTTACAATCCAAGGATTATTAATCAAACTCATTATTTCATCCATTCTAAAATTTTTTGATGTAGTTATTCCATCTTCAAAATCATACAATTGAATAATTCTATTTTTTACATTCTCTTTATTGATTTTTTTATTATGAGCAAAATTATGTGCAAAATCATTTCTTATTTCTCTAATCTCGTTTAGTTTTTGTTGAATTTTTATTCTATCAGATTCATTGATTTCATTTTTAAAAACTGAATGATTTTTCATTATTCTTGCTAACCAAACTATCTTAGTACCAAATGATGCAGTTCTATCTTCATCAAATACTGTTTTTACCCATAGCGAAAAATCATTTTTATCTCGTAAAAATAAATCTGATATTATCATTGTTAATGTTGTATCTAAAACTGAAACATAACTCAAGAAATTACCCCTAATTCTATTTACCAGATCAACATATTCTTTATCAGTGAGTTCTTTAGATTTATCAGGTAAATCAAAGCCAAAAATTTCATTCATAAATTAATGCCCAAAAATCACTAAATAGATTTTTTGAATTGTATTATCACTAGAATAACAAAAATGTCTGTTATATGCAGAATTATGATTAAATAATGTTACAAATTCTATATTGGAAAATTTTTCTTTGATATGAGCCTAACTCCAAAGGTTAATTTTTGTTAGTTAAATTTCATGTACTGTTAACCATTTTTCACACCCGAAATTAAGTATCTATTCTAAAATCCTACACATTGCCAAATCTATCTGAAAACTGGTCCAAGCAACCAAAGCCTACCATTACTGAAAAAATTAATGACACAATCAAACCAAAAGGAGCTTTAAAACCAAGGGTTCAAGAAGGAATTAAAAAATTACAATTACAAATTAAAAAACTAGATTCAATGCTTACAAACTTACAAGAGCGTGATGCTAAACTCTTCCAAAGAATTGTTGATGCTACACAAAAACATGATATTCAAACCTCTAAAGTTCTTGGAAATGAATTAGCTGAAGTAAGAAAAGTTACAAAAATTTTGAGTAATGCTAGAATAGCATTAGAACAAATTGAATTACGATTAACTACATGTAGTGATCTTGGAGACACGGTTGTAGCAATTATGCCTACAATGGGTTTGATGAAGAATCTAAAATCATCTCTTGGAAAAATAATGCCAGGAGCTGAACAAGAAATTGGACAAATGGCAGAAATGCTTGGAGGCTTTATGACTGAAAGTTTCTCTGGGGATTCAGCATTTGGACTAGATCCTAGTACTAATTCAGAATCTGAAAGTATACTAAAGGAAGCTGCTGCTGTAGCAGAAAGTTCGGCAGGTCAGATGTTCCCATCAGTTCCTACAAATAGTCATCAAGCAACTAGTACTAGATTTCTATAACCTCAGAATCTTTTAACCATCAATAGAATCTCTGGATTCTTTGATTTTCTTGACTCTATTTCCTTCGTCATCAATTACTTTATCAACTCCTACAAGTTTATCTCGTAAAGTATTGATGATTGAACCTACCTCATCAGCTTCATTTTCTACCTGCTGTCTCTTTCTTGTAAGTTCCTTTATTCCTCTATTTTCTTCATCTATGTATTCACTAACTTTTTGTAATTTTTCTTTGAGATTTTTAATATCAACTGATTCTTCTTCAATATCTTTTTCAAGCAGAGTTCTTTTATCTTTGAGATTCTTTATCATCAAACCGACATAATCAATTGCTTCTTCTAATTTTGCACGTTTTCCCATTAATTCACTTATACCGATTTCACTTGATGACTCATCTGTAAAACTAGAATCAATATTTTCACTTTCTTGAGATTTTTCTTCTACCATTTCTCCACCCTCATTTTTGAATTTGTCAAACATTTTATGATTTTCTTTTTAAAAAGGGAATAAAAAGTTATTATGAATCTCAAAGCTGACCTTGTGAATGATTTTTATTCAATTCAAGAAAAAATGATACTAACTTATCAATATCGAATTTCTAAAATCTTGGTAGGAGACAATTAATTTTTCTGAATTATTGGTCATTTCTCCTATTTGCAAGAGTTTGATATTTTGACTTGTCTCAGAATTTAATCCAGATTTAATAAATGAATTAATCAATACATTCTCATATTCCGTCTCTGTAAATTTTCCAGAAAATATTACTTTATAGCTAAGTATCTCTTCTAAGGCTGAACCATTCATTACTTGATCAGAATTGTCATTTTTCTCACTAATTTTTGGCTCAAATTCATCATTTTCAATCTTTAGCATATCATTTGTAGAGCTTTGCCACGTATTTTCTCCTACCTTTGTTGCTTTTCCATCAAAGAGAGTTATTCCTGCATGATATGCATTATAATTTACGTATGCCCAGCCTGAGGTTTCCCCTTCAAATGATGGCATTCTCTGTTTGTCGTCTTCTGTTATCTCTTCTGGCACAGTATAATGTTGGACTTCCAGCCTTCCATTGACTATTTTTTCAGTAAGAATTACTGAAAGTCTCCCTTTTTTGAGGGTTTTTTCAGGATTTTGAATATCTTTTGCATTTTCTACTTGATAATCTTCCCCAAATGAGTATGTTACAGATAACGGTGAAGCACCTAATATGAATAAAATAATAATCCCAAGAATAGTTCGCTTTTGAAATTTTATCATATCATTAGTTTGTATAAATAATAAATTAGGAACGGCAAGGAAACATCCTGTTCTTTATAAGCAAAATTTCTTGAAAATTACTTAATTTACCCAAAAATTCATCTATTTTTGAAAAAATCTCTAAAAATAGAATTTCTCCATAAAATCTTGTTTTTTCTATTGGTTTTTTAGGCATGAATTTTGTTTGAGTTTTCTTCCGCGCACCAATTTTCTAAAAAATTGATTATTTTTTTAGCTGGAATGGCCGTTCCGCTTTGTGTTCCGCTTTGAGGTTTCAAAATGTTCCTCATTAACTAAGTAGTTCTATACTATAGCATGTCAAAACAACAATACAGGTCCGAAATGGGCATAATGGGTGATATCTTAGACGTTACCGCTGATGGCGGTCGTGGTGGAGTCATTGTATCTGCAATCTCTCGCAAAGCCAACCTATCTCACTACGCAGTACTAGACAAATGTGAGAAACTGGTAGAAGCAGGCTTAGTCGAATCCGTCAAAAATGACAGGAATAGAGTCTTTTTGATTACTGAAAAAGGACTTCAGTTTTTCCAGGAATTTAAGAGATTTCAGGGACTCGTAGAAAGCATGAATCTAAGGTATTGAGCCAATGAACCCAGAAATCGTACCAATTCATAGGAAAGAGATTCTTCGAGAAGATGGAATGCTTTTTGTAAGGACTGAGGGTATCCTCGAAATAATGATTAAGACTCCATTGCTAATTGCAAGCTTAATTGTTGTTGCATTTACGATGCCCATTCAGACCTCATTCAGCTCTACTCGAACTCTTGATCTTACTCTTTATTCAGATGGTTCTACACATATCTCATCTAAGTTAGATGTAGATCCATTAGATCCTGACTTTGAAGTAGATCTATTTGGTCCATCTATTGATAACTTTGTGGCAGTTGGTGAAAATGGCTTTTTATTGTCTAGTGAAATAATTGGTAACAAAGCAACTGTTGATACTTTTGGTTCTTCTTTTATAACAATTGATTACGATATTCATGACTTAATTTCAAAAGAGGGAAGAGTTTGGACTTTCTCTCTCGATTCTCCAACTGATTATTCATTATTGATGCCAACAAATTCTATTATTGTTGGAATGAATGCACTTCCATCAAATATGGATATAATTAATGAGCAAACCAAACTAGAACTAGGCATAGGTTATTCAGAAATCCATTATATTTTAGATTCTACCAACCCACCTACTACCAACCCACCTACTACCAACCCACCTACTACCAACCCAGGACAATCATCTATCGATTTTTCCATATTTGCATTGATTGGAGTTCCTATTGCAGTAGCTGTTGTAGTGGTGATTATAATGATTAAACGAAAACAAACAAAACCTTTACCAGCAATACAAACTGAAAATATTTTTGAACCTAAAAAAAATACTGTATCCAATGATATTGAAACTATTTTTAATTTAAGACCTGACATGCGAGACGATGATAAAGAAATTATAAAATTTATTTCTGAAAATGGAGGAGAAGTCTTAGAAAGTGATCTTAGAAAAAAATTCTTGCAACCTAGAACTACAATGTGGAGAGCAGTAAAACGACTAGAAAGATTAGGAGTAATTGAAACTTCTAAAAAAGACTTGCAAAATCTAGTTCGATTAAGGAAAGATGTGGAGGAAGAAGAATGAAGACTCTAGCAACTTTTGCCTTACTAATTTTAGTTGTAAGTATGGTTTTTGGAGGCATGATAAGTAATGTCTCCGCTCAAGATGTTCCTGCTATTCTCAAGATTGCAAAACGCGCGCAAGAACAAATTCGTAACCAAATCTCTGATGATTCTCCAGATAAAGTGAAAAAATTATTTGAAGAAGGTACTCAAAAAGTTAATGCTCTAGAAAAGGCACTTGCAAATGATGATCTTGATTCTGCAAAAGAGTATTTTCTTTCGGCAATGAAGATTTTTACAGAAATCTCTAAACAATCAACACCATCAAATACTTCTCAAACAGAAACAACTATGAAAAGTGATGCAAGAGATCCATCAAGTGATCTTCAAAGATTACAAGTATATGTTATCAGCTTAAAAACAATCGCTAAGAAATACAATGCTTCGATTGATTTCTCTGAACTTGATGAATTATTTAATAAAGCAAGACAAGAGATCAGTGAACATCAATTTGCACTAGCATTAGAAACACTCACTAAAATCAAAGAAAAAATTGTGGATCTGAACAAGGAGCTTCGTGAGGAAGCATCAAAACAAGAGTCTCAACGTGCTAAAGAATATGCTCAACAATATTTAGAACAGCTTGATAGATTAATCGAAAACGCCAAGAAACAGGGTGTTGCAGATGAAATAATAGCACAACTTGAATCTGCCAAAGAAAATCTATCCTTAGCAGATGACAAAAATGAAATTATTGAACAAATCAGAAAAATTATCTCTATTAAGGATCAGTTTGAACTAACGAAAAATGATAGACTAGAATCTAGAGTTTTACAACTTGAAAAAACCATATCTAGACTATCTCAATTAGATGGAGTAAATCTAGATGATTTGAAAGATACTAGAAGTACAATTCAAATCATAAAGCGCCATTTGTACAATGGAGAATTTGAAATTGCAAATGATCTTCTAAGGGATTTGGCAAAACAATTAGAAGAAATTAGAAATTCTCTTTGACAGATTATCATAAACTTCATATACATTTTCTAAACAGAATTGAGCATGGCATCAAAAGCGATAATTGTTGGTGTAGGCATACCAATGATAATTGTTGGTGCTTTAATGGCTTGGTTATGGGCTCCAACGGAAGTATATTTTCAAAATCAAGTTGAACTTATTGGCAGTACTATTGGTATATTGGGAGTGATATTTGTCGTCTCTGGATTATTTTATACCAAAGAACCTGTGATGCATTAAAAGTCATTGAATAAATAATGAAAAAAATTACTATTATTACTTGAAAGTAAGATTATTTGAAATATTTACATCAGTTGAAGGTGAAGGGATTCTTTATGGCACAAAGACTCTTTTTGTGCGACTTGCAGGATGTCCTTTTTCTTGTTTCTATTGCGATACAAAGGAATCACTTCCGCTTGATTCTGGTACAGAATATACAATTGAAGATGCAAACAATCTGATTGATTCTAATTTAAAAAATCAAACCTACAAAGTAAATTTTACTGGTGGTGATCCGCTGATTCAACATGAAGCAGTTGCATTACTTGCAAAACACATTCAAGACAAAAAAATCCCAACATATCTTGAATCATCATGCTTTGATATTGATAGATTTAATCATGTTTTACCATTTATTGATATTGTTAAAATAGAATTTAAAACAAAAGATTCTGATTTTGTAGATTCAAAACATTATGATAAATTAATTGGCCATACAATGAAATGCCTTGAATCATCAGTCAAAGCAAAGAAAACAACTTATATCAAAATTGTAGTTAGCTCAAAAACTGATTTAAATGAATTCAAAGAACTGATAAAGGAAATTTTTAAAATTATCACTAAAGATGATATTGATGGATTTATTATTCAACCCACATATGGTATATCAGAACCATCATTAGATCTTTTATTGAATTTATATGATTTAGTTTTCCCATATTACATAGATGTTAAGGTAGTTCCTCAGCTACACAAACTAATTGGTGCACCATAAAATTAGCACCTGCCTAAAAATCTGATTAGGTTCAAATACTAGAAAAATTGTCTGAAAATATTACATGGATGAAGAACGCGTAAAAAAACTTGTTAGAGAGTTAATCATTGAATTAGGTGAGGATCCTACCCGTGAGGGATTAAGAGAAACTCCTGAAAGAATTGCAAATATGTACAAAGAAATCTTTGGGGGATACGATTCTGATTCTGAGCTTTCTGTACAGTTTTCAGAAGACTCTGATGTTGTAATTGCACGTAATATTCAATTTTATTCAATGTGTGAACACCACATGTTACCATTTTATGGAAAAATCCACATTGCTTACTCTCCAAACGGTAGAGTTTTTGGTATATCAAAACTTGTTAGACTAGTTGAGAAATATTCAAAGAGACTTCAAATTCAAGAGCGCCTAACTAAGAATATTGCTGATGAGTTAAATGCTCAAGGAGTAAATGGCGTCGTAGTTTTAGTCGATGCTGAGCACCTTTGTATGAAAATGCGTGGTGTCAAAAACGATGCAATGCTTTCCTCTTCAGCATTTAGAGGTATTTATGAAAATAAGGAAGAAAAAGCAGCCATAATGACACAAATTAGAAAAAATACGACGGATTCCTATTTTTAATCAATCCTCAAAAATTAAATAATCATTATTTTTGTTCATAAACATGGGAGCACATTCTAACATTCACATTCCAAAAGAGTCATGGCCTAGCTGGACATGGTATGCAATTGAATGTATCATTGTATTAGCAATATCTATGATTACATCAAGTAAAATCACTGATTCTATTGAAGGGCTTTCTCCAGAAATACAAAACTATGTGTTCATGGGAATTGTTGGACTGATCTTCTTAGCTTGGTATATTGGAATTAGAGGTTTTCTCCTAAAAAAGAAAATTCTAAGAAATAGTTACTAAAATTATTTTAGATATTTTGTTTTATCTGTAATTCCAGCTTTCCTAAACGCAATTTTTCTATTATTACAAGATTCACAAACTCCACAGTGATATTTTTTATTGGAATAACAACTCCAAGTTTTAAAAATAGAATCCCCCAAAACTTTGACTCCCGATTTTAATAAATCACTTTTTGACAATCCCTGACGGTAAGGCGACCAAATCTCAATATTTTTTCGTAATTTTGAGTTAATTCCATCAATCTCTCCTTGATTGAATGCTGATTCTAGTTTTTTTGCGAATGCTGGTCTACAATCAGGATAATGACTATCTCCAGTATGTGCACCATATACAACTAATGATGCATCAAGTGTAAAAGCCCATGCTGATGCAATTGACAAAAACACTGCATTTCTAATTGGTACCACAATTGAATATTCAAACTTTGTAGGAATCTTTCTTTTTGCACTTGTTAAAACATTAGAATCACCATACAAGTCTTTCATAAATCCAATATCAATAATTTTATGTTGTTTTAGACCAAGTTTTTTTGCAAAGGATTTTGCAGCTAAAATCTCCTTATTAGCTTTTTGACCATATGAAAATGTAATTCCGTACAAATCATATTTTGATTTTAAAAAAGAAACCGCACAAACAGAATCCACTCCTCCACTAAAAACAATAACTGCTTTTTTCATGATTATATCAAATTATTTTCTTTTATCTGCTGCTCCCTTGCTAGGTTTACAGATTACTGTCTGACATTTTGTATTTGCAGATGCAAATCCTTTTGACATTGCTATACTAATCTTTTTCAGATTAGCAGAACTTTTTGAAAATGCTATTACTGATGGCCCTGCTCCACTTATTGTGACACCTAATGCACCTGCTTTTAGAGCATTTTCCTTTACTTTAAGAAATCCTGGAATCATGTGCTGTCTTGCAGGTTCTACTATTACGTCTTTAATTGAATTTCCAATTAAATCTGGATCTTTTCTCATAAAACCTGCAACAATTCCTGCAGCATTTGATATGTTCAAAACACTATCAGTTAGATTGATCTTTTTAGGAATTACGCCTCTTGACACTTTGGTTTTCTTTTTTGGAACATCAAGCTTTGGAACAGCAATACACATTCGAAGATTGGTTGGAGGCTCTACTCGAATAACATCTAAAGGATTTGTTTTTACAATAACAAAACCACCTAATACAGAAGCTGCTACATTATCATAATGAACAGATCCTGCACTTGCTTTTTCCCCAGATCCTGCAAATTCAACTAAAGAATTTCCATCAAGTTTTAATCCAAATAATTTATCAAATGCAACTGCAGTAGCTGCTGCTGATGCAGCACTACTTCCCATTCCAAATCCAGCTGGAACTCCCTTTTTAATTTTAATTTCAACACCATCTTTAATTCTAAATTTTTTTTTCATATTTTTTACAACCAATCCGGCTGTATTATTTTCAGGATTTGTAGGAATATCATCATTAGTGACTATTGTAATTCCATTCTTTGTTTTAGTTAGAGTAACCACATCATAAAATGCATCTATAGCTAATCCAAACACGTCAAATCCTGGACCTAAGTTTGCAGTAGATGATGGTGCTTTGACTGTAATTTTTGATACCATTTAATCTTCTACTTCCTCACCTAAATTAAGAATTCTGCTTAGTGCACCTTCAAGATTTACAAAACCATCTCCCGTAACATTAGATATCGGAATCAATCCTTGTGCAAATCCACCCAAATTTAGACCTCGTAAAATATTTGTAGTCAATGAAAAAGTATCACCATCAGCCTCTTTGGCAATAGCATTTTCTAGTGCTCGCATATTTGTCGACCACTCTAAAATATTTTTTAACTTATCTCCAATAAGATCTGTTTTTGTCAGGACATTAATTGCAGGCAAATTCAAACGTAATCTTATTGACGTTGCAAGAAGGGCAATTGAAACAAAATTTACTGGAGTTGTAATTAATGCACCATCAAAAATAAAAATACTTGTTTTCTCTTCTGCTGAAAGATTTTCTACAACAAAACGTCCACTTGACCGATATGCAAATAATTCAATTTGACCAGGGGTATCAACAATCAGATAATCTGGATTAACCTTATCTATTTGATTTTGAATTTCATCAATTTTTGATGCAATCAAATCATTTGCCATGATCATAGCACCATTTGGACCAAGTTCATACTGTTGCATTATTGATACATAGTCTACATAGTCTCTAACATCTACATCACATGTATATGGTAAATTATCAACGCCAGGATCTAAATTTAAGATAGCAGCAAATGCACCATTCTTTGTATAGTATTCATGTAGTTTTGATGAGAGTAATGTTTTTCCTGAACCTGCAGTCCCAGAAATAAAAATTGATTTCAATCCGTTTAATTTTCTTGATTTGCTTATATTTCAAACTACTTGATTATCATACTATACTCTTAAAATTCCAAATTGGTATTCAAAAACTAAATAAAATTCCGCTTGATCTTTATTGGATTGAATTGCATTTGATTTGTGATTCAAAATACTTTAGAAAAAGAAGCTAATCTCAAAAATTTGGTTGTAAAATTACTGCAAGATGGAAACTTTTCAGATTCTGACACGCTAGAATCATTATTTGATGAAATCAAGGTAGAACTGCAAAATCAACAAAAAAACATCAATTAAATCAATTTTCTGATGCCTAGTTTCAGGCATAGATTTTTGATGACTGGAAATTTACTCAACTTTCATATTTGATTCCCCAAAAAAATCATCAATGAACTGGAGACTAGTAGCCATCCCTGTTACCCTAATTCCAATTTTCATCATTGCAATCCAATTTGATATTAAACCTGAAGATGTTTTAGCCATTGGATTTTTTCCATTTGCTGGCGCAGTAGTCGCAATGATGATAAAATTAGGTCTTCAAGGAATCAAATTTGCATACATTACAAGAAAATATCTTGGTAATTTTGACTCATTCTTCAAATTAGCTGGTGTTAGAGTAGGTAGTGAATTCATTAAATTTACAACTCCGATGTTTGTTGGAGCAGAATTTGTTGTAATATATTATTTACATAAAAAAGGAATCAATCCTGCAAAGGCTGCATGGATTGCAATAATGGATATTGTTACTGAAGTATTTGCTGCAGGTTTGTTATCTATAATGGCAGGAATTATTGCACTACTAAATGGTGCATATGTAGTTGCAGCTGTTATTCTAGCTACCAGCATTACTATCACATCTTTATGGATGATAATGTTCTTCCTTTCTTCGAAGCATACATTCCAAGTTCCAAAAGTATTAGCGAATCTTGTAAAAAGATTTGGAAAAGAAAAAGGTACTAAAGCTATTGATAAAACAAACACATGGATGGAGGAAGTATGTATTATGAGTAGAGAAAATCTAAAAACTCCTGAATCCAAAAAAATCTTTACAGTTTCATTTTTGTTTTCACTTATTTCTTGGTCATTTTATGGAATTTCTTTTATGATCATTGCAATGGGAACAGGATTTGTAATTAATGCATTTGATTCTATTATGGCAGTAATGGGTGCAAATGCAATTGGAAACTTGCCAATTACTATTGGAGGTTCTGGCTTGGCAGAATTTGGAATTGTTGCATATTTGAATAATTTGGATCCTTTTGCATTTGAAATTTCAGAGGGTGTAGTTGGCTGGAATGCAGTTATTGGCTGGAGAATTGCAACCTACTATGTCCCAATTGTATTTACCTGGCTACTTTTAGTAAAATTGGCTTTGAGCAAAATATCAAATACAGAAGATGTATAGAAACCACTTTATCTTAAAACAATTTTTTTAATTTGTGGATTTTAAAAATAAAGTAGTTCTAATTACTGGTGCATCATCTGGAATTGGCAAAGAGACAGCAATAGAATTTGCTAAAAAAGGTTCAAACATAGTCTTGGTTGCAAGAAGAGAAGATAAACTTGAACAAGTTGCAACCCAATTAAAAAAATTCCCGATATCTACACTTGTTTGTCAATGTGATGTTTCAAAAAAAGATCAAGTAAAAGAAATGTCAAAAAAAGTTTTAGATAAATTTGGTCATGTTGATGTATTGGTAAATAACGCTGGATTTGCAATATATGGTTCTGTTTCTGATTTGTCTATAGATGACATTGAATCACAAATGGAAACAAATTATTTTGGAATGGTTTATTGTATCAAAAACTTTCTTCCATTAATGTTAACCAGAAAATCCGGACATATAGTTAATGTTGCATCTGTTGCAGCAAGTTTTGGTTTACCTGGAATTGCCTCATACTGTGCATCAAAATTTGCAATGCTTGGATTTTCAGAGGGCCTCAAACATGAGCTAAAAAATACTGGCGTGGGAATAACAGTTGTCAGTCCTATAATGGTTAGAACAAACTTCTTTGATCATGATTCTTTTGCTAAAATGCCAAAATATTCTCCTACATCACTTAGTTCTAAAACAGTTGCTAAAACAATTTTGAAGGCAGCTAATTCATCGAGATTGGAAATTATAGTTCCATCTGTAGTAAGAGGTGCAGTGTGGATGAAAAATACATTTCCATATCTCATTAATCCAATTATTGGAAAATCTTTTAAAAAACAGTTAGATTTTACAAAAGAAAAATAATTTACTCATCTAAATCTTCATCTGCAGATTCACTAGAGCCTACATCTAACAATTCAAGTGATTTTAATTCAAATTGATAAATTGCATTCATATCAATTTCTTTTTCTTTTTCTAGAAATTCTGAAACTTTTTTGCTTAATGGAGCTTTATGCTGATCAAAAGTAAATTCATAGACAACTCCTTTTTCCAAGTCACCGATCTTGATCTTTTTTGATAAATCCATTGTTACTATGTGTCGTCCATCTTCCACAGGCTCATATAGCTGTGTATCTATTTTGTTATCACTCTCGTATATCTCCAAAATATATCCTGTCTTTACCATCTCTTCGGGTTTGTTGAACTTTGCATTTTGGATTTCGTCAGTTACCCAATCAGGAATATCGTCTTCTTTCTTTTTTACCATACTGTAAATACCTCTAATTCTCTGCTTTTTCTTTTTACTTTTTGACCACCATTCTAGATAGTCATCATGCTTATCATCACGTGTTCTTTCTCTTTGATTTAACTTGAATTTAATATCTGAAATTTCTTCTCTTGTTGCATACAATCCACAGCGTTTACAAATGAAATGTCTTCTATTCTTTTCATCCATTTTCATTGGAATGTCAATTTCATCAAATAACTTGAACAATGCATCTCTACTTCTTTCCTCTTCTGCAAAGTCTGCCTCGTACTTTGCTTCAATTTTCTTTTTCTCTCGTGATGTACATTCTGGACAGTTAGGCACTAATATTTTGGCTAAATTTTTTCCATAAAAGCGTTCCCACATTCTAAACTGATCGATATTATCTGACACGCGGATTTTTTCATCATCCCTTGCGGTCCGTTCGCCCATCGAAATCCCGCGTGCCAGATGAGAAAAATCTCAAAAATTATGTATTATCTCTTTTCTTCCAAGGTCTGAGCTACAATTTTTGCTGAATTTTCTGCCCCGTTAGGAATAAAATTCATTGAAAATTCGTGTAATTTTTCCTCAAATTCCTCATAATTTTCTTTAATTTTGGAAATGGCAAGAGTAACTTGATTTGATTTAACCGCTAATAAGCCTAGATTTTTCTCTTCAGCCCATTTGATATTATTTGTATGTTCATCATAAATGGGAATTCCAATAATCGGTTTTGCTTTTCCACCCATTATTTCACCCATTACAGTATGAGAACCATTAACAACTGCATATTTACATAAATTTAGAACTGTGTCTTTTTCTTGTTCGGAAAGAAAACCAATGTCAATTTGTATCCACTCAATCTTTTTCTCCAAAGCTTCTTGTATCGAATATTTTTTACCATCCTTTCCTAAGACAGTATCAATATTAGGATCATTTCTTGCATGTGAAATAATTCTTCTCTCATTGTTCATCTCATATTTAGAAAATACTTCTTGATATCTTTGACCAGTACCATCATTAGTTGATTTATTTCCTGTTCTCATCCAATATCCAAATTCATTATCTTGAATCAATTCTTCAAGATCTGAAATCTTTTCTTTTTTGATTTGTTTGCTATTTGTAAAGTGACCTACATATGTCACCTTTTCTTTTACTTCATCTGTGAAATTTAAATTATATTCACACATTGTATATGGTGGTGGAGAATCTGCAACAAGAATTTTTGATGCTTTAGCAATTTGTTTTGCAATAAAAATTAATGATGGATAAAGATATGATCTTGAATTGTATAATTTTGGTCTGAATTGATTTGTTACAAATAAACTGGGAATGTTACGATTTTTTGCAAGAATATTTGATCCCATATCACCATCATTAATTACTAAATCAAATTTTTCTTTGTTGTATAGTTTTCTTTCTTCCCTCAAATAGTTTACAATCTGTTTTACTAGTGGTGGATTTTTAGCAATAGGAAATAACAAATTTAGTAATGACATTGAAACACTAGGACCAAATTTACCATCAATTGGAGTTGGCATCAAAATTTCATGAATATTCTCTTTTTGATTTGGAAATTTTTTTAATAATTTTTCATATACATGATCCTTGCTTGAAAAATGAACCTCAAATTTTTCATTAATATGATCTCCTAAAACTTCATTTAATCTCATCATTCGTGAGTAATGACCGCTTCCCCACGGATAGATGAATTCTCCTATTTTGAGCACAATATGAGACTCGATATTCCTGCTTAAATTTTCAGTGATTCTCCAATGAATCTAAAATATCATGTAGGTTGTTAGGTCCTAATAGAACTGAAATCTTCTTTTTTGTTTTCATTGCTAATTCCACTTCTTTTTTTGAAAAAGTAGGAATAGCGTTATAAGATATGCTGACCATTTTTTCTAATTTTTTCATATTTCTTTCCAATCCTATCTCTTTTGCCTCATCAAACAAATTGGAATCTACTCCCGCAAGTGGAACTAATGGAATTCTATTTTTTTCATACACGCGTTTTAATGAACTATCGATAAACTCTGAGGAAAATATCAGAGGTGACAAAGCTAATGATACACGATAATCTGAATATTGCAACATTATCTCTAATATAGAATTTACAAATTTTACATAATTTACAATTCCGCTGGGTTTAATCTTTAGATGAAAGAATTCCACCTCTATTTTGCTTTGTACTAATCTTGGAATAATTTGATTAACAATTTTTGCAAGATTCATCAACTCTGATTTTTGTCTATAACAAACTATGATCTTTGTATCATATCCTTGTTTAATTGTCTCAAAACATGAAACTGCTGAAATTTCATCATATATTGCACAGATTGTTTTTTTATTTTGGGATTGATATGGAATTCCACCTTGTCCTTTATCAGAAAAAATACTAATGTATGCATTATTTTTTGTTAAATATGTGTATAACATCTTGTCGTAATTCTCATCTGTTCCAGGCGTGGCCCCAAGATTAGATTTTTTCTCAATAATACTTGATGTTGCAGCAATTTCAACATCTTTTGTTACAAATCCTTTTGATGCTCCTTCAACCCTTACTAGGAATTTTTCTCCTTTAAGTAAAAGATTACCTCCTATGAATGTAATCTCTGAAACAATATCTTGAAAATCATTTTTAATCTGTCTTGCAATTGCTATTTTTTCAATTCCAAAGAGTAAACTGATAGCAGATGAAGCAAATACAGGATCATTTGCATCAACTAGGATTACATCATTATCTCGTTTAACTGAATTGAATTGTTGATTTTTTATTTTTAGAATTTTTTTTATGTTTAAAATTAACTGTGGAATTTTATTTTTTGAAAATATGGTTGGAAAAACTACAACATATGATATTTCCTTCATATTTCCTACTTTCAAATCCACTTGTTTATAATTTAGGATTAAATTTTGCGGGTAATCAATATAAAACAAATATTGCTACTGATTTTATGCCAAAATTCACTCAAGAGCAAGTAGATGATCTTAACTTAAAAATAAAAACAACCCAAGAAGTGCTTGAATGGACATCTGAGAATCTTCATCCCAAGGTTGCAAAGGCATCAAGTTTTGGTGCAGAAGATGCAGTTGTAATGGATATTATGTTAAAAATTAATCCAAAATTTAGGTTCTTCACACTAGATACAGGACGACTCCCACAAGAAACCTATGATATTATAGACATTGTAAGAAAAAAATACAACATTTCAATTGAAGTTCTATTTCCTAATTCAAAAGAAGTTGAAGACATGGTGAATCAAAAAGGAATGAATCTCTTCTATGACAGTGTAGAGAATAGAAAATTGTGTTGTGAAATTCGTAAAGTACATCCGATGAATCAAATGCTTAGTACTTTGGATGGATGGATTACTGGACTAAGACGTGATCAGACCAAAAATCGAGAGAATGTAAAAATATTTCAACTAGATCATGCACATGGTGGAATTTTAAAGATTAATCCAATAATTGATTGGACTTGGGATCAGATTCAAGAATATATCAAAAAGAATAATCTCCCATACAACAGTCTTCTTGACAAAGGATATCCCAGTATTGGATGTGAGCCTTGTACCCGTGCAATAAAGCCTGGAGAAGATATTCGAGCAGGAAGATGGTGGTGGGAGCAAGGAGGCAACAAAGAATGTGGCCTTCATATAGAACCCTAAATACAGGAATTAACATGTCAGAAAATAATTCAATCAAGCCACATGGTGGAATCCTAATTAACAGAATTAACAAAATCGAACCTACAGGACTATTCTCAATTACAATAAGTGAAGATCTTGCAAATGATGTTGAAAACATTGCAGATGGAATTTTCAGTCCTTTGGAAGGATTTTTGGGAAAGCAAGACTATGAAAGCGTAATTTCACGTGGTAGATTGGCAAATGATCTTGCTTGGACTATTCCAATAGTGCTTGACGTTGATGAACAAACTGCATCAAAAATGAAAGAATCAGGAGATGTACTGTTACAAAATCCACAAGGAATTGGAATTGCAGTATTACATGTTGATGAAACGTATTCTTTTGATAAAGAAAAAACCTGCCAAGGAGTCTATGGTACAACTGATTCGTCTCATCCAGGTGTTGCAAAGACAATGTCAATGAAGGACTATCTAGTAGGAGGAAAGATTGACTATATTCAAAGACCTGAAGAGACCGAACTTCGAAAAAATAGACTAACTCCATTACAAACCAGAGAAGCTTTTACAAAAGCAGGATGGAAGACAATTTGTGCATTTCAAACAAGAAACCCTCCACATGTGGCACATGAAATGCTTCAAAAAACATCAATTACGACACGTGACGGTGTATTTGTCAATCCAATCATTGGAAAGAAAAAATCTGGCGACTTTGTTGATGAAGTAATAATAAAATGCTATGAGACCATGATAAAACTATACTATCCAGAAAACAGATGCATTCTTGGAACCTTACAAACTGAAATGAAATATGCTGGACCAAAAGAAGCAATTCATCACGCAATCATGAGACAAAACTATGGATGTACACATATCATTATAGGACGAGATCATGCAGGCGTTGGAAAATTTTATGACCCATTTGCTGCACAAAAAATATTTGAAGACTATCCAGAATTAGATATTGCTCCTGTATTCTTCCCTGCATTCTTTTATTGCAAAAAATGTCTTACCTATACAACCCCTAAAGCATGCCCACATGGTGATGATGTCAAAGAGCAAATCAGTGGGACCGCACTAAGAGAAATGATTCAAAACGGTCAGGCACCATCTGAATATATTCTAAGACCGGAAGTAGCAAAAGTGATCTTGGATCATCCGAAACCTTTTGTTGATTAGATTTTTATTCAATCATACTTGTCCTAGCTTGTGAAGTATCTAATTTTACTAGTTTTAGTTGCAGGATTTTTTATATCTCCTGCATTTGCCCAAGATCTGACAAACCCATCATTACTTATTGATACAATAGAAATTCCCTCAGATGAGTTTAACAGACTTTTGCGAGATGCACCTGTTGTAATGCTTGATGATGTACATTCTATCAGCTGGCAAGTAACCATTGATAACAATCTACTTTATGCAAATCCAAACGGAAATGCAGTTCTAAGACTCTATGATAAGGCAACACATGATGAATTCATTGAAGTCGGCATGGGTTCACAACCTGACAACAAGTTTTGGGTTGCAGTAAAGACTCCAAAAGAAGGATATGTTGTAGTTCACAAAGCCCTGGATAGAGGTTGGTATCCACAGGCAAAATCAATCGTATCATATACTGAGAGAGCAGGACTTACAGTAAACAATGGAGCAAGAATTGTAGTTACCAATCTGGATATTGGCGAATTTGCAATTGATTCGTATTCTGTATATGGAATGGAAGACTCTACTGATCCACCTGCAGTAAACTCTGGAAGTATGACAATAGAGATTCTATCTGGCGATCCTGCAAAGAATGCGTTTGCACTATTTCCATTTTATGTGGCTGCAGGAGTTGGAATCATAGTTGGAGTGCTGTTTCTAACTAAGAAGCGATCTTAGATTTGTAATATTTGCAGCTTTTTTTAATTTTACAGACATCACACATTGGTGAAATTGGCTTGCAAATATTTTGTCCATACATAACAAAAGTATCGTTAATATCGATCCAATATTTTTTCTGAATCTTTTTCATCAATTCCTGCTCTGTTTCTTCTGGATTTCTTGTATCAACTAATCCTAATCTATTTGATATTCTATGTACATGAATATCAACTGGAATAGCAGGCTTTTCAAATGCATAAACTAGAACACAATTAGCTGTTTTTCTTCCAACTCCAGGTAATTCAATTAAAGTAGGTAAATCATCTGGAACTTTTCCTTTGTATTTTGTATGAATTATCTTTGCAACTTCAATTATTCTTTTTGATTTTACATGAAAGAATCCAATTGATTTTATTATTTTTTCCACATCTTTGACTTTGGCAGATGCAAGCTCTTTTGGATTTTTATATTTTAAAAAAAGTTCTTTTACTGCCTTTGTTGTAGCTTCATCTTTTGTTCTTGCAGAAAGTATAGTTCCAATAAGAATGCTAAATGGCCCTGTTTCAGCATCGTGAAGATCTCTTAACGCTGTAATTCTTGGTGGCTTTACAGCATTCATAGTGTCTTTCATTCCGCGAAGAATTTTTTCCATTTTCAACTGAAAAACTGCGTACAAGTATTATAACTGTAATAACTAATAATTTTCATTGTTTCTAACACGAGAAGAAGAATCTGCACTAAAAGGTGAACATGGAGAAATTATGCAAATGGCATACAGAATTTTGGTTGCTACTGGTGAGGCAACTGATGCTGAAAAACTAGTACCAATAGAATGGGCTCATCTTTCAGGCGTAAATTACAATACCATTGGTGATGCAGGAGAAGAATTCCTCTCAGGAATTAGTAAGGATGCACAAGTTAAAGTAAAAACTACACTAAACCCGATGGGGTTTGATATTGACAATGTGTTAAATTATGGATTGGATGAAAATTTTATCTCAAAACAACTATCGATTAGAAATTCTTATGAAAACATGGGCGTCATTCCTTCATTTTCTTGTATTCCGTATGAAATTTTTGATATTCCAAAAAATGGAACTCAAGTTGCATTTGCTGAAAGCAATGCAGCAATACATGCTAATTCATATGATAATTTAAAGACTAACAAGGAAAGTGCATTTAGTGCGCTTGCTAGCGCACTTACTGGAAAGAGTCCATATTCCTCACTACGAAAAGAAGATTCACCAAATATTACAATTAGAATGAAAGTCAACAATCCAAATGAATTGACATATGGAATGCTAGGATTCTTTGCAGGAAAAATAGGAGATATTTCTGTAAATATTTCCGATCTTGGAGATATGGATAAAAGACAAACTAAAGCAATGTGTGGTGGAATGGGTACGTCAGGAACATGTGCCAAATTTCTCTTTGGAGAAGGAGATTCTGATTGTGAAAAAATAGATTTTGATGAAAAAGAAATGCAAAATGTTTACGATGAGTTGAATACTGCAGAAAAAGGTGATATCATTACACTTGGTAGTCCCCAATTAGGGCTAGATGAGATTTCTGATCTTACTGGAAAACTAAAGGGCAGATCATTTCAAAAGAGATGTATGGTATTTTTGCCTAGAACTGTAAAGGAACAAGCACACAAAATTGGATACACAAATGAGCTTGAACGTGCAGGATGCGAGATTCTATCTGATTGTTGTACATGTTTGACTCCTCTGATAAACAAGGGTGATGTTGATGCGGTAACGACAAACAGTATCAAGGGTGCATTTTACCTCAAAAATTCTAATGGTGTAGGTGTTAACCTAAAGTCGCTATCACAAATTATTGAAGATGAGACAAGATGAAAGTTCTAGTTTCAGGAAATGTAAATGGTGTCGTTTTAAAATCTGAAAATCCCATCAACTTTTTAGGTACAGTGGACAAAAAAACTGGAATTATCAGTGATAAGAATCATGATCTCTATCAAAAATCCATCAAAGATTTCATTCTTGTATTTCCTTCAGGAGTAGGAAGTAGTGTAGGTGCATACACCATTTATTCAATAAAATCAAATGATACAGCTCCCCTTGCAATGATTTGTACCAAAGCTGATCTTACTGTAGCCACAGGATGTGCATTAGCAAACATCCCATTAATCATAATTTCTGAGCAAGAATTCTCTTCCATTAATAATGGAATGAAACTCTCACTTGATACCGATTCTAATCTAATTCAGTATCAATAAAAATTGGTTTTTGTGATTCCCCAATACCTACTTCTTTGATCTGACTTTTTCCAGGAGGCAAAACACGAACAAAATCATCAATTGATATTTTTCTTGTAATATCTTCTTCTAATTTGGAAAACTCGATTCTTATTTTCTTGGCTGCATCTACCATTTCTATACCTTGAGGCTCAATGATTGCATAGCAAATCGAATTTTTTTTGATTGGTTCTGGTGGTCCACATGTTAAAACATAGTCATCATCAAGTGGTATGATCCCAACAGCTAATCTGAGAGTATCAGATTTGATAAAATTTCGTTGTCCCTCTATTGTAAAAGAACCCTTGGGCAAAAATTCCCCGCTTGGTGCAGATTTTTTTACTTGTTCGGGATTTACCCAATAAGCACTCACCCCATACATTCCCTCTCTCCATGCACGACTAAAACAAACTGTTGCATGTGCAACTTCATTCATGCTTTTATCTGGAGCATTATCAGCTTCCTTTAAAATAAAAAATGGTGAACCAAAAATATCACCATGAAATATTTTATCCTTTTTAACTAAATGCTTTCTTACTACAGCAGAATTTGATGCTGCATCTCTTCCACCTATTGCAAGAAATCCATCAGATGTGAAAAACCACCTATATCTTTCATACCAGTTTTTCTTTCTAATTTCTGATACCACGATCAAATCTTTTTCAGAATCTGTTTTACTTTGAAACTTTTCAAGCTTTTTCTCTGTTTTTTCTTTAATTGCTTGAATTGAATTTATTGCAGCTGATTGTTTTTTTGCCTCATTGAATAGTACAGATGCAATTGATTGAAGCGGAGATTTTGTGTTTATCTTAATTTTTTCATCTTGGATTACAATTAATGAAATTCCCTTCTCTGTGATTAATTTTGCATTGTTGATTGCTAAAATCTCATGTGCACTGGTGTCTTCTATTGATATTATTCCTTTTGATATCATCTCAAAGAGAGAATTGGCAACATTTGTAATGTTTTTTGATCTTTCTCTTACTGTTTCAATTGCTTTTTCTTGCTCAGAAATTTGAGTTTGTAATTCTTTGACCTTTTTATTAGAAGCACTTGATTGAACTGATTTTCCTTTTGTAACTATATTTTCTGTAAAAACAATATCTAATCCTTCAATGAAACTATCAACACCAGTGATCTCTCCTTCTAATGTTCCTAGTCTGAGTGGAAGGACTTCTGATTTTTCATTTCTAATAATTACTGGCTCATGATTTCCTGATATTACATCTGTAACAATTTTTTTAGTTGTTTCAAAAATTTTCCTTATTTCTTCCGTAGTTAATAAATTTCCTAGTTTTTTTGGATCAACTTGTGCAATCTCAAAAATTCCCTCAACATATTTTTTTGGTAAACCCAAAGTTCTCCCTAGCCATTTAGCAGAGACCAAATCAGTTCTACCAAGTTCAGCAAAATCTGATTCTGATATATTAAAAATATCTAATCCGTTTTCTGGTGGTTGTGTGTATTCTAATCCCACACTTAATTTTCTATGTCTTACATCTATTGAATGCTGTAGTGCAAGTATCTTCATATCTTTACTACAGAGTAAAATATTCCCATCCCCAAAAAATTCTCCCACTAAAACAAACTCTTTTCCAAACCCTTCAAAATTAAAATATGCTATTCTTTCTGAACCAATTTGTTCTATTTTTTCAATTTTAATCTAAGAAGATCACTTCGTAATCTTTTGAGTAATCTATTTGGTTCCATTTGATCAATTTTTACTTTAGTTAGCCAGACACCAAATGTTGAGATCATCATAAACAGATCACTTTTTTCCGTATGATGAAGTTTGAACAGAATACTATCTTTTGTAATTCCATATATGTTACTGATATAGTAATCTTGAACCTGCTCAGAAATTTTATCCACCAAATATCGTAGTTCTATTCCTGCTAGAGTCATAATCATGATATTTATCGTCTAAAATTATACTCTTGCTTTGATATGCTCAAATTATGACCAAAGATATTAAACATGGTTTGCTTGAGACACGCTAGAAATTTACTTGGCAAAATTCAAAAAGAAAAAATCAGAGGCTACACCAGGACCAGATGATTCTAAAAAGGAATCTGTAGATGTAAATCCAAATGATATTCCTGAAATAGAAAAATCTGAGCCTACTCCGGACAAATCAGAAGATTCACCAATTAGTGTAGCCGAAAAAAGTGAGAAAGATAGAAAATTAAACAAATTATTTTGGTTGCGTGTTGGATTGGCAGTTATTGCAGGTGCAATAGCAACTTTCATCTTTGAAGATATTGAAGGCGAGGAGAGAAGATGGGCTTCAATTATATTTATGATTATAGTGTTTATTGGAACAATTATAGTTGCAAAAGGCATGAAATTACAATTACCATCTTCAGATAGAAAAAAAATTGTTACACAAGGCATTGGTAGCTATGTCTTTTTGTATCTGTTTACATGGATTGTAACTTACACATTACTTCATGCAGGAACTGTTTCTAGTGGAATTAACATATAATTTTATAATTCAAAATTAAAGATAAATTATGTGGAATTACAAAACTCCTGGAATTCCAGATGAACTTTTTGAGCGAACAGAAAAGGTTCCAATAACTAAAGAAGAAATAAGAACCATTCAAATCAGTAAAGCAAGACTAAAGCCAGGACAAACTGTTTATGATATTGGATGTGGCAGCGGCTCTATTTCTATTGAGGCTGCACTCCAAATTGAATCCTCTGGTAAAGTATTAGCCATTGATCATGATCAAAATGCCGTAGAGTTAACTAAAAAAATATGGAAAAATTTAATGTATCAAATGTATCTGTAATTCATGGAAATGCTAAAGAAAAAATTCTAGAACTTGATAAAGCTGACGTAATATTCATTGGAGGTACTGGTGGAGACACAAAAAAAATAGTTGAGCTCTCTGAGAACAAACTAAGACGAGGAGGTAGAATTGTAATTGGTATAATACTGATTGAGACGCTTTACTCAGTGTTACAAGTTCTTGATAAATTAGAGTTTGAATCTGTTGATATTACTCAAATTACAATATCAAAAAGCAGAAAAACCACTACTGGAACTATGATGCTTGCAAGAAATCCTGTAACAATAATTTCTGCTACTAAGATGTAATCTAGATTTTTAATTGGGAGAAAATCCATACTTTTCATGACTGGATTAATTGGAATAGGAGTGGGTCCTGGAGATGTAGATCTACTTACTGTCAAGGCTGTAAAGGCAATTCAAAATGCAGACATTATCATGTGTCCTGCATCTAATGAAGATAGACCAAGCATTGCTCTTAGTGTTGTTTCACCCATAATAGATAAATCTAAAAATCAAAAGATTGTAAAACTAATCTTTCCAATGACCAAAGATAAAGATATTCTTGAAGCAACATGGAAAAAGAATGCAAAAATAATGGCTGAAACAGTTTTGACTGGAAAAAATGTTGTATATCTTACAGTTGGTGATCCATACTTGTATAGCACTTGGATCTACATGCACAAGGATCTAAAAGAAAATTATCCTGATATGGATATTAGTGTAGTACCGGGAATTGTATCCATTTTTACATTTGCATCTAAAGTCGGTGTAAGTATTGCTGAAGGTGCCGAAAAAGTTGCTATCATTCCGTCATGTTATGATCTATCTAGCGTAAAGGAAATTGCAAAAAATTCAGAATCAATGATATTTCTTAAAGATGGACGATATTTTGACAAAGTAATTGAAGTTCTAAAAGAATCTGGATTTCCAGATGATTCAATTTTTGCAATAGGGCAGGATCTTGGAACAGAAAATGAAATCATTCGAAAAATGACTTTGGGTGAAGTAAATGATGATACATTAACTACAAAATACTTTTCAATTTTGGTGGTAAAACGTGTCTGATGTGTTCTTTGTTGGCTGCGGTCCAGGGGATCCAGAACTAATTACTGTAAAAGCCAAAAAATTAATTCAAAAGGCCGACATTATAGTTTATTCAGGATCATTGATTCCTGATCCGATTTTGAAGCTTTGCAAAAAAGGAAAGTTACATGACGCTGCAAAACTAGTCAGAGAAGAAATTTTTGATTTACTATACAAAAATGCAAAAAAAGACAAACTTGTAGTAAGATTACATGACGGGGATCCTTCAATTTACGGTGCAATCAAAGAGCAAATTGATAATTTAGAAAAGAAAGGAATCAAATCAATTGTTGTACCTGGTGTTACTGCATTTTTAGCCTCAGCTGCAGCACTTGGAACACAATTGACACTACCTGGTGTGACTCAAACAATTATTATTACAAGAGCAGAATCAAGAACCAAAGTCCCAAAACGTGAAAGAATCTCTGAACTTGCAAAACACAAGGCAACCTTAATTTTTTATCTAAGTGTTCACTTACTTTCCAAACTTGTAAAGGAAGCAGTAGAAGGTGGCTACAAAAGAACAACACCAGTTGCTGTTGTATATCGTGCAAGCTGGAATGATCAAAAAATAATCAAAGGAACTCTGGATGATATTGTCAAAAAAGTCCATGATGAAAAAATCACTAGAACAGCAATTGTTATAATCAGTGATGTCATTGATCCTGAAACGTATGAGTATTCCAAATTATACGACAAAAACTTTAGCCATGGCTATAGAAAAATAAAAAATAAAAAATAGATTTAGACGACTAAGATACTGTGTCTGAACCATCAATTGTAATGTCCCAGTTAACCGTTAACTGATCACCTGGATTCATGCTGACTGATGATGGGAAGTTCTTTAATGCAAATACACCTCTATCTGCACCAAGAGCAGTTTGATTAAACAAGCCTGCTGAATTTATTGGATTTGCAGTTTGAGTTGCAGATGAAGAATACGTGAACTGAGTGGTTATTCTTTGTATTGCAGGATCAGAGTTGGCACTTGAGTTTGTAAACGTACCCAAACTACCAGCTACAGCATTTAATCCATCACCTACTGTAATTTCTGCAGGTAAAACAGTGTTTAGAGTAGTAGCTGCTAATGCAGAACCATTACTGATTCCAATTACTGTATACTTTCCTAAAGCTGTTGCGGTACCAGCAGTACAACCAGTGTTTGCTCCAAATAGTAACATAGCAGTACAGTTTCTTCCGTCATTTACAATTGCATTGTCTGTTTGTTGATATGAAAGAATATTTCCTTCGCTATCAGTGTGTATGACTTCAATATGTCCTAGAATACCTGCGCCTTCTGAATAAGAAGTTGCAGTATTACTTTGCGAATCAAATATACCATCTGAAAAGTTGACTCCAACCATTCCTATGGCAAGTGTGATTGCTGCTAACATACCAATGCCAGTTGTGTTTTTCATTAAAATTTTATAGATAAATTAACTTATAGGCATTCTGGTAAATTATTCTAAATAATAGCTCCAAAATGGATCATTTTAGAAAATTAATCTCCCTCTGTAAATCCTACCGATTCATCTAATCCTACTGTAAATTGTTTAGGCTTATTTATGATATTTTCATCAACAGAAACTTCACTAACATCTTTGTCAAGTGATATCTCATCAATACTATCTGAACTATTGCCTGAAACTACAAGTACGCCAATTGCAATAATAATTATTGCTATTATCCCAATAATGACTCCTTTATTCATAATTTTTTAATCCAGTTCTAGTATAAAAAGACTAAAAAATTTTTCTATTAGATAAGCGAATAAACAAAGTCAATGAAAAACAAACTAAAATTACTTAATGTTTTATTTTTAATTTTATTTTTTCCTATATTTTTTGATGAAATCTATGCTGAAGATCCTATTCTAATCTCTATCTCGTCTAATTTAGATCAAGTGGTTTTTGATGGAAAATGGACTGATTCATATGAATGGAAACAATCTAGCTATAACCGACTTGTTTTTGAAGATGGAAATGAAATTCACTTAAGAACAGGTCATCAAGAAAATTTTATTTATGTTCAAATTAATTTTGCAAGTGATACAAATATTGATGAGAATTATGATAGTGCAATTGTTTGTTTTGACACAAAAAAATGATAAAAATATAATTCCACAATCTGATGATTATTGTTTCTCCACTACACTTGATGCAAAAAATTCATTTACATATCAAGGAAATAATGCTTCTTCAATTAATGAATATTTTGATAAAATTCCTAATGATAAAAATTTTCTCGCAAAGGGAACTGCATCTGATAAATATGATCGATATAGTAAAATTCCTCACGCAAGCTATGAGTTTAAGATTCCATTAGACGTATTGGGACGTTCAAATAACTATGGTTTTTACATTTCAGTTTTTGATGCACACTCGCAAAATTACTATTCATGGCCATACAATATACAAAATCAAACTTCAATTTCTAGTCCAAGTCAATGGGGAGATTTAGTGTCTCCTGATAATTCCCTTCCTGAATTCAATTTCTCAATTTTTCTTTCTTCCCTTATTCCAATGATTATGTTAATTACGATAATCACAAATTTCAGGATATCAAAAAACAGTGGCTAAAGCATATTATTTTTAATAAAAATTAATAACTACTAATCTATCCTTCAAAGCAAATGACTGCTGAAACTAGGATTGAAAAAAAACCTCATATTTCAATAATCATTCCGACCTATAACGAGTCACAAAATATCTTAAAAGTATTAAAATCTCTTAGTGATATATTTCCCAAAAATATCCTAACTGAAGCAATAGTTGTGGATGATAATTCTCCTGATGGTACTGGTAAAATTGTAGATGATTACTTGAAAAATGTCAAAAAAATAGCTGGATATACAATTAACATTATTCATAGAACAACCAAAAACGGATTAAGTTCAGCAATTCTAAGTGGAATACAACGTGCAACAGGTGATACAATTGTTGTTATGGATAGTGATCTATCACATCCACCTCAAATAATTCCAAAAATGATTGAAACATTAAAGAAATATCAATGTGATATGGTAGTTGCGTCCAGATACATCACTGGTGGTCAGATCAATGGATGGAACAAAAGGCGAAAGTTTCTAAGTAAAATTGCAACAATCATTGCAAAAAAATGTCTTAATGTTAAAACTAATGATCCGATGTCAGGATTTTTTGCTTTTAGAAAAGTAATATTACAAGGATTAAATTTTGATGCAATAGGATTCAAAATACTTTTAGAAATCCTAGTTAAAAAAAAGGGCCTTAATGTCAAAGAAATACCTTATACATTTCAAAATCGAACTTTTGGTTCAAGTAAATTAGATTTTTTTACAATTATTGATTATCTCAAATCAGTTTGGAAATTATATCGTTCAAATACTTTAGAAGAAAATAATGAAAAAAGAAATTCAGTAAAATTTTTTTCAAAAGCAAGTAGATTTTACACTATTGGCACATTAGGATTTGTAATAAATTATCTTGTTACACTAATGTTTTCTGGAGGAATAGCAGAAATTTGGTATTTACATGCTAATATTTTAGGAATTATCGCATCAATGACATCAAATTTTGTTTTAAATAAATGGTGGACATTTGGAGATAGAAACTTTTCATTCAAAAAAACAATTTCACAATATTCAAAATTTCTTATGTTTAGTTCACTTGGCGCATTAGTTCAACTTGGTGTTGTGTTTTCATTAGTTGATCATTACAGTTGGGTATATACAACTGCATTAGGTATTGGTGTTTTAACTGGAGCATCTAGTAATTTTATTTTAAATAAAAAATTTACATTTAAGGAAAAACTTTGGCAATAAATTTTAAAATTTTCTTGATTTTAATTATTCCAATAACTATAGGATTAATTTTTTTAGCACAATATTACTCAAATATCACTATCAAAGAAAGTAATTTAGAACTATCAAAGAATTTTTTCAATTTTAATATAGAAACAAAAAATACAGACTTGATTGAATTGCCAATGAATTCAATTTTTAAAATTAGTGGAGTTAGAGGTGAGTATATTATAGATGAAAATCTTCAAAAATATACTAGACTTTTCTTTGAACTAAATGATGATAACCATTCACTTTATAATCAATTAATGAATACTGATGAAAAAACAATTGTGATTTTTCCTATTTTCACCGCAGCTGCATATAACGAACCTGGTTTTTACAATTTCTACAAGGGAGAATGTAATGAAGAATGTTTGACTATTCCAATCAAATCAATACTTAGAACAGAAATCGGTGGAAATAGTGCACAAGTTCTAAAACTTTTAAATTATAAATTTCTAAGTGATATTGAGATTGATAAAAATCCAAAAATTCTAAAAGATTTTGACAAAGTAATTTTATTACACAATGAATATGTAACACAAAAAGAGTTTGATGCTATAACATCTCATCCAAATGTAATCTATCTCTATCCAAATGCATTATATGCAAAGATTGACGTAAATTATGAAGAAAATACTATTACCTTAATCCGAGGTCATAACTATCCTGAACAATCAATATCTAACGGCTTTGACTGGGAATTTGAAAATACTGATCCATACGAATATGATAAAGACTGTGATAATTGGGAATTTTATAATATTGATAATGGAAAAATGTTAAACTGTTATCCTGAATCTCAAATATTTGAAGATCCAAAATTACTAAAAACTCTAAAAGAATTATGAAAATGAAAAAGAATGAACTTCGTCGCTTCCTGACTACTCAAAGGAAGTAGAGGATTGTGACGAAAGTCCGGTTGAAGATGGTACAGATGGGAATTTGTCTCCAATCTGTTGCTCAGCTACTGCAGATGCTTCCTGAAGAATCTTTTCGGTTTCTTCACTTGAAGCGGCAGACTCCATACTAAATGAGTCTCCTGCAAGAGAATCCATCATGAGTCCATTAAGTGTCTGAGTCATACTGTTCAGTTCTGAATCTGCTTCTGGCATGAATCTTCCTAGTGATGACTTCAATCCCTTCATTGTAGACATCGCTGGTCCAATTGCTACCATAGCGTCACCAAGATCATGAATAGTTGTCAGTCTTAGTTGGACTTGTTCTAATGACATTCTTGCGTTGCCGAGCATCTTTGTAACCTTACGAATTTCAGCTAATTCGTTAGACAAAACTCTACTTGTGCTAGTATCATGTTGTTGCATTGCAGTTACGACTCTCTGAAAGAGTTGCGCATCTCTTTCATGCAGTTTACCTAACATAGAGTCCATTTTTGAGATTTGGACTTGTAGTTTGTTTACTGCAGTTTGAATTCGTGGTTTCAATGCACCTTGAGGCTTTACTGCTTCACGGAGTTTGCCAGTTACACTTTGGGTCTCTTGATGAGCCCAAGTTTTATCGAAGTTTGGCATGTTGGTTTGTTTAGAAATTTAGTCTTAATGGACGGTGTGTATTTAGATCGACTTTGGGGTTAATTTAGCTCACAAAAATCTAAATGATCTTTTATGTAATTAGTGTTCAATGGTAAAAATAGCTGTATTTGATTCCGGATTAGGTTCACTATCGGTTATAAAATCAATACAGAAGCAGTTCAAATGTGACATAATCTACTTTGCTGACTCCAAAAACTTTCCATATGGAAAAAAATCTGTCAATGAATTAAGAAACATTACACTGCAAACTATATCCATTCTTCAAAATGCATTCATGCCAGAACTCATAATAGTCGGATCTAACACATTATCTCTTACATTAGATTCACATACAAAAAATATTCTGACTGTATTACCACCATTAAATGAAGCAAAAAAAATCACAAAATCAAATTCGATTGCTATATTGGCAACAGAATCTATAGTAAAAAGCAAGTTACTTGATAAATATATAAAAAAATTTGAAATGGATGATATCAAAATCATTCAAATCAATGCATCACCACTTGTTGATTTAGTTGAACATGGAAATTTTTATTCAGATCCTGATCTTTGTAAGAATTTTATTAGAAAATCATTAACTTCAAAACTTTCTAAACATTCAATCGATGTTGTAATACTTTCAAGCACACACTTACCTTTTCTTTCAAAATTTCTTAAAGAAATTTTTCCACATGTGTGTTTTATTGATCCAAATAATTCTATATCTAAAAAGTAAAAAAAAATACTTCATTTACAATAAAAAAAGAATTCATTACAAATATTCACTTCAGGAAAGATTGAAGTACTTGAAAAAAATTAAAACATCTTGGAATTAAAAACAAAATTTCCAAATTTGAATCGAATAAAATGTAATCTAAATGACATCTTATTTTTTACAATATTGAATTAATTTTTTGATAATGAATAAAATTAAATCGATTTTTATTTTTTGTTACATTTTTGATTTATCTCTAAATTAACCCATCAAATCCTTCATTTTTTTGTAATTCCATAATGGTATCTGTAAAATCAAAAAGCTCCAAGATGGATCTAATCATTACATAATTTTTCCTCGATCTTTATGCTTTGATCTGATTAAATTTTATTGGATATGGCATTTGAATTTAGTACAACTACTAACATATGTTATGTAGAAATTCAATTCTCTAGAGATATCTCAGCTTCATTTCCATATCCAAAAATTTTTGGAGGTGAACAGTTCTGAAATCTTTAGCCATATCCATGATTTTGATTTTGGTTCTGTCGACACTTTCATCTGAAACTAATTTTGTTTCTGCAGAATTAGTTTCAGAAAATTTTGTACCTATTTTAAAATCAAAACACTTTACAATTGATCTTAAAGAAGACATTGGATTTGCTGAAACAAAAAAGCAAGTTCAAAAATTTAAACAGTTTAATGTTTCATTAGAAGAAAAATTTCCGTAGTAAATGAATCAACAAGAGAAGATTTCACTTTAATCAAACATGATTCAGATAGAAAAGCATTAATGGAAAGAATTTTTGATAGACAATCAAAAATTAAAATTAATGAATTAAAATTATTAGAAAAATATTCCCCATCAACTTTTGCATATTATGAATTTGATATAACTGAGGATGAAATGATAAATCATTTTGATTTATCATTCAATTATTTATTTTCTCAAGTTGATAATTTAATTTCAAATTTAAATCCTGATAATTTAATTTCAAATTATATTTCAGCAGAACAAATTATTTCCCCACAAATTAATATTGATTTTATAAATGATCAAATTTTTGATCCTGAAAATCCAATATTATTAATATTATTGATACCTTTTGCAGGTTTTATTTTAATTCGTTATGATAATGAGCAAATTAAATTTTATCATCTAAAACAATTTTTTACTTTAATTTTTGTTACATTACTTGTTTCTTCTGCTGTAATTACTCCACTGTCCATATCTTCATCTTATTGGGGTTATGCATTTGCAGATATGGATAATAGCACTGACACTCTTGCTACATTAAATTCAGAAAATATTACACAAGAAAATATTACACAAGAAAATATTACACAAGAAAATATTGTTAATATTCCAATTCCTAATAACGATCAACCTGAAATTAATTTTAATGAAATTGTATTTCCAGAATTTTATTCATTGGAATCTAATAATCAAATGTCCATATCTGACATTCTAAGCATCACACTATCAAAATTCGGAAGCAATACGCCTGACCCATCAGATTTGCTTGTAACTGATTCAAACATGTCCATATT
>NZ_AEXL02000024.1 GCF_000242875.2 Candidatus Nitrosopumilus salarius BD31 | reverse complement strand
AAAAGACTGCAGAAACACCAGTATGGATTACAGGTATTGGGCAAAAACTACGTCAGCAGGTTTTACAAAAAACACATCACTGAATTCAATGGAGTCGACAAAGATTGCAGTAAACAATGCCTTGAAAATGGCAAATAAACATATTCTTGATATGGATGTTGCAGAAATTCATGATGCGTTTTCTGTATGTGAACCGATGGCATTAGAATCCCTAAATTTCTCTAAACCTGGAAAAGGTATTGCCATGATAAAAGATCTTTGGGATACAAATAACTTCAAAATCAATCCTCGTGGAGGACTAATAGGATGCGGTCATCCTCTAGGTGCAACAGGTATTGCTCAAACCATAGAGATCACTCAACAACTACAACTGAATGCAGGTAAAAGACAAGTTGATGATGTAAAAACAGGATTAGTTCACAACATGTCAGCTGCAGCAACTTCTTCAACGGTGCTGGTTTTAGAAAAATGAGTTTTGAATCTGATTTGTCAAAAGGCATATTTTCAATTCCAGAATGTAGATCATGTAATAAAATTATTTGGCCGCCCTCAGAATTTTGTAATCAATGTTTTGGTATCGTAAATCTAAAAAAAGGGGAATTTGAGGGTAAAATTGTAGAGTTTTCCAGACAGAATAACGAATATTTTTGTCTAGTAGAATTTGAGAAAAATATTCGAGTGTTAGCAAAAATTTTAAAAATTCCTGAAATCGGTCAAAAAGTCAAGATTTCAAAATGTGGAATTTCAAATGGGAGTTATTTTTTTCACGTTAGTTAAATTTTGTGTAGATGTATGGGGTATCCACTAATTGATCAAATGTCCAAACAGTGGGTAATGAAACTGTGTTTGTTACTTTAAGATCATGTTTTTCAATTAAGTTACTCCAACCCCCATTTGTCAAATTGCTTGAGAGATTTCTTTTTGAATGAGTTCCAGCAAACACTATACCTGTTTTACTTTTAAGATTTGGAATTGAATTTATTTTATCAATGATATTGGTTGCTAAAATATCTCCCCCCATTTGTGCAAGTCCTCCTATGAAGAATATGGGATGAGTTAACTCTAGGGTACTATAATCAAACTCTAATGCATCTACACAGATAGGATCAAAGTTTTGATTGGTTATTTTACTAATGTTGTCTTGTAGTTCTACCAATCCTTCATCAATTTCAATACTATGTGATTGCAATTTTAGAAAATTTGCACAAAATGCAATACGACCATCACCCGAACCAATGTCTATTAATTCACCATATCCCAATATTTTTGCAATCGATGTCATCAAATATGCAGACATTATCCATGTTGGATAGAATGGCTGACAGCTAGAGCCATGTTTGATACTGTTAAGCCAATACTCGTTTATGTCCCCCTCATAAACGACACATGGGATTTTTGAAATAGTTTGCTCATATGAATTAAAATAGATTGGATTTTTTTGAGCAAAATCATGTAGCAAATGTAAATGATTCTTGTCTATTGGGAATTTTTCTGAATCAGATAAAGGAATTACCTCTTGGATATGTGCACTGCCAGAATAATTCTTTGCAAAATCTTGTTTTAGATGAACTAAATTTGCAACAAGTTCCTCAAACATGAGAAATATCAGTAAATGGGTTTGATAAACTCATTGTTAATTAAACTTCTTTTTTGGATAAGAGAAAAGCAATTTCTTGTTCTATTTTTTTAATTGATTAGTGGCAGATGTTTTTACTTTCTCGTACTCAGCATTTCCTTCGGAGATAGAATCAGTTAAAAATTGGAACTCGAGATGTTTCAGTGTATAAAGATAAAAATCTCTCCTCTCCATCAATTTCTCAATAATTATCTCATCCAATACAATATCTCTAAAACAATAGTATTTTATTTATTTGAGATTGTTCGATGACTTCAGAATTATTGGTTAACAATAGCCACCGAAATTCATTTCTGAATCAGGAATTGTTTGTTTTTATTATTTTAAAAATGTTGAGACGGATATGACTATTTTCTAATATTTTGTTGAGTTATTGTATAATTACCTACTTTACTATATCTAATATGAGGATAAGTAGATGAAAATGAAAACAAGGGTATTAACAATTGCAAAAAGTAATTTCGTAGAGAAATCTAAAACAAATAATCAAAAAGCTGCCAGAACAAGAAGACAAAGAGGATATCAATGGGAAGACACCATAGTGAAACGATTTAACAGTACAGACAATTGGAAGGCATTTAGATTGGGATCTCCAAGTATCGCATTACCGGATGTATTGGCGGTAAATACTGATAATAGCACCATATTTACAATTGAGGCAAAATCAGGTACTAGTACGTCTCTTCCAGTGCCTGCAGATCAAATAGAACGATGTCTGTCATGGATTAAGACATTTGATATTTACAAAAAAAGAAATGTCATTTTAGCATTCAAGTTTCTCTCAAAAAAAAGAATAGGGGTAGGAGAGTATGAAAGTCGAGAATTAAGAGAGTTTTTCAAGATATGGGATGAATCATTGGAAATTTCAGATTGTGTTTGTAACTACGATGGGAAATTTTTCGCAAAAACTAATGGGATTAGAAAGGAAATTTCACTCAAAGAATGTACAATGCCCTTCAAGACAAAGCAACGACATAGTGCCTAACCAAGTCTTCAATTCAAATTGTTTTTTAAGGATAAAAGTACAAGGTAATCATGTCTGAAGATAATACCAATATGGAATCAATTGACAAAAGTGTAGAATCTTTGTTAGAGACAGTTTCAGATGCAGAAGTAAATTCAAGAAGAAGTTTTGAAGAATTTACTGATGAAAGAGTATTGATCAGTCATGACGCATTTGGCAAAAAACAGATGAAGATCAAAGTATTAGAAGTTTCAGATGAGAATCCTGCATCAAAATGGAAATTTGGTGACAGAGTCAAGGTTACAAAAATTCTTGTTACTGTAAAACATCTTACAACTCAAGAAGTTGAAGAGGCTGAATTTGATATAGAATCAATTGAAAGAGAATTAGCTGAAAAAAGACATTATTCGTCTACAAATAGATGGATTCCTGCAGGAGATATCAAAAATGGATATGTTGTTGGATCAAAACACACTAGACTAATCAGCGATGCTGCAGCATTAGATTACATTCAATTTTAAAGATAAAATTTATCCATAATTGATCAGTATTCTCTGAAAAACATTATAAACAAAAGAAATTCAAAAACTGGTATGAGTTCAAAAGAATTTGATGTTAACGGTACTAATTACAAAGTAGTGTTGACTGAGCAAGTAATTGGTCATGTAAATAACCTCAAAGATCTATACAATGCAGCGTACGAAGATCCAGAGAGTTTTGAGGATGTGAGTTCAGAAATTTCAACAACAATTAATGAAATTGCAAGTACTGTACAGCCTGAAGCTGAAGATAGTGATCTAGATGGGATAATTCAAGAGATCATCAAAGCAGTTGAGAACAAAGCAGAGGAAATCAAAAAAGAACTGGAAGAAAAAGAAAAGCCAGTGAAGAAATCAAAATCTAAAAAATAACCTCATTTGACCTTAAACTCATAAAAAACTGGGGGAGAAATTATATTCTAAACAAAATAACTATTATCATGTCAAAAAGCTGCGAATGTGGAATTTGTGGTCATCTTAGCGAATCAGAATGTCTCGAAAAAGAATGTAAATGTTGTTTGAATTTCCACGAGAGATCTGGTCCTAAACGAAAATAATCTTTTAGATCTATTTGTTTCCATCATAGCAAGTACATTTTTTTGAAATATGTTTTGAACATCCAAATAGTTTATGATCCCTACACCCACACAGAATACATTTTTTTGCATCAGTCATATTCTTTCAAACAACTCTTTAACATCGTTAATCATTTTTTTGTCTTCTAAAGATTCTAATATCTTCAATCTCATATTTTTGACTCTATGTAAATCATTTGAATATAATGGAGACATCGTTTCAATTTCTTTTTCAAAGAAATAATTTTCTAAATAATGTCTGAATTTTGATTTTAGTGGCTTAAAATCTGAAGATTGTATTTTGTCAGAATCAATATTGTTAGTCATTACTTTGATGAATCCGTTGATTTTAAGCAATTCTTTCTTAATAACTTCCAGATCTCCAGGATTATCATTAATTTCTTTGAGAAAATCATAAGAATCCAATACATGTGAAAGGATGTTTTTGAGATATTCATTATGAGTTACCATGTAAATTTTTAATATTTATCCAATCTATAGTTTAGGAAAAATAGCTTGACTTGTGTAAAAATTGCACATTTGCTTTAAATTATCACTAATTATCTGTAAGTACAATGCAGGGTGATGCTTATCTAAAATGTATCGAACCACAATGCGGACTAGAATATTCTATTCAAAGTACAAACGTACAATGTGAAAAAGGCCACTTATTAGATGTGAAATACAAGAACAAACCACCAGTAACCCTAAAAGAAGTGTTTGAAAGTAGACGAAATCCCCAAGGTAGTATTTTCAATGAAAGCGGAGTTTGGAGATTCAGAGATTTACTAAATTTTTGTCAGATAGATACAGAAAATATTGAAGAATGTTCAAAATACCTAGTTTCACTAGACGGTGCAGAAGGAAGACAGTCAAAACCATACCAAATGTCAAAAGTTGCAGGTTTTGTAGGAATTTCAAACAATAATCTATGGTTACAACCTGAAGGATACAATCCTAGTGGGTCTTTTAAAGACAATGGCATGGCTACAGCAGTAACACATGCAAAAATGGTGGGTGCTAAAAAAATTGTTTGTGCATCAACAGGAAACACATCTGCTTCAGCAGGAATGTTTGCAGCAAACGAGGGAATAAACTGTGATGTGTATATTCCTGCAGGACAAATTGCTCCTGGAAAATTAAGTCAAGCATATCAATTTGGAGCACAAATAATTCAAGTTGATGGGAATTTCGATGATGCATTAAAACAGTCATTAGAAGATGCACAAAATCATGAAGGTTACACAGTAAACTCTGTAAATCCATTTAGGATCGAAGGGCAAAAAACAATTCCGTTTAGAGCATTAGAGCATCTTAATTGGGAATCTCCAGATTGGATTGTCTACCCTGGAGGAGCATTAGGAAATACTTCAAGCTGCGGTAAAGCATTAATGGAATTACATGAATGGGGATGGATAAAAAAAATTCCAAGAATTGCAGTAATAAATTCTGAAGGTGCCAGTACTTTATCTGATTTGTATAACGGTGAATTTGAAGGAGAGGAACTTAGATGGAATAAAGGAAGGCCAAACACTGAATTAATTTCAAGATACTATAATCATTTAGATAAAGAAGGTTTGAAACCTAAAACGAAAGCTACTGCAATTCAAATAGGCAGACCTGCAAATATTTTGAAAGGTTTACGTGCGTTAGAATTTTCTAACGGAGTGGCAACCACAGTTTCAGATTCAGAGATGTTAGACGGCATGTCAGTTGTAGGTCTTAACGGATTTGATTGCGAGATGGCATCTGGAGCATCAGTTGTAGGAATTAAAAAATTGATGAATCAGGAAATTATCAAAAAAGACGATGTGGTTGTAGGAATTCTCACAGGAAGGCAAAAAGATGCCATGCTCCCAGTAGAATACCATCAAAATCCACAAAACAAATTTGCTATACCGCCAAAAAGCTAGTCACTGTGATAGGCATGATTAAATTTTGAATGTTTTTTTGACATTAAGAGTTAAATTCATGTTTTGTAAAAACAATTCAACCCAAAGATGGTGCAAAAATACTAAATGAGAAATTGTCTTTATTGTGAGAAATTTTCTAGGAGAACAACATGGTAGATCTCTGGATTGAAATCTCCATACTCGCAGTTCTGATAGGACTTTCTGGTTTTTTTAGTGGTTTAGAAGTAGCCCTTGTAGGTACAAGAAACTCCAAAGTAAACCAATTAAGAAAACAAAAAGTGAAAGGTTCGGAGGCGCTCTACAAACTAAAACACAATCCAGGATGGATGATGTCTAGCGTAAATCTAGGAAATAATCTTGTCAATGTAGGTTCATCAGCGTTTGCCACCAGTATAGCAATGAGACTTTTTGGAAATGATGGTTTAGGGATAGCTGTGGGAGTAATGACATTTTTGATATTGGTTTTTGGAGAAATTACTCCAAAAACATATTGCAATGCAAATGCCACAAAGATTGCTTTACGATTTGCACGGGTGTTGCTAATTTTCAGCTACATCTTTTGGCCCGTTGTAAAATTATTTGAAATCATCACTAGAAGCATGGTAAAATTAACTGGAAGTAGTTATAATTCTCCTCCAATAACAGAGGATGAGATCAAAGGGATTGTAGAGCAAGGACTAGCAGACAAAGCGCTGGAAAAAGATGAAAGTGATCTTGTCCACAGTGCATTAGAGTTTGATGATACAGTGATCCGAACCGTGATGACTCCAAGAACAAAAATGTTCACTCTTCCTGCTAAAATGTTGTTATTTGAAGCATTACCACTAATTAATCAAAATGTACATTCAAGAATCCCTATTTTTGGAGAGACAAATGACGACATTATTGGATTCATTCATGTCAAGGATGTTCTAAAAGAATTAGAATCAGATAATCAAATGAAAACATTAGAACAAGTTTCAAGAGATCCTGTATTTGTTTCACAAGAGAAAATGGTTAGTTCATTACTAAAAGAAATGAAAGGAAGAAAAACCCATCTGGCAATAGTAGTTGACGAACATGGGGGTGTAGAAGGGTTGGTTACATTAGAAGATCTTATAGAGGAAATTATTGGTGATATTGAAGATGAGACAGACGCATCCCCAAAAGCTGATCATTATGTCATAGATAAAAACACGATTGAGACAGATGGTGGAATAGAAATAGAAAAAATTAATGAAATTTTTAAAGTTGATTTGCCAGAAGGGGATGATTACAGTACACTTAATGGTTTACTTCATGAGAGATTACAAGACATACCTCAAGAAGGAGACAAATTAGAGATTGACAGTATTAGGATCATAGTAGAGAAAGTTACAAAAAACATCCCCGAAAAAATCAGAATAGAACGAATTAACAAATAAAATTATTTTTTAGCGAAGTATTCTTGTAATTTTTGTTTTTTCTCATTCATATGAAAAATTGATTCAGTATGAGCAAAGGATTCTTCATATGATTTTTCAAACAGCATTGCCTGCATGAGCATGTGGTTTTCAGGTATGACGATACCTGTTTGATCATCAGAATACATCATTTGAACAGTATCTCCGATAGAAGTAGTCATGTTAGCATGAATGTGAATCATATTGGTATCTGTAAAATTAAAACCCATATTTTGAGCACAGTCTCTTACATCCTTAGTTCCTTTTGCAGTCCATAATGTAGCTACACCAAATTCGTTAGTGAAAACATCATGAATTTCAGAAGGTTTTGGAGCAATATCCTTGAATCGAATATCCATAATATGTAAGTGCATTTGTCTTGTTGGAACTTTGATTGCACGAACATACAAAGGAGCATCTTTTCCAAAATACAATTTAACATCATCACCATGATGTGGAGATTGTGTCATTTCTATGGTATCTGTAATCTTTTTTTCTGTTTGCTCAATATCTGCCCATCTTCTTATTAACGTAACATCAAATCGGATTAACTTGTCACCAAATCTATCACGCATGGGTTCTAAAATTCTGCCCATTCCAGTCACATTACAACTTCCTTGCATCACATGCTTCTTACCTAATGCCTGAACATAATTCACTCTAGAATTAAACAGTAAATCTGAAACTGCCTCAGAACCCACAGTAGATTCTCCGCCCTGATAAATCGCAGGAATGTTTTTTGGCTCATAAAGATTTTTTTATTTTTGTATCCATGTCCACCGGGGGCAGCATCAATGACCAAATCACAATCATCTAATGCAGATTCAATAGTTCCAGAAATATTATAACTCGAAAAATCTTTTAATTTTTTTGCTGGGACAAATACGTTTAAACCTCTTGAAATAGCAGTTTCTACTTTTTCATCTGGAGAGTATTTGCCTATTCCAATAACTGTGATTTCTGGATCATCCTTTAGAAATGAAGTGATTCTACTGCCGATGGAACCATACCCATTAACAAAAACTTTTTTCATAAAATCCATATATTTGACCCATTTATTTAGATTCTAAAATGATTTACACGGGTCAAGATTAGAAAATTACAGCATTTTAATAATAAAAAAATAAAAAATATAGATCTTATCAAGGAAAAACAATTATCTAGAATATGATTTGAATAAATTTTATGGGAAAAGGTAAGGAAATAGAGGAACATCTGGATAAAATTTACTTGGATCTGCTAGATTCAGGGGATTCAAAAAAAGATTACAAAAGAATTCTCAGTTTAGATGAATCTATCAGATTTGTAGGTAGAATAAAAAAAGGAAAATAACAGCATTTGTGAGAAGAGAGAATTCAAAACCATTACTTGATGATGAGATGAGCAATCTGGCACACTATCAAATATCAGTTAAAGCAAGCATGGAAGAAATGTTTGATGACTCATTAGGAAAGACCAATTGGATGATAACTTCAAAAGAACTAGTAAAACTCATCACCCTCTTTTTAGATGATGGGTTACTTATTTTATCCATTGATAATGATGCAGATCATGATAAAATAATTCAAAAAATTCAGAGTCTAAATATGGAGATATAAAAACAAACTTTCAAGATTGAGAATTGTCAATTTACTAATATGTGAGATTACTAAAAATATAACATGTCTGAAGAATCAGAAAAAAATTAAAAGATTTAGATCATGAAGAGATGAAGGAAGAGACCCATCAACTTGAACTTAAAGAAAACTATGAACAAGATGAAGAGTATGAAGAATCCGAAGAGTGATTCTCCTGTTATTTTAGAACAATAAAAATACATGAATTACAATTCAATAGTATGAGTAATCTAGATGAATCCATTGGGGAGATTTTATTGAATCTGCAAAGAGAAGACCCAATTACTTTTAAAAAACTCATGAAAAAAGCACAAGAAGAAAATCCTGAATTATTTGATGAAAACATGAGTGAAGAAATAAAAAAACATGAGGATAATTAGAGCACGAATAGATGTCAAAAAATAGACATAAAGGGAAATTTTAATGACGAGATCACATATAATCCAAAATTTGAGATTAAGAACAATAAAAATTGGACAAAAATTCCCTGATCATCAAATTATCTAAAGCAATTGAGCAATCAAAAGGTGATTGGGGGCGAAATCATCATATTTTAAAAAGGATCAGGCAGAATAAAGAGATTACAAATTCGGATAGCATGTATCTTAAAAGATTATTGGGGATAAAAATTCCAATGGATGTGAATAGTTTTGAGAGTACCAGTACACGAATTCTCAAAAAAAATAATTCCGTGTTCACAAATCCAAATCTAATTAAATGTTCAACCTGCGGTAATGAGATAAAATTAGATGAAAAATCATCAAGATGTGAAGAAAAATGGTATCATGGAAATTGTATTCAATTAATAGCAGATAAATCTAAAAATCAACCTTCAAACGATGAGAAATTAGAAAACAAAGAAAAACGCAGAAATGGAAAAGATCCTATTCAACTTGTCATAACAGGGATAATCTTTGTATTTTTGTGTACGTCAGTATATTTCATTTTAGGGCCAATTAGCATGATAGCTATGAGTTTAGGCGGTGCAATGACAATATATCACATTATAGGTTCAAGAAACAAACTTTATTCAAAAAACATAAAATCAAAACGTGCTCCCTCTATCTTTTTATTATTTTTATTGGGTTCGCCATTTTTGATTGGGGGTTTGATTGCATATGAGGGATATACTTTGCTTGAATCTCCAGTCAGAATAATTTTACTTTGGGCAATGACAATTTCCTTTTGGTCTACAATGTTATTTGTACCAATGGCAGTGTTGAGCAAATACCGCGAAGACACACAAGATGATGTCAAATCATACCCAAAAATTTCAATAATAATTCCTGCATATAATGAAGAAAAAGTAATCAAAAATACCATAGAGGGATTGCTAGAAACGAAATATCCTAAAAAAGAAATTATTTTGGTAGATGATGGTAGCACCGATAAAACTTTGAGTATTGCAACACAATACAAAGACCAAATTAAAGTATTACATAAAGAAAATGGAGGAAAAGCGTCTGCATTAAATTACGGTTTAGTTTATTCTACTGGTGAAATCATTGTGATAGTTGACGCTGACACAATCATTGGACGTAATTCATTAAAAGAAATTGTGAAAGGGTTTGAAATTAATGAACATGTTGCAGCAGTAGCAGGAAATATCAAAGTCAGAAACAGAATGAATTGGATTACAAAATGTCAGGCACTTGAATACATAACGGGAATTCAAATTGTTCGAAGAGCATTTGATGTTTTCGGTTCAATCACAATCGTCCCTGGAGCACTAGGTGCATTTAAAAAATCGTTACTTACTGAAGCTGGTTCATATGGTAAAGAAACAATTGTGGAAGATTTTGATCAGACTATAAAATTACTTAAAGCCGGCCTGATCACTCAAGGAAGTTCAAAGGCTACAGCATATACAGAAGCACCAAATACTCTAAAAGATTTTTTTGCTCAGAGAAAGAGATGGTATCGTGGAAATATTCAGGTTTTAAAAAGACATGCAGACGCATTAACTAATCCAAGATTCGGGTATCTGCAGAGATTATCATTGCCATATTTGTTTTTAGGCATGGTAATTACTCCCATAATCGGATTTACTGCTTCCATAAACGCAATTTTAGGAGTAATTTTAGGAGACGGTTTGTATGTTCTTCAAGTATCATTGATTTTTACCATTGTTCATTATCTCATGTGTGCTTTAGCAATTAGAATAGATGATGAAGATCCAAAATTGCTTTGGTATGCAGGATTTCTGGTATTTGGATTTAAGCAAATTGTGGATGCTTTATTGTTAAAAGCAATTATAGAGCAACTACGAAACAAAAAAGCTACTTGGACAAGTGCAAAAAGAATTGGAGTATGAATTGAAAGAAAGGAGACTTTGGATAATATTTGCAATGATCATGTGTTTTACAGGGATAATTTCATCAAATAATGTATTTTCAGAAGAACTAGAAACAATTCAATTAGAAATAAAATACACGAATGGAGACATTGCTGATCATAACGATGTAAAAATAATAGTGTACCAAGATTTTAACAAATCCCCAATAATAGAAAGAAAACTACAAGGAAACCCAGATTTCATTTCGGTTCCAGAGAATCACAGGTATAAAATTGAAGTGTATGTAAATGGAATGTATGCAGATGTAGGATACGTTCAAGTAAAAAACAAATCAGAAAAAGTTGACATAAATATTCCGCTCTCCGGGGGATTACAATTTGAAGTTCTCTATAAAAATGGACACCCAATAAGTGGTGCCACTGTAACTCTAAAATCACAGGATGGCATAGAATGGAGAAAAGCAATTACAAATGAGGATGGGAAAACATTACGATATTGGATTCAATCTACAGTTAAACAAGAAAACTACTATGTTGCAGATGTATACTTGGGTGAGATATTTCTAACATCATACTTTCCAATTAGACTACAACCAGGATTAGCATTTGAGCAGAAAATCATCACAGATATTCCAGAAACAGTGGAAGAATTAATCACAGTGAATTTATTTGCAGGCGGGAAAAAGATTACTTCTAATGATGAAAAATACAAAGTGACTCTGACAGATTTAAAAGGAAACTATGTTGACTCCTCAGAATTAAATTATAGGGGAGATGCGTATTTTTCTAATTTGAAATCTGGCTCATACATAATAAAAATCACTTCAAACGATATAATTGAAAATACATTATGGCCACAACAAAATATTCACATTATTGGAGATGTAAATAAATTCAACATTTTTAGAAATATGGAGGAGATTAATTTACAAGACGATGTAAACACATCAGATGAAAAAAGTCAAGACACAGTAATCATACCAGAAAATGAATTAATTGACACATGTAACTGTGTGGCATTTAGATTAGACGGAGTTCAAGATTACTGGCTAAACGAAGTTCAAATAGGAATTATGAATACATTCATTGAAAAAAAGGCGCCAATAACGATTGGAATTATTGCAAACGCGTTTGGCAATGACAAGAAAATCACAGACTTTGTAAAAGAAAACATTTCAAAATCAAAAACAAACTTTGAAGTAGCGTCAAAAGGTTTAGGCCTAAGCCCATTTACCAATTATGAAAAAGTAGAACAAAATGATAACCTCAAAAAATCAATCGAGTTGATAGAATCGACAACTGGCATAAAACCACATGTATTCATACCACCAGATAATAAATTCAATACAGACACGTTAGATATTTTAGAGAAAAACGGAATCACACATATCAGTACAAGTTTGATAAATGGAGATGAACCACCATTTGAATTAAAAGGAAAGGAAGTGTACAGATTTCCGCAAATAGCATCTACAGGAAAATTTAATTCAACAACTAACGTTTTTGAAGGACTTTCAAGTAAACAAGTAGTAAAAGAAGCAATTCAGGGAATTAAAAATTATGGGTTTGCAGTAATTTCAATTCAACCTCAGGAATTTGCAATGGTTGTAAATTCAACTTACGTAAACACATTGAATCAAAAACAAATTAGTGAATTAATAAGTATGATCGATGATTTTAATGAAAATGGATACAAAATTGTCTCAATAGGAAAAATAAATTCAAATTTAGTTGTTCTAGTTCCAGAATGGATTAAAAACAATGCTGGATGGTGGGCAGGTGATCAAATTGATGATAAAACATTTGTTCAAGGAATTGAATATTTAGTCAAGAATGGAATAATACAGGTGACTGAAAAATCTCAGACAACGTTAAACAAGCAAACAGTTCCAGAATGGATTAAAAACAATGCTGGATGGTGGGCAGGTGATCAAATTGATGATAAAACATTTGTTCAAGGAATTGAATATTTAGTCAAGAATGGAATAATCACATATTGATTACTTTGTAATTAGGACTAGTTTTCCATCTAGCTTCGTCAAGTTTGAATTTATTTTCACATTTTAAACATATGTAATCAGTTGCAATTTCCGGGAAGAAATTTTGACAGTTATTGCAAACATAGTGATTTTGCATTACTCTATAATCTACACCCAATGCTTTAATTTCTTTATTGCAGTTAGGACACATGTCATCTTGGTATGCGATATCTTCAGAGATATTTCCACAATCATAATGTTCAATTAGTTTTCCTAATTTAAAATTGGAACTCTTGCAATTAGGACAATAAAATACCTGAGATGTTTTTACTGAGTCGCATTGATTGCAAGCGATTTCTTTTTTACTATCCATTTGGATTATTTTTCCATCTTTCTGTAATTTTTCCAAATAAGCAATTACAATATCATTTGAAAATCCCAAAATGGAAATTAATTTATTTAGAGTAATCTGATTGGAAGATTTTAAAATAAAATCCAGATGATCAACCATTTTTTCCTGGGCATTGTTTTGTGCTTGTTTCAGGTTTTCAATTTGTTTTGATTCATTTTCAAAAAATGATTGTTCCTGTTCTATTGTCTCAATAATATTTTTCAGATTTTCAAACCTGATTGGTTTTTCAATATATTGATAAACTCCTAACCTTATGAGTTCTTTTATTCCCTCATCATCTTTTTCAGTTGCTGTTTCCAAAATCACTCGAGCATTTGGTTGTATCTCTAACATTTGAGTCAAAATTGAACGTGCATCCATATCAGGTAACATAAAATCAAGTAAAACAATTGGTTGTTTGTTTTGAGAAACCAGATCAGTAAATGTAGAAATGGCAGCAGAGCCAGTATCACAGGTGTGGATTTGAGTATAACCTAATTTCTCTAGATAATGTTTCAAAAGAATACCAATAGCCGGGCTATCTTCTACTATCAAAACATCTTCTTTAGAACTCACTGTTAACCCTTCTTTTTTATCTAGAATAAATTGTTTATAAAATATTGAATAATTACTTTAGACGCACAAAATGAATTTATTTATAATTTTTACAGTTTTCCTTGTAATATTTTTAGGCATGTCTTCTATGAATTTTCTATGCATGAATTGATCTATTAAACAATATCATATTTTACAAACAGAAAAAATTCAGATGATAGAAAACCAATTTGATTTTAGTAGGGAATTCATAATTATAGAATTTTTTTGATGACAAATCACATAATAATTCGAGGGTAATTATTGAGGAATTTCCGCACATGACATATTCAGAAAGTTCAGAAGATAAACTAGACATATGTAGAATAATTTTCATAAACGGCAGATTTGTGGAATCATCATTTGTAGAAAAAGTGATTCAGGATTAAATTATGTCTGAAAAAGAGAAGAAGTTGTAGTTTTGATTCCATATTCTCAGAGTAAACTCAAAACAATTTGTAAAAATAGATGTTAAAACATTGAATAAACAATAAAATAAATTCAAAAATATTAATCAAAACTATTATTGTATCGAATACAACCATTTAATGGATAATCACTAATGATGACATATGGATTTTTCATTAAATGGAATTTCAAATGAACATTGATTGTTCCAAATACAACATATGATTTCAAATAATTCATAGAAGTAAATTTTGACTGTTACAATTAACACAAAAAATGAAGAATCAAACACATTAAAAATTTTACGAGTTTTTGCTCTAGAGTAAATTCCAAAGGAGGAGAATCATAAGTGCGCAAAAGACTAAATGTATCAAATAATTTCTCAAAATATTGATACATGGTCCTTCTCTTGCCATAGGTGCAGGAATTGCATCCTTAGTTATTATCGTTATATTTTTTGGATTTGGGGATATTACAAATCAACCAGAACTTGTTATTGAGCCAACACCAACTATTCAAAAAGAAGGGCCACCAAAAATTACCATGAATACTTTCTTAGACAATGGATCCCCCATACTAGGCAATACAAATGCTCCAATAACATTAGTAGAATTTGGAGATTATCAATGTCATTTTTGCAATGTATTCTTTCATTCTACTGAAGATGATATTCTGAAAAAATATATCGAAACTGGAAAAGTTAGAATGATATTCAAAGATTTTAACATTATCGGCCCAGATTCAATTAATGCCTCACATGGAGCACATTGTGCTGATGACCAAGAATTGTTCTGGGAGTATCATGACATTTTGTATTCAAATTGGACTGGTGAGAATAATGGATGGGCATCATCTGAAAATCTTGGAAAGTTTGCACATGAGATTGGGTTGGATATGGATGAGTGGACAGAATGTATGGTGGGTGCAAATCATTCACAAGTGATTTTAGCAAGTAACGAGGATGCAAAATCACTTGAATTAACAGGAACTCCTTCATTTTTCATCATCGGTCCAGATGGAAAAACCACCAGAATTTTTGGGGCACAGCCATTTGAAGTATTCGAGAATATTTTTGAAGCAGAGTTAAAAAAATAACAATTACCGATCATAAATTTAGTAAAAAATAAAAAAAGTACTAAAATTCCGTTCCTAGTTAGTTAGAATTTACACAATATCCTTATTAGTGAATTATCGCAGGCAAGCTTATGGCAGCTGGGATAGATGACATTGCAATATACATACCACGATTGTATATTGATGCAGCAGATTTTGCAAATGCACGGGGTTTAGACCCAATCAAATTGCAAAAAGGTCTAGGGGTATCCCAAATGGCAATTGTAGATGCAAATCAAGATCCTGCTTGTCTTGCAGCTAATGCGTGTTTAACAATCATGCAAAGAAACAAACTTTCCCCCGATGATATTGGAAGATTATACGTTTCTACGGAATCAGCGTTTGACGAATCAAAGGCAATGAACTCATATGTTATTGGGATGTTGGAGCAAGTCTATGGTCAAGGTGCGTTTGAGCACTGTGGGGGGGTTGAAACCAAATTTGCTTGTGTCAGTGGATCATATGCATTGTATGATAATGCAAATTGGATCAGAGCAGGTGAAGCTGAAGGGAAACATGCACTAGTAGTTGTATCAGATATTGCAAAATATGATATGGGTTCTAGTGGTGAGATGACACAGGGTGCAGGATCAGTTGTAATGCTACTTAACGATGAGCCAAGATTATTATCATTTGATCCTAAAGTTACAGCCACATCCATTAAAGATGAATATGATTTTTACAGACCATTTGGAAAAGAAACACCAATTGTTCACGGACAGTATTCTAATTTACTATACATGATTCAAGTAAGAAAAGCACTCGAAGCATACAAGAAAAAAGTGATTTCATCAGGACTAATCAAAATAAAATCAGATGAAACAATTTTAGATCATATGGATTACATCAATATGCACTTACCATATAGCAACATGGGTAAAAAAGCATTAGCATATCTTGTTAGACATGAATGGAGACAACTTCCACGATGGAAAAGAATTTTGGAAGAAATAGGATTAGATGAACCTAGACCTAAAGATCCACGTGGAACAATTGAGTCAGTTTTAGCAGATGATGAATTTATGGCAAAGGATCACGAGTTTACCAAACTATTTACTAAAACCAAGGAATATCAAGAAGTCTACGAGTCAAAACTATCAAGTTCACTTATTGCATCTAGTATGATTGGCAATCTGTATACTGCATCACTATATTTGGGATTCAGAAGTAGCTTGGAATTTGAATATCAGAAAGGAATTGATTTGGAAGGAAAAAGAGTAGGATTTGGGTCATATGGTAGTGGAAGTAGTGCAATGGTATTCAGCGGGGTGATTCAACCAGAATATGAACAAATGGTAAAGAACATGAATTTAGAAGTAGAGATAGGTGAAAGGAGAAAACTGACATGGGAGGAATATGAAGAACTGCACGAGAACAAGCTCTCACCTGAAGAATCAATGTTACATTCAAAGAAAGAATTTGTCCTAGTAGATGTTCAGACTAAAACTGAAACCAAAGGCGAAAGACGTTACGTCTTTAATGAATAATCATCGTCAGAACTTTCAGTATTCGAAGAATCACTTTCAGTGTTTTTAGGGATTTTTTTCAGGCTAAGATATTCACGATAACATTTCAAGGAACAGAATTTTATGTTATCTCCAAAAAAGGTCTCACCGCATTGAATACAATCCATATCTTTAGTGATTAATTGAATAAAGTTCTTAATATTACGATCGACTATAGTCTAAAAGAAAAATCACACGATATTTGTAATACAAATCATACATATGACATGAGTTAATGAATGAATCATGACAGATTTTGTTGTTTGTGCAAATTGTGGTTTAACATATTCTGTAAAAGACCACGAATCATGCAGTCATTGTAGATTTACAATCAACCATGTGGAGTAACCACTATTTTTTATTTATGCCTAGTTTTGTTCAAATTCGAGATGAGGATACCGATGAGAATGAATAAAAGACATAATGCAAGAAAAATTTGAAATTTAATTAAAATGATGAATTAAGTTTTATCAAGTAAAATTACAGCAATAATTGCAATCACACTTATCACCATAGCTGCAATCTCCATTTTACTTTTTTTATTCCATCCTTCTTTTACAGTTATTTTCATAACAAAATGGTGGGATTTTTGTATTAACTTAATCTTATTGGTAGACAAAACACTATATCACATAAAAAAATCTATGATGTTGAGGAATGGAGGAAGAGAACAATCCCATAAAAGAACATTTGTTTGAATACATAAAAAATTCACAGACAATCCCCAAACTAATCATTGAGAAAAAATTTGACAGAGTAATTGAGGAGGTCACATTGAATTGTTACGATAAAATAGTTTCAATGGGAGGGAAAGATGAAAGTGTAGGGGTGCTATCTACAGGATTATTGCATTATCTTCTCACTAATGCCCTAATCATTAGTCAAAGAAAGATAGAATATAGGGGAATTGAAATAGATATTGTCATTCCAGATTTAAAAACATTAGAAAAAGATCCAAAAAGAGCATTATTGATTTGTATACCAAAAACATCAGACAGTAAAATAATTAATGAGAAAATTACACAGATAGAAAAAATTCAGCCTGAAAAAGAAAACATTTGGGTGGTGTTATCAGAAAATATACCAGTTGAAAAAAAATCGTTTGTACTAGCCAAAGAAAACAATACATTTTCAAAAATTATATTTGAAATTGCTCAATTCGCAAATATTGGCGGAGCAAGCAAATTCAAAATTTTAAGAATATAGCAAAATTATTTCAAAAGAAGTTTCAAATCCAAATTCTTTTTAAATATGCGATACAAAGATGTGTCACTCATGTCTTTGATAAATGGGATTGAGCCCAAAATTGGTACTTGTGTGAGAGATTTCAAATCACGAGTAAGTTCTCGGATTTTGTATCCATCAGAGTCAAAATCATTAATAATTATTCCCTTGATTGGGATTTTGTAATTTCTACACATTTGTACAGTCATTATTGTATGGTTAACTGTCCCAACTTTAGTACGAGTTACAAGAACTGCAGGTATTCTCATTTCTTTGATCAAATCAACAACAAAATAATTTTTCAAAATAGGAGTCATGATCCCCCCCATTCCTTCAACGAGCACCATAGAATGAATCTTTGAAAGAGTTTTGAAATTGGATATGGCAGAATTGATTTGTGGTTTTACCTTGAGGTTCATCCAAGCAGTGTATGGGGATGCTGCAATTGGGAAGAATTGCGGGTTTAACAAATTTTCAGAATCACTTACCTGTGCAGCATTTGCAAGAATCTCCACATCTTCTGATTTGAACCCTTTTTTCTGTGCATTACCTGCAGCAAATGGTTTCATCACACCAACATCAACTCCCATCTTTCGAAGTGTTACTGCAAGACCTGCAGTAACATAGGTTTTTCCTACATCAGTGTCAGTTCCAGATATGAATAGAGATTTCAATGAATTAATTTCAAAAGAGTGATTGATTAATCTTATCGTTAAATGTAATCATGATGAAGTTGAATAATATTTTGTATTTATCCATACCAATTAGAGGTTATTTATCCTAGGTTAATTAACAAGTAAGAATTTAGTACGGTATGTCTAAAGACCAAAATACTCTAACTAAAATTCTAAATGAGATTAAAACAGAATTGGCCAATCTCATTTCTTTGGCAAAAGATTCAGACAAGATTGATTCTAGAAATCTATCCAAGCAAGCAGAGGCACTAAATGAGATTATTCGAACATCTGGTATTTCTGAAAAAGACAGAAATATGCTGCAAAAATTTGCCCTAACACTACAAGAGGGAATTTCTGTAAAGAATTTGAGGTATGAAAAACAAGATCTTGAAAGAGTACTTTCTAACTTGAATGATTAGAAAAGATGTAAGAATAGTTAGTACTATCCAAATTGAATTTAACAACCATGCTTTGTTATGCAGTTATCACAGAATTCTCCAAGACATTTGGGACAATCTTTCAAGTCTCCTGCCTTGTAGCCTGTCATACATTCATCGCATTTTATACCGTTCATGACTTAAGAGAGTCCAGATGGATTTAAAATTATATCTAGACAGGAAAGAATTATCAACATGCTTAAGTTCATAGTATTTTCAGATGAATTATGAGTAAAACAGAATATTATACATGTAAGAATTGTGGGGCAGAATTCCCATCAACCGAAGTTCGATTGTATTGTAAAGTCTGTAAATCAAATTTGGATAAAACAGGAAATCTACCAAAAATATAGATTGTTAAAAATTCATACAAAATAAGATAAAAGAGAAACAAATAGCAACTCAAACATAATCCATACGCTTAAGTTCAGACAATGCAAGAAAAGTCATGTCGATAAACCCTACGGAATCATGTCTTGATTGCGGAACACCACTAGAGTTAACTATTGCAGGTCAGAAAAAAAAGCCATGTCCTAAATGTGGAGCTTACAGAAGAAAAAGAGAATACCAGTAAATCAATCGTTTAATTATTAAGAACATGAGTATTATGAGTGCCTGATGAAAAAGACTAGTTTTGTATGGCATCCGAATACACAGATGAAGGAATGGGATTCATTTACAGAGATTAAAAGCGCCAGAGGAGTATGGCTTACAGATACAAAAAACAACAAGATGATTGATGCGGTAGGATCAATGTGGTGCAATGTATGGGGGCATTCAAATCCAGAGTTGATAAACACGATAGAAAAACAAAGTAAAAAACTACAGCACTCATCAATGTTTAATCTTACAAATGAACCTGCCGAAAAGTTAGCAGCAAATTTAGTTAGATTGTCTCCAGGAATGTACAGAGTATTTTATTCAGATAACGGGTCATCTGCAATGGAAATTTCAATAAAACTGGCATTACAGTATTGGAAAAATATTGGGGAGAAAAAGAAGACTGAAATTGCAACATTAGAGAACGGATACCACGGTGATACATTTGGAGCAATGTCGGTAGGGTATGTTCCTGAATTTTTCGGCAAATTCAAAAAACAATTATTTTCAACAATACAATTTCCAGTTCCAAACAAATACAGAATTCCAAATGGATTCACATTTTCTGATTATCAAAATTATTGTTTAGAAAAAATTGAAAAAAAATTATCAAAAAATAACAGGATTGCAGCTTTTGTAATGGAAAGTGGTGCACAAGTTGCGGGAGGAGTGATAATTTATCCAAAAGGATTTCAAAGAAAAATCAGTAAATTATGTAAAAAATACAATGTGCTGTTTGTGTTAGATGAGATCGCAACCGGTTTTGGTAGAATGGGATCCATGGTACAGTATGAAGAACAAAAAAGCATGCCAGACATTGTAGCATATGGTAAAATGTTAACAGGGGGATATCTGACAATGGCTGCAACTTTGACAAACAAGAAAGTCTATGACTCATTTTTAGGAGAATTCAATGATTGGAGGCATTTGTTTCATGGACATACATATACAGGAAACCCAATTGCAGCATCTGTTGCAAACAAAAACATCGAAATGTATCAAAAAAAACATCTAATTAAAAAAATTCAAAAAACTTCAAAGATTTTTGAGAAATATCGCACACAGATATCAAACATTGAAATCGTAGGAGATATCAGGCACAAAGGAATGCTTATGGGGATAGAGATAGTGTCAAATAAATCCAAAAAAACACCAATTCATTCTAAAAAATCTATCAACAAGATATTTTTTGAGGAAGGGAAAAAACATGAAATTTATCTTAGAACTCTGGGAAATATTGTCATGTTAGTCCCACCTCTTGCAATTTCAGAAAATGAACTGGAGTTATTACTAAACAATACAATTAAGACAATTCAGACTGCAAAACGTCATTTTGTTTGACTGTCAAAAGTGTACTTATACTAATTGATTCTTTTTGGTGAAATTTGATTTTCATCAAAGATTATAATCTTATATTTTATCATATGTTTGATAATGATGTTTGAGTTTACCAGAAACAAAATCACATTCCTTATGGGGCTTGTAATCTTTTGTTTAATTTTTCAACCAACAGTTTTTGCTGCTTCTCCAAAAGATGCTATGTTGGATTCATCATTTGCCCTAAAAATTGAAGAGGCTGCAAAAATAAATTCAGAGTTGCAACTTACTGTACTTAATACTATCGAGGATTCTAGATGTCCTTCTAATGTTACTTGTGTATGGGAAGGTACTGTGTCCGTACAAGTAAATCTGATCAAAGATAACCTAAATCTTGGCAATCATACAATTCGATTAGGGGAAAATAACAATGAAAATCAAATCTTTGACGGGTATTTTATTAAATTAATCACTGTGGAA
>NZ_AEXL02000025.1 GCF_000242875.2 Candidatus Nitrosopumilus salarius BD31 | reverse complement strand
GTTAGACAAAATGCAGGAATTCTCATTAAAAGTTGAGCCTAAAAATCAAGGGACCATTATCGATATGTGTGGAACAGGTGGAGACAAACTTCAGACATTTAACATCTCCACTACAGCATCATTTGTCGTGGCAGCCGCTGGGGGAATTGTAGCAAAACATGGAAACCGCTCAAGCTCAGGAGTTTCTGGCAGTGCAGATATTTTTGAATATTTTGGATATGACTTGGATTTGGAACCTTCAAAGATTGCAGATATTTTAGAAAAACACAACATCTGTTTTATGTTTGCACAAAAATTTCATCCAGCAATGAGACATGTATCTGCTGCAAGAAAAAAGTTGGGGAAAAGAACCGCATTCAATCTTCTAGGCCCTCTATCAAACCCAGCAGGAGTAAAAAATCAGATGATAGGGGTATTTTCTACAGAATATTTAGACAGAATACCATTAATCCTCAAAAAAAGAGGAGCTCAAAATGTGATGACAGTTCGTTCAGATGATGGTATGGATGAATTTTCCA
>NZ_AEXL02000026.1 GCF_000242875.2 Candidatus Nitrosopumilus salarius BD31 | reverse complement strand
ACATGGAACCGTAATTTTGCCAACTCCTGCTTGGCTTGGCTATTTGCCTCAGATTAGATTTTTGAAAAAAAATTATCACATGTTACCAACACGTGCAAATAAAAAAAATCGTGCCAAATGATTTGAGAAGATTAGCATTACGATTGCAAGACAGACAAAAGATTTTAATTTTAAATAACCCTAACAATCCTACAGGATTACTTTATGATCGATTAGAATTAGAAGAAATTGCAGATGTTTGTAGAGAACAAAACATCATTGTTCTTTCTGATGAAATTTATGCTCAAACAACGTATGATTTTTCAAAATTTGTAAGCATGGGAAAAATTTATCCTGAAGGAACATTTGTGACAAATGGTTTATCTAAATCTCACGCTGCTGGTGGATATAGACTTGGGTATGTAATTTTTCCACAGCATGCAAATGATCTAAAATTACAATTTAAAAAAATACTTGCAACCGAATATACTGCAGTATCTACACCAATTCAACATGCAGCAGTTGCTGGATTTGAAATTAGCAAAGAACTTGATGAGTATTTTGAGGTTACAAGAGGAATTCATCAAATAATGAGTGAATACACACATCATGCATTATCTGAAATAGATGGAATAAAGGTTACAAGACCTGACGCAACGTTTTACCTTTTAGCTGATTTCAATGTATTTGCTCCTGATTTACAAAAAGCAAAAATTTACACTTCACAAAAATTATCTGAATCTTTGATGGTTCATCCATATCATACAGCAATAGTTGGTGGCGATAGTCTTGTTTTAGAAAGAACTGATTTTAGCGCAAGAATTGCATATGTTGATTATGATGGTGCTAAAGTTTATCAGAACTATCTAAATAACAAACCTAAATCTAGTGCAGAAAAATTGGAATTTGTAAAAAATTCTGCTCCAAAGATTGTTGCCGGTATAGAAATGATTAAAAGATTTTTTGACGATATTAAAAATAATTCAATTAAATATTCTCAGGCAAAATCTAGTTCTATGCTAACTCCAAGTTAATTTATCGAAGATTTTAATTTCTCATATTCTTCAAGGCTAATCTCTCCTTTCGCTAATCTGGTCTGAATGATTTCCAGAGGATTTGAGCCTATTATTGGATGAATTATTCTTCGTATCGTGTCTTTATTGATGGAAATTTGCCTTGAATTGCTGTCTACTTTGATTTTTATCCCGTACACTGCCCCAAATAATATTCCTAAACCTGCTATTGCTAAAGAAATTTGTGCAATTTCTGAATTATCTGGTTTTCTCTCTCTATCTTCAATTGGTTCTTCATTTATTTGTGCAATTGATGAAGCTTGAGCTTCGGGAATAATTTTTGCATCCATTAATTCCGATGTGTTTGATTTTGAATTTATCCCATCTTGGTATCCTACAGCTTCTTCTATTGTTACTCCTGGATAGTTTCGATCAAACCATGATTTGTATGATGGTTCATTGTAATATCTGTCAATGTAATGCTGTGGGTTTTTGTTGTGATCTACAAAATCAGCAATTTTCTTAACCTCTTTTGGTTCTTCGTCTTTTATAATTTCTATGATTTCAACAGGTTCCACAACCTCTGTTTTTTCAGAATCATTATCCGCAATGTATACTTCAGTCTGATTATTTTGCTGCATTGCATCTTTTTCCGTATTAATTGAAACGCCTGTTAAAGACACGCCAAAATCTACTGTTACACCTTTAGTCATATTCAAAATAAATCCTGTGGCATTATACATTCCATGTTCTAAAAACTTTTCATCAATTTCAACACTTTTTCGAAAAGAGTTATCATAATTGATCATTGCTTGAGTTAATAGAACAAACTCATCATTGTTATCACGAATTACAATTGTAACTAGACCTGTAGACTCTTTTTCAACCGTACCTGAGAATTCAATTTGATCTCCTCTGTAAAATGAATTTGAATTTGTTTGAAGATTAGTAACTTCTGCAAATACAGGGGCAACTGTAAAAATTAGAAATAGGATCACGACTAATGAACAAACATTATTTGTCTTCATTACAGTAAAATATTGTTTTTTTTAATTTAAGATGAGCGTAGTATTCATCCAGTTTTTTTGTACGTAAAAGTTAAATGTAAAATATTTTTTATTTACTCATTCAATTATATTTTTCAGTGAAACTTTGATTGATTTTTTTGGAATCTTAAAATAGAATGTGGTTTGAACATTTTCTACACTTTTTACCCATATTTTCCCTCCTAATCCTTCTATGATCCCTTTACAAATTGCTAAACCTAATCCACTCCCACCTCTTTTCCTACTGGTTGAGGTATCGATCTGATAAAATTTCTTGAAGATCTCTTTTTGATTTTCTTTAGAAATACCAGGTCCGTTATCCTGAACAAAAAATTCAACATACTCTGAATCATCCTTTGCACCAATTGTCACAATCCCTGTACCCTTTGCTACAAAGTCAATTGCATTTCTAATGAGATTTGTAAATACTTGATTAATCCTGTCTTTATCGCTAAAAATACTTAAATCTCCACTGAAATTCAAATCTAAAGTGATATTCTTTTCATTTGTAATTGGTTTGAATTCCTTAAGTATGTCATCTAGCATAACTGATACGCTAATGTTTTCTGAATTAAAATCTAGTTTCCCTAATTCTAGTTTCTGTGTTGTCATGATATCCCCCACCAATCTTTGTAGTTTGATTGCAGATGAGTAGATTTCATTGACTGCTTCTGTTTGTTTTTCATTTAATTCTCCAAGAAAATTATCCTTCTGTAACATCTGAACGTATCCTAAAATTGGTACCAATGGAGTTTTCAGCTCATGTGAAACCATTGATGAAAATTCCACTTTTTTTCCTATCCATATCTTTTAATTTTTGTACGTATTCATTTTGTACTTCGATGGTCTTTTCAACTCTATCTCCCATGATCTCAAAATTCTCATTTAACTGAAAAATTTCAGTTACATTAGTTTTTGATTTTGATTTTTATTTGACATTTTTATTTGTCTTTGAAAAATCTGTCATTCTTTCTGCCAATTTCTCAATTGGTTTTGTGATGCTCTTTGAAATGTATACTGTTCCTAACAATGTCCCTGCTGCAACAAATACTGAGAAAAATAACAGAATCATGCCAGTTGACTGTTCGACAGATGTTAGAAAGTTTACCAAACCCATGTAAAAAATAATAAAACTTGATACTCCTGATACTAAAAATAATGTGTGTTTAAT
>NZ_AEXL02000027.1 GCF_000242875.2 Candidatus Nitrosopumilus salarius BD31 | reverse complement strand
TCGTGGATGGACTCCTTGAATAGATGTTGATGATAGATGAACCTATTTTTTGAGTGCTTGTTTTGCTTGAAATTGCACTCAACATCGAAAAATTCTCCATCCCCCAGGTTTCAGGTATCCAAATTGTGTCTACATTTGTTTTTGAGAGGATTTCTGAGCATGTCATTACATCATTTACTGAAAGAAGTGAACCCAAACTACATGCTATGCGCATGAAAATTCTACTCATGTTGGATATTCTAGTGTTCTGTTTTAGTAATGGGTTAATTTTGATTGAGGTGATATATTATTCGATCAAATGTAATATATGAGCATGAGTGAGCAGGAATTCTCAAAAAATGATGATGCCAAGCCATCATTTTGGGATGATGCAACAAAATATGCTTCAATTAGCAAAGACGAATCATTTGTCGAAGAAGTGGCATACATGATGGTCACATTGCATAGAACTGGGGCATAAAATTTATTTTATTATTTTATCTATTTCTAACATACATTCTTCAATATCTTTGAAGGAATCAATTGAATGCCATTTTACATTTTGAAATTTTACAATTTGTAGTTTCCCATTTTTTTGCATAATTAGGAAAAACAGTTTTTTCAATATCTCCTTTATTTGGTAGGTCTTTTAGAACATCTCTGCTCAAATGATAAATTCCCGCATTCATCCACAAATCATGAATCTCTTTTTTTTCTTTAAATTT
>NZ_AEXL02000028.1 GCF_000242875.2 Candidatus Nitrosopumilus salarius BD31 | reverse complement strand
TTGTGATAGTATAGAGTACACTACCTACAAAAAAGGAGATAAAATACTGCTGAAGAGATTGAGGATCCTCGAACTCAAAGGCTAGAAGAACTTGTAGTTGTTTTCGTTGCAATCGAGGAGGGTGATGACTCATCAGTTGCACAAAATGCCGTATCTCAGATAAAAAATTCTATGGAAAAAATTGGTTGCAAAAAACTATTGTTATATCCCTATGCCCACCTTAGTTCTAATTTGGCAAAACCCTCTACTGCCATGGCTTTACTCAAAGAGATGGAAAGTGGCGCATCTGATCTTGAAGTATCTCATTCCCCATTTGGATGGACCAAGTCCTACAAATTACAAGTAAAAGGACACCCGCTGGCTGAAAGTTCCAAAGTTATTACGAAAGATTCTACAGGTTTAAAAGATGATGGCGAACTAACGTCTGATGCACTAAAAGGCGAATCAAAAATCCGCTCCATTTGGAAGATAATGAGTACTGATGGAACAATGACAAATATTGCTGATTTTAATTTTACAAAAAATAAAAATTTAGAAATTTTGGCAAAATACGAAGCGGCAAAACAACGTCATGTCGATGAACCTCCTCCACATGTTGCATTGATGAAGAAGATGGGAATCGCTGACTATGAACCTGCATCTGATTCAGGTAATATGAGATTTTATCCTAATGGGCGATTGATAAAATCATTGATTGAACGCTACGTTACTGACCGAGTCAAGGAATATGGTGGATATGAAGTTGAGACTCCCATCATGTATGATTCAGAACATCCGAGTATGGTCAGTTACTTTAATCGATTTCCTGCACGTCAATACAACATTGATTCTGAAGGGAAGAAACTATTTTTGAGATTTGCAGCATGTTTTGGCCAGTTTCTTATGGCAAATCAATACCAATTATCTTACAAGAATTTACCCTACAGATTATACGAGTTAACCCGATACAGCTTTAGACGTGAACAATCTGGTGAATTAGTTGGTTTAAGGCGATTAAGGGCATTTACAATGCCTGATTGTCATGCATTTTGCAAAGACATTGATCAAGCAGTAGATGAGATTAAAGTGAGATTTGATTTATCACAAAGCGTTCTTCGTGAACTTGGAATTGAAGAATCTGATTATGATATGGCAATTCGTTTCACTGAAGACTTTTATCATGAAAATAAATCCGCAATTGAGGAACTAGTAAAGAAACATGGCCGACCAGTATTAGTTGAAATGTGGAAGGAAAAATTCTTTTACTTTGTTTTAAAATGGGAGTTTAACTTTGTTGATAATCTTGGAAAGGCATCTGCTTTATCTACCGACCAGATTGATGTTGAAAATGGAAGTCGATACAATATTGATTTTGTAGATGACCATAACCAAAAGAAAAACCCCGTAATTTTGCACAATTCTCCTAGTGGAGCAATAGAAAGAATCATCTATGTATTGCTGGAAAAAGCTGCAAAGGAAATCAAAGAAGGACGAAAACCACAATTTCCATTATGGCTA
>NZ_AEXL02000029.1 GCF_000242875.2 Candidatus Nitrosopumilus salarius BD31 | reverse complement strand
AAGGCCAAAAGAGAAAGAAAAATCAAAAACAACTGAAATGAACAAAATCAAAAAAACAAAAGAAAAAAACAACAAAGAAAGAATAGAAAAATTAGAATTACAAATTGATCTGTCAGAGAAAACCAAGGACTACAATATCGGAACATCTCTGAGAAACTACATAGATCCTCGTATTTTCAAGGCATGGACAGAAGATGTTGGTGCTGAGTGGGAAAAATTGTATACATCTGCATTACAAAAGAAATTCCTCTGGGTCAAAAATGAAAATGTGAGTTGGAAGGATTTAAAGGAAAATTAGAATCATTTAATTTCTCAAATTTTTAGGTATTAACTATGCCGGGGTAGCTCAGCCTGGTTAGAGTGCCAGTTCAATTGGTAAACTCTAACGGTTCTCCAACTAAGGCAATACTCATAATCTGGAGGTCGCGAGTTCGAAACTCGCCCCCGGCACACACAACTTTGTTTATTACTCCTCCCCGACCTACTGTATAGTCATTGAGTACTAGGCACGAATACAAACACAGAATCGACATTCACAATTACAAATCAAAAATGAGACAAATCAGCGATCAGATTGAAAGAGAGTTATCATCAGAAAACATCGCATTAATCAAAAAATATGATAGAGAAATGGTTTAATTCAACAGATGATTATGGTATCGAAAAAACTCTTCTTGAATGTGATAAAACAATAATTTCAAATTTAGAATCAATCAAAAAAGAACTGGTTCCTAATTGTAAGCATCTGAAGAAAATGAGGGATATGACATCGGATGGTAAATTGACAATGAATTCATGAATTGTCTTTCATATGTCTATAATT
>NZ_AEXL02000030.1 GCF_000242875.2 Candidatus Nitrosopumilus salarius BD31 | reverse complement strand
GTTTTGTATTGTATAGCAAAAAAAGGGCCTTTGATAATTAATGACATTGTAAAAACAACTAGCGCTTATTCTCAATGGCAGTGCAATAGATGGGCTGTAAAAAGAAGAATAAATGGAACTACCAATGTAATGGGATTTGTTCCTCATGAATATTTGGTAGAAAGAAATCATGAAAAAAGAATCAGAGGTCACGATGGAAAGAAATACCATTTAACAACAAAGGGCATGGTTGGTGCACTGACTACAGGAATCAATGTGGAGCAAATCTATCTCTACAAAAATTACATAAAATTTCTTAAAAAACAAATACAAAAAGAGTTTACAAACAAATCAAGCATAGACATTCCTCAAAAAACAAAAGACATGTATGTTAATTCATTGATGTCATTTTTTGAGAATTATATTAAAAATGAGATATACTTGTTTTTGATTTGGCATGAGGCCGCAGGAATTAAGATCACAAAAATGAAATCCATGCAGAGATACATGTTTGAGTTTTATTCAAATGCAGATGAAGATTTTTTACAAAGTTTCCTCCAGACCAAGATGAATCTGAAAATAAATACCGTGAAATACTAAAACTTCACTTTATTCTTAGAAAAACTCTACACGCATTAGATATGATTGCACATCCAAACAAGAGTTTTGGCAATGAGGATGAAATAGCAAAAGAGTTTGTTTGGCAAAAGATTGCAATGGTTGGACAATATGTATGGGAATGGCCATATCATATGGAAAAGATACAATTTTCATCAGATGATGACGATTATTCTCCGGTTCCAGACTTTATGTATAATACGCCAAGCGGAATAAACATCGGAAACACAATTCAAATTTCAGATTCAAAGAAAATTAACCATTTTGAATACATCAAAGAAAACCTAAAGGAATTTGGAATTAAAAAAGAGTATTCAGATATTGTTCTAAAATACATTTGGGACAAGCAACACAAGAAATTTGAAACTTTAGAGGCGTCAAATATCGGAAGGGAATTACTTCGATAGTGTTGTTTGAATTTGCTCCATTCTCATCTTATCCATCCACAGTTCTTCTACCTTGGTTCTGTAATGCTCCAATTCTGATTTTTCACGCTCCAATTGTTCAATTTTTAGCCTCTGGCGCTCAGAGTCATCAATCATAAGATCAATGATTGCCTTGCGAAACTCTGCAAAACATTGTTCACGCGTAGGCTTGAGATATACACCATCAAGGCCATTTTTGTGGCCAAGTAGTTTTTCTGCAACATTAGAGTTTACGTTGTTTTTTAGTTTGAGAATTGTGTTGAATCGTTTTCTAAAGCCATGATCCATCTGAGTATCAAAGTGATGGTTTACCTTTGTTCTCTCTAATCCTGCGCTGTTAATCACCCTATACATGATGGAGATGATTCCGCTTCTCTGCATAGGAATAACTTTTTTTCCACATGAATAGTCACGTCGAAATATTGGAGAGTTTTCATCCAATGTTTCACCACGGTTTCTTCTCTCTTCATGATATTCATCTAGTGCTTGTGATGCTTCAGGAGTTAGAAATGCCCAATATTCCTCGTTGTCATTAGGGTATAGTAGAATAGCCTTACAGTCATCAGAGATATCATTCAGATATTTCATGGTAAATTTATCATCAATGACGCCAATTCTTGCTCCAGTGGATGCAAGAAAATGAATCAATGCGCGATTTCGTTTGGATGTTGTTGCAAGAATCATTGCCCTGATTTGCTCCGTAGTCCATGGCTTGAATCCAGCAGACTTTTGTCGTGGGGGATACATTTTGCGAATTATCTCCCAGTAAAGAGGAATCCTGTTCATCACAAAGAAATGCCTTACACCAAGCATCAGAATTGGAACAGAGTTTGGATTACGATTCTCTTTGATGTGAATCAGATAATCTTCAACTATAGTTTGTATGTCTTCGACGGATTTTGTTATAAGAGAATCAAAGGAATCAAACTTTGCAAAATTTTTAAAGTTTTTTAGGTGGTCACGGTAATTGTTTAGTGTCTGGCGCGATTTGATTCCCTGCTCAAACCGTACAATTGACCTTTCTTTCATAGTATAGTATAGGATTTAGCGTCTATATCTCTGGCGTGCACTAAATAATTGAATTAAATAATTGACAAAGAAACAAAATGTATGTATTTTGATGTAGTGGTTGCCGGAGGAAGTGTAGCGGGACTATTATGTGCCAGAGAAATTGCTTCAAATGGATTTTCGGTGCTTGTAATTGAGGAAGATTATGAAATTGGAACTCCAGAACATTGTGGGGGATTGGTCAGTCTTGCAGGATTAGAAGAATTAGGAGTGATTCCATTTAGAAAAACTTTTGAGCACATGATAGAGTCTGCAAAAATAACTGCCCCAGATGGGAATAATTTCACAATTAATTCAAAGAAACAAAGAGTTGTAGAGATTAGCAGGAGGGAGTTAGATAAGCAAATAGCTTTTCAAGCTCAAAGGAATGGAGCAGTCATCAAAGTTAAAACAAGTTTTCAAGAAATTACAGACACAGGGATTAGAACAAATGAAGAAAAAATAGACTGTAAGATTTTTGTCGATGCACGTGGAGTGTCATCTCTCATACACAAAGACAGAACAGGTATTTTGTCATCTGCGCAGTACGAAATTTATGCAGATTGGATAAAAAAGGGAAATGTAGAAGTAATTTTTGATCAAGAAAAATACCCAGGATTTTTTGCATGGATCATACCATCGAATGAAGGAAAAGGGAAAGTTGGAGTTGCAGGACGTGGAATCAATGTTGCTGAAACAATAGACAAAATTTTAGAAGAGAAAGGAAACTATTCAACGATTAGAAAAATTTTTGCACCAATATGGATTAAAGGACCTATCAAAAAATTTGTAGAAGGTAAAACGGTAATTATAGGTGATGCTGCAGGTCAAGCAAAACCTACAACTGCCGGTGGAATTTTCACTAGTGGGATGGGCGGAGTTTATGCAGGTCAAGCAATATCAAAATTTTTGAAAACAAATAACAGCAAAGATCTTGAAGAGTATCAGAAAAACTGGACGGATAGATTTGGTAGTGAGTTTGAAAAGCAGTCATTAGCAAGAAAAATTTTGGAAAGAATAGATAACAACACTATCAACAAATTATTTGAATCCATCACGCCGGAGATCATAAATGAGATTTCAGAAAAAGATGATTTTGATTTTCATACGGGTTCAATCATAAAATTATTAGGAATTAAGAATTCAATAAAAACAGCTCAGACTCTAATTGGCGGAGAACTCAAAAAATTATTGGGTTGAAACATGCTCAAATTCCAAGGAAAGTATAAATGATGTTTACAGAAAATTCTGGTATGTCATCATCTACAATATCATTACCAAAATGCAGTTGCTGCCACAGACATGTTATGCCTAATGATAAAAGTGTAAAATTCAATTGCCCTAATTGTGGCGAGGACTTGATTTGGAGATGCCAAAGTTGCAGAGAAGCAGCAAGAAACTATACTTGTTCATCATGTAATTTTCAGGGACCATAAAAAAATGACTCAATTACTATTAATCACAAAAATTCTTCCAGATGGAATGGATACAGATCTTGATAAACTAGCAGAATCTATCAAGGCATCACTAAAAGAAGGAATTACCATGAAGAGACATGCAAAAGAGCCACTAGCATTTGGATTGGAGTTTCTTAAAGCAGAATTTGTACTAGACGATAAAGAAGGACAGATGGATTCCTTAGAGGATTCAATAAGATCAATTGAAGGCGTCAGTGAGTTTGAAGTACTCAACATGAGCCGCATGTCAGTTGACATGAAATAGGTGATTTTTTGGTACGCAAAGAAGAACCTTTGCAAGTGCGAATCGGAGAAGCAAAACAAAGGGATGTAGGTAAGAAACGTGCTAGAATAGGTCCAGAAGCAATGGATTTTCTCAAAGTCACACCGGGAGATATTATTGAGGTGATGGGTTCAAGAACTAGTTGCGCAGTAGTTTGGCCAGTTGATGAAGATGAAAAATTACCAGACATCATAAGAGTTGATGGACAGACAAGAAAGAATGTAGGTGCATCACTAAATGATTTTGTCAAAATTAGAAAAGTTACATCAAAGTTTGCAAAGGCCGTTTCACTAACACCAGTAAATGATTCAGTTACAGTGGACAAAGAGTTTACAGATTTTGTCAAGAATAGATTGAAAGGGCTTCCAATTACTCATGGTGATGAGATCTCAGTAATGATTTTAGGAAATTCTATGGACTTTAAAATTACAAAGACAACTCCAAAAGGAGTAGTAAAGATAGACCGCAGTACAAATCTTACCATCTCAACAGAAACTGCAATTGACAGAAAAGTCAGAGTGACATATGAAGAAGTTGGAGGATTAGGTGCAGAAGTCAAAGCTATGAGAGAAATCGTAGAGTTGCCATTAAAACATCCAGAACTGTTTGTAAGATTAGGAATTGAACCACATAGTGGGATTTTGCTTTATGGTCCACCTGGATGTGGAAAGACATTACTTGCAAAAGTTATGGCAAGTGAATCAGAAGCAAACATGTTTCCCATTAATGGTCCAGAAATTATGAACAAGTATTACGGAGAAACAGAGGCAAAGCTAAGAGAAATTTTCAAAGAAGCGAAAGATAACTCTCCAAGCATAATATTCATTGATGAAATTGATGCAATTGCACCAAAAAGAGAGGAAGCATATGGGGATGTTGAAAAAAGAGTTGTTGCACAATTATTAGCACTTATGGATGGCCTAAATGATAGAGGTAATGTCATTGTACTTGGTGCAACAAATAGACCAGACAGTGTAGACCCGGCACTTAGAAGACCAGGTAGATTTGATAGAGAATTTGAGATATCGGTTCCAAACGAAGAGGGAAGATTAGAGATTCTTGAAATTCACACAAGAGGAATGCCAATTAGTGACGATATAGATTTGAAAGATTTGTCAGCAGAGTTACACGGGTATACTGGCGCAGACATCAAATCTCTTTGCAGAGAAGCTGCATTGAAATCAATTAGAAGATATTTGCCTGAGATAGATCTGGAAACTGAAAGGATTCCCTCGGAAGTACTACAATCAATGCAAATCAAATTAATTGATTTTTACGATGCTATGCACGAGGTAATCCCCACAGCAATGAGGGAATTTTATGTTGAAAGACCAAAAGTGTGGTGGCATGATGTAGGAGGATTAGACGATGTAAAAAAATCACTAACAGACAATCTAGTCATGGCAATGAAAGAGCCCAGCAAATTTACAAAGATGGGGATAAAACCTCCAAAGGGAGCTTTGCTCTATGGGCCACCTGGATGTGGAAAGACATTACTTGGAAGGGCACTTGCTACGGAAACTGGTGCAAACATGATTTTAGTTAGAGGTCCAGAGATACTCTCAAAATGGCTAGGTGAATCCGAAAAAGCCGTCAGGGAAATTTTCAGAAAAGCAAAGACATCATCTCCATGTGTAGTAATTTTTGACGAGCTTGACTCTCTTGCACGTTACAAGTCAGGAGAAGGAGGAGCAAGTGAAACTGTTCTAAGCCAATTGCTAACTGAAATTGAAGAAGGCATATCATCACGTGTGGTAGTAATTGGAATTACAAACAGACCTGATGTTTTAGATAACTCGCTATTGAGAACAGGAAGACTAGATTTAGTTCTCTATGTAGCCCCACCAGATGAAAAAGGCAGATTAGAGACAATCAAAATTTTAACAAAGAAGATGCCATTGGCAAATGATGTAAAATTAGAAGAGATTGCAGTAGCTACACAAAACTATTCTGGAGCTGATTTAGCTGCACTATGTAGAGAAGCTGCAGTTCATGCAATGAGAAATAATTCTCCAAAAATTTCAAATCAAGACTTTGCAAATAGCTTAAAGCAAGTAAAACCATCTATTACTAAAGAAGTTGATCAGTGGTACAACACAGTAAGGGAAAGTATATCTAATGTCGTACCCAAGTCAGGGGATAAAACATTCTACGGATAAAAATGGCAATACCAATTAGAAATACAGTATTTGATAAAATTAAGGAATCAGGTTCACTAACAGATGTTGAACTCAACAAAAGCTTGGCAAAAGATGGGTATGTTCTTGCAGACGATAGATTCAACAAAATACTTTTAGATTTAGAAATTCTTGGTCTTATCAAAGTCTCATGGATTACAAAAGATGAACGTAGAATCGAAGTATTTGTCGTTGAAGAGGAAATAGATGAGATCGAACAGCAAAACAAGGAAGCAATGGAAAGAGATTATGAAGCAAGCTTCCCAGGATTAGAAAAATAATCACTAAAACAAAGGATAGTGAAATGCTGCATCTAATGCAACTGCAACAAAAATTATTGTAAGATAAGGAGCAGTTACTTTGTATGCTTTCCATGCAAATTCAGACGTAGGATTCTTTGTAAGTCTGTAATGATAAACAAGCATCAACCCTCCAGAGACTGCAGCAATTGCAGTGTAAACAATTCCCAGCCCGTCTGGAATAAATGAAAGTATCAAAGAATAAGGAATTAAAATTATCGTGTTTCCTAAAATGAATTTTGATGTTTTTTGCATACCAATTACAACAGGTAACATTGGAACACTTGCTTGTGCATATTCATCTTTGATCTTCATTGCAAGACACCAAAAGTGAGAAGGAGTCCATACAAATACCAAGAAACCAACTAAAAATCCTAACAGGTCCATGCTGCCAGTAGCTGCTGCCCATCCAGCCCACGCTGCGGCACTTCCTGCAATTCCACCAATTACAATGTTTGAAGTGTGTCGACGTTTTAGCCAAACTGTATAAATTACAACATAGGAGAAAATTCCAACTGCAATAAAGAAAGCAGATACTGCATTAAGTGCAAAAAAGCCGTAAATTACAGAAATACAGCTGACAATCAATCCATATAACAAAACATTAGATGACTTCATTCGTCCAGAAGGAATTGGTCTTTTACTTGTTCTTGTCATTTTTGGATCAATATCTTTATCATAGTAATGATTGAGGGCACTAGAACCTGCAGATGCTAATGCACCTGCAACAATAATGTGCAAATAATCCAGATAATCTAATTCGGGTGCTCCCGCAACTAGTTTACTGGCAGCATACATAGAAGTAACAGCAGTGATTACTAAAAGAACAACAATTCTGGGTTTGGATATCTCCAGTATTTCATTAAATCCCAATCTCACTCTATCCAAGGGCAAAGGCATTTAATTTCTTCGTCCACTAGATCCACAGCATTGCAAAAGGAATAAGTATTCAGAATAATCAGCTATTTTAAATGAGTAACTGGGACCTCATGATGCCGGGAATGGGATTAACAGCTATAGGCGTGGCTGGGCTCACATTGTCATATGCAGGCATCGCACACACATTCATTGATGGAATGCATGCTTTGACAGGTCTTACTATGTTTGTAGGATTAATTTTCTTATCAGCAGGTATCTTAGATGGAGGTATTTCCACCAGTAACAGAGCCAAGGCAACGACTCTGGTAATTTTGTCAATTGGATTAGGATTCGGAACTTTTGCTTTAACCATGAACACATCAAACTATACAATTACTTTAGCAGGAATTTTAATGGCAATTGCATTTCCTTCAATCATAATAGCATATCTTGCAATGAAGCATCCAACATTTTTAAAACCAGTCGGCTCGATTGTTGGAATTGCAGCAGCTACTGGAATTATTATGTGGGTTGCATTTGGATTTGTATCTCCTGATACATACATGATTCCACAACAAGTTGAATCACCTGAGGAAGAAATGGCAGAGAGCGTACCAACAGGACCAATATATGCAATTAAAATTCTCAAAGACTCAACCAAACAAGGGAACCCAGATTATGATCCAGATGTTGCAGTAGTCCAACAAGGATATACAGTTGAATGGACAAATGAAGATTCACTTGTACATACAGTAACTAGTTCAGAAGGATTTGGAGAGTTATTTGATTCAAGTATAATCGATGTAGGCGGCGTATTTACATTAGATACAACTGATTTAGAAATTGGTGAGCATGAGTATACATGTAGTTTACATCCATACATGGTTGCAACTTTAATTATTGAAGAGCCAAAGGAGCCAACTAAAATTGTAATTCCGGAAGGATCTGCAGTACCAGAAGATGGAAAAATTTACTATGACCCACAAACAATTGATGTAGCAGTTGGTACTACAGTTGCATGGGAGAATCAAGATAATACAGTACACACTGTAACTTCAGGAAACTCTGATGCAGGGCCTGATGGAATATTTGATTCAGAGATGATGTCAACAGGAGATGTATACGAATTTACATTCTCTGATGCAGGAAATTATGATTACTATTGTACATTCCATCCTTGGATGGCCGGAACAGTTAACGTAGAATAGATTTGCAGAAAATCAGACTATCAGAGTCAGACAAAAAAGTATTATCAGAACATTCAGAAAATCAAAAACCTAATGAAGCATGTGCCATCCTATTTGGAAAGGACAATCAAGTTTCAGAATTATTTTTAGCAGAAAATATAGAAGAGTCACCTGTAAATTTTACAATTTCAAATGAACAACTAATTGAAGCATACAAAATTGCAGAAGAGAAACAACTAGAAGTGATCGGTATTTTTCATTCACACCCAAATTCAGATGCATTCCCATCAAATACAGACATGAAATTCATGCAAAGTAATCCAGTAGTATGGATAATTTATTCTGGGATAAACAAGAATTTCAGAGCATTTATTCTTGAATCAAATATCATAGAAATTTCAATGGAGTAGAAATTAGGACTGTAAGACAAAAGTTGCACGTTCACTATGAACATCGTTTAAAATGGTTTTGTCAGGAGAAATAATTTTCCCAATAACATTGACAGGTGATGCAGGAGTAATTTCTCCAGGATTGCCAATTGGAGTTGGGCCATAAAACAAACAGATTGCTTTACCAGTTGGCCAATAGGCAACATCATTTAGTTCAACCGGAGATTGGGCATTTTCTTCAGGTTGAGAAATAGGAGATTGTGAAGTGTAGATTTCATCACCCCACACATTCAGATCAACTGTAAAAGGCAAATTTTTTAGAAAATCACTAACTGTTTTAGGAGAATAGGAATCATCAAGTTCCAAAGTTATGTTTTTGAGGTGGGGAATTTTAATTTGAACCGTATGTTTCATGATTTACCATGATCTTTGAAATAAATAAGATCTGTGAAACAAGGGGTATTTGGGATATTTTTGAACTAAAAATGAGATTATGGAGATTCAGCCATTTTGGGGATAAAATTGATACAGTTAAAAATAAAAAAAGATAGCGTGCTTATCTTAAGCTATACAGACGTTTTTGACTGTATGTATCGCGATTGTTCCTGAATTTGTGACTGAACCACCACAGAGATTGAATATCTCACCATTGTTTGTGATTGTGTTGCTGTTGGTAATCAAACCATGATTAAGGATTGTACCGCTGTTTGCAACAGGACCACTATTGGTAAATGTGCCAGTTGTCATGATTGTACCTTTGTTTGTGAGGTTCAATGTGTTGGTAAACACACCACTGCTAGCTAGGACACCATCTGCTGCATTAGTTATTGCACCAGATGAGGTGATAGTACCAGTACTTGTCATAATATCGAAGTTTTTGATAACGCCTGTTGGACCATTTGTGATTGTTCCAGATGAGATTACTTCATTAAAGTTCTTGAATATGCCACTGTTTGTTATTGTACCAGTTACACTATCAATTACACCGTAATTGAGTACTTTGCCTGAAGTTGTAATTACACCGCCACTTGCGATGTTAATTTGTCCGTTATTTACGATATTACCACTGCTGGTTATTGTACCAATGTCAAAATTGATGCCACCTCCAACTGTTAGTTTGTCAGTTGGACCAAGTACCAAAGTTGCTACTGTACATGTTGAAGTAACAGCGTTCCATGCTCCACCTATTGCTGGAGATTCACAAGTTATTTCATCAACTACTATAGTTTTTGCTGCTGCTGCATCTTGAGCAGAAAAAGCTACCATAGAAATCAATACTGCTAATACAGGAAGTATTAGAATTTGTTTTGTTCTTGTCATGGGTATTCTAATGAGCGTATTGTATTAAGCCGCGCTGACGTGAATGTGTGTTTAATGAACAAATGTAATAGTATAGTAGACGAATCTGTCAGTGTTGTAAACCAAGTATCAAATAATTTTTGAAATCACTTTTGCAAAGTCCATACCATTTTCAGTCAGAGAAACATGAATTTTATTGTCAATTATGGTGGATTTAACAAGACCTTTTTTCTCCATCCAGACAAGATGTTTTGCAAGTCTTGCATAGTTTAGTTTGGTATCCAGTGCTAGCTGTGTTTTTCCTTCAGAAACATTTTCGGTCATGAATTTTACTATACACATCAGAGTTTTCATGCTTGGATCAAAGCTTGGTACTAGAGATTTAGTTTTGATAATCTCTACTACTTTAGGATTGACGGCTTTGACCAATTACAAAACTTGATTACAAAACAAAATTAATGTTGTCATCTACATCTCAATAAACAGGCACAAAGTCTATAGTTTCAAAGAGATTTTGCTTTTAGTACTAATTGCAACTATGCTCATGATTGAAACAACTAGATAATACTTGTATCTTTTCAGAGTTTCTGCACTTTTAATGGAATTTTCAAAGACTAGAAAGCTTCTCTGCATGTTATACAGTTATGGAATGAGTGATAAATATACCTCGCCTGTAGGGGTATTTTGAAATAAATATCCCTTTTTTTGAATGATAGTATGGAAATTCACGTATACGACACTTATGTCAAGGCAGCAGATGGTCATACCATGCACTTTGATGTAATCACTGGTGAAAAAGATCACGATAAAGCCATCAAATATGGTAAAGAGTGGTTAAAATCAATCGGTGAAGACCAAGCAGAGATGACTCAAAATGAATGTCAATTCTGTCATTCACAAGGAGCACCAGAGCCTGTTGAACAGGCAATTAAGGAAAACGGCTACTTTATCCAAAAAATGGAAGGCTGTCCTTAAACATTTTTTCCTTTTTCCACAAGACTATGTTTTTTAGATTAACAGTTTTAGAAATAGCATGTCAGAAAACAAATATTCAAAGTGGACAGTAGAAGGAGACAAGAAAACAAAATGGATTTGTGGATGTTTCCAAACAGCAGATAATTATTTCAAATTCTGTGATACACATAATGAAACTTTGAAGAAAGCAATACAAGCTCAAATTGACGAATTAGATATGACGTTAATTGTAGATGATTAGATAGCAAGAATTGCGACAAATGCAGATACAAAGACAATTGCAATTGTGTTTAGTAATTTTATGACAGTGTTAAGTGCAGGTCCTGCTGTGTCTTTGTATGGATCACCAATAATATCACCTACTACTGCAACTTTGTGGACTTCAGAACCTTTCTCACCGTTCATCTCAACTAGTTTCTTTGCATTGTCCCATGCACCACCAGTGTTTGCCAAGTGATATGCAAGTAAGATTCCAGTGACAACGGCGCCCATTAACAATCCTGCTACTGCTGTTGGACCTAACAAAATTCCTAAAAGGATTGGTGAAACAATTGCAACGAGTGCAGGTTTCCAAAGTTCCTTAATTGAAGCTACAGTTGCAATATCTACGCATTTTGCATAATCAGGTTTTGATGTTCCGGCAAGAATACCAGAATCGGCTTTGAATTGTCTTCTAACTTCATCGACCATTTTTCCAGCGGCTCTAGATACACCGTTAATGAGTTGACCTGTAATGATAAATGGAATCAATCCACCTATGAGCAATCCAACAATAATTGCTGGGTTTGTTAAACTATAATCTAATACTAAAATGCCTGCAAAGATATGAGATGCTTCAAACTGAAATGCTTGAATCATGGCAAGAGCAGCTAGTGCAGCACTTGCAATAGCAAATCCTTTGGTAACGGCTTTGGTAGTATTTCCAACAGCGTCAATCTCGTCTGTCACTTTACGATTTTCTTCGCCCATTCCAGTCATCTCAACAATACCACCTGCATTATCTGCAATTGGACCAAATGCATCTATACTAAGAACAATTCCTGCAAGACTCAACATGGACATGGCAGTTAAGGAGGTGCCAAAGATTCCATATAGTACAGGGTCTGCACCTTCAGGAGCTGCATTAGATGCAATGGTGTAAGATACAATAATTGCAATAACTAGTGCAATCATAAATGGTCCAGTGGATTGCATTCCTTTGATAATTCCCATTAATGTTAATGATGCATATCCCCATTTTGCAGAGTCTGCAATTTCTTTTACAGGTTTTTGTTTGTAACTTGTATAATAATCGGTGATCTTTTGAATCACTGGAACCAAAATAACACCAATGACAGTAGAACCAAACAGAGCATATGCTGTTGGAGATTTGTCAATAAACTGAGTGATAAATACAAAGTTTAATCCAATAGCAATTATTGCTGAAACATAAAATGAACGAGTAAGCGGCTTCATTACATCTGTAATATTCTTAGAACCAACAATTACAATGCCTATAATGGATGCAATCATTCCAGAAGAGCCGATGAGTATTGGATAAAGGAAAAAGTTTGGTGCTCCAATTAATGCTGCAATTAGCAATGCTGCAAGAATAGTTACAATATAAGATTCATAAACGTCAGAGCCCATTCCTGCTGCATCACCAACATTGTCTCCAACGTTGTCTGCAATGGTTGCAGGGTTTCTAGGATCATCTTCAGGAATATTTGCTTCAACTTTACCTACCAAGTCAGCACCCATGTCTGCGGCCTTTGTGAAAATTCCACCACCAATTCTAATGAATAATGCTATGAGACTAGCTCCAATTCCAACACCTGCGATGGTGATTGGGTCTGGGAAAATTAGGTATAATCCAGTAATTGCCATAAGAGCCATTGCTGGAACTGCTAGACCGACTGTTGCTCCGCCTCTAAACGCCATTACAAATGTCTTGCCTAGACCACTACCACTAAGATTTGCAGCTCTTACTGCTGCTTTTACTGTAATTTTTAATGAGATAACTCCTGCGACTGCAGATAATGTTGCGCCAACTGCAAAGGCTAATCCGTTTGAAGGCTGTAAGAAGATGCCAATAATCATAGATAATGCGATTGCAACTGGAATGATAACTTTCATTTCACGTTTTAGAAATGCTGCTGCACCTTCTTTGACGGCATTTGAGATATCCATCATCTCTTTGGTACCAGCAGGTTGTTTTGTAATCCAAAATACCAGACCGCCTGCAACTAGAAATGATGCAATTCCTGCAATAAATGGCAGAATTTCTATAATTTCCATAATATACTTAGCTTGCCTAGTTCTGGGAAATATAAATCAAATAGCAGCAGTTTTGCTTCTTTTTCGGTAAGGCGGAAATACTTTACCTTTCAATCCTTGTCTTACCAATTTGTTGAATCTTTTACCATGTGCAAGATATGGGAATCTCATATGGATCAGTTCATGAACAATTGTATTTTCAAGAGTTTTTTCATCAGGGATCTTCCGCACATTGATGAAAACCAGATTATGTTGAAGATATGATACTCCATAATACTTGTATGCAGATGTTCTTCTACCTTCAGTCATTTCTTTAGGGGCATCAAGAACTTCTTTTGTAGATAATAGAATTTGCGGTTCAGTTATTGAAAATCGTGTGGAGTATACACCCACTTTTTCTAGAATAGATAATTTTAGATCAGGATCAAGCTTCACAATGATCTGTCTAGCAGTTCACGTTTATCTTCAAATGTCAATTGTTGTATGAAGTTTGGTGTATTTTCATTCTTCAAATTATGAATTAATAGGGTCAGAAGTTGTAGTAGAGTAATCACAAATCATACAGCCACCGTCTCATCATACCCCAATTATTCCATTGAATCAAGTAGTCTTTGTGCTTTATTTCTAATTTCGGGGGTGACCTTGACTACGACTAGTCCTTCATTTGGCTGACCATACAAAACAACTGCATTTTCAGGTGCATGAATACAAACAGGAAGTACCAAAAGATCCTCCTCACCGTTAACGCATAGTCTTACTGGGGGCTGCATTGTTAGTGCCTGTTTAATCATATCAATACTGGTTTCAGTAATTTCTGCAGCAGGATTATCAACAGTCAGTTCAGTAGCGTTTGATAGTTTTGGAGGTTCCCTTTTTTTCTTTTTCCTGTCCATCAATGATTTGTAGTGATGGAACCAAACCAAAATCAATCATCTTCTCAGTTGTTCTGTCACCAACAGTGATGATGTACGATTTTTCTGAGAGGAATTTTTCAATGTTTGTTTTATCTGCTTGAATTTCTGGTAAGAGGACACCTAGTGGAGTTTTGAATTTGTCCCTAAGAGAATCAGGTAGTTTCACAGGAATCGCAACTAGTTAGTAGGCTCTGGTGTTGGTTCAGAACTTTCAGCAGCCATCTCATCTTGTAGTTTTGCTGCAAGTATACTGCATTGCGCTGCAATATTTTTTGCACTCTTTCTAAATGCAACTGCGCTTGGAGAATCAGGATTTGTAATCATAATTGGTTTACCCAAATCAGAGCCAGCCATAATTCCAGAGTTTAGTGGAATTTCACCTAAGAAAGGCATGTTAAATTGTTCACTGATTTTCTTTGCACCACCTTCACCAAATATGTAATGTTTCTCATTACAGTTTGGACAAATAAAATGACTCATGTTTTCAACAACTCCAATAATTGGAACATTTAGTTTTTCAAACATTGAAACTGCTTTAACTGCAACATTACTTGCAACATCTTGAGGAGTTGTAACAACTAAAATTCCAGTGATAGGAATTGTTTGTGCAAGTGTAAGTGGGATATCACCAGTTCCGGGAGGAAGATCAACAATAAGATAATCTAAATCAGACCAGTTAGTGTCAACTAAAAATTGTTTCAAGATTCCAGAAATAATAGGACCACGGTAAATTGCTGCTTGGTTAGATTGATCTGCAAAGAAACCAAAAGAAACTACTTTCAGTCCGTGAGAGTCTGCAGGTTGAAGTTTGTTGTCTTCAACTTCCATGAATCCGTCTTTCATTCCTAACATCAACGGAATACTAGGGCCATAGATATCAGCATCAAGTAATCCAACTTTAGCTCCTGTTTGAGCTAATGCTAATGCTAAGTTCAATGAAACTGTAGATTTTCCTACACCACCTTTTCCACTTGCAACACCGATGATATTTTTGACAGATGCCATTCCTGTATCTGCCTCAAGTGAACGGCCCTCCATAACTTTAGCAGTTACTTTCATATCAAAATTTTTCAATTCAGAGATTTCACCGATTGCCTTTCTCACATCGTCCTCAATTTCGACATTGAACGGACATGCAGGTGTTGTCAATTCCAAAGTAAATTTTAGATTACCATCATTAAGTTCTAAATCTTTAATCATACCCATAGATACGATGTCTTTTTTCAAGTCAGGATCAATTACAGTACTTAGTTTTTCAAGAACTTGATCTATTCCTACCATTGCGTCAAAAAGTCACTCTACATTATTTAAACATAAGTCAGAGATGAAAAGAAATTGTCATTTATTTGAAAAAACAGTAAAATCTTTGAAATTCCAAGCGTAAATCACCTAAACATTCATAAATTGAAATTCGAGAAAAACAGTACATTTGTTTTCTATATCTACTCTAGTTGATGTCGTAAGGATTCCTCCAAGCTTGTTTGGAACCACACTCAAAAAGGCAGCAGTGAACATACTCAAAGAAAAGTACGAGAGTATGATTAATGCAGATTTGGGATACATCATTATGATTTTAGATGCCAAAGTTGACGAGATGGGAAAGATGATTGCCGGTGACGGCGGAACATTCCACAAAGTCGAATTTGAAGCATTGACATTTTATCCAAAATTACAAGAAATTGTTCAAGGGGAAATCGTAGACATTACAGACTTTGGAGCATTTGTAAGAATCGGTCCAACTGATGCGTTACTTCACTTGTCACAAGTGATGGATGACTATCTCAAAAGTGATGTAAAATCTGGAATGATTTTAGCTAATCAAAGTGGTAGAACACTAAAAGTTGGTTCAACACTTCGTGCAAGAATTACTGCAGTATCATTAGGTAAAGCAGCTGCAATGGGTAAGATTGGAATTACATGCAGACAACCATTCCTTGGTGCAGATGATTGGATCAAAGAAGAAATAAAGAAAGCCAGCGGTGGCAAAGACGAGCCAGCAAAGGAAGAAAAAGTAGAGGCAAGTTAAGATGGCACGAGAGATGGCATGTCGCAAATGCAAACATGTGACGACTCTTAAAGTATGTCCAAATTGTAAATCATCTGATTTAACTCCTGACTGGAATGGAGTAGTACTTGTAGTTGATCCAACAAACTCAGAAATTTCAAAGACACTTGGAATAACAAAAAAAGGCAAGTATGCAATCAAAGTAACATAGAATATTTCTAAATCTTTAAAATCATATTAGCATTTCATCATATATTGACATTTAATTCAAAAAAACAATTATTGCAATTTCTTGCAGAAGATATTGGCAAAGGAGACATTACAAGTGCTCTGTTGCCTAAAAGAAAGATAACTGCTAGAATTATTTCAAGAGAGAACGCAGTTGTAGGAGGAGTATCTTATGCAAAAGAGATTTTCAAACTAAAGGGATGTAATTGCACAATTCTAAAAAAAGATGGCTCCAAAATAAAGAAAAATCAATCTGTAATGACAATTACAGGTGATGCGGGAAAAATTCTCACATGTGAAAGAACAGCATTGAACCTTCTTACAAGAATGAGTGGGATTGCAACTCAGACAAATGAGATGGTAAAAAAGATTCCAAGTAAAACAAAAGTGTATGCTACAAGAAAGACCGCACCTGGATTACGATACTTTGACAAAGAAGCAGTAGAGATGGGAGGGGGTAAAAAACACAGATTGAGACTAGATGAGATGGTAATGATAAAGGACAATCACATTGCAGTAGGAGACTCGCTATCATCATTAATTAAAAAAGCAAAGAGAAAATACAAAAAATTTGAAGTGGAAGTTGAAAACATTCAGGATGCAGTTCTTGCTGCAAGGGAAGAGGCAACAATCATAATGCTAGATAATTTTACTCCAGAACAAATCAAAAAAACAATTCAGATTCTCAAGAAGCAGAAATTAAGAAACAGAGTAATGCTTGAGGCATCAGGTGGGATTAATTCTAAAAACATCTCAAAATATGGAAAGACGGGAGTAGACATAATTTCAGTAGGTAGCATTACAAATTCAGTCAAAGGGATTGACATGAGTTTAGAGATCTAGTTTAAAGATCAAAATTACAGAGCATGTTTAGAATCTAACCTTCCAATTCTTTAATTATTAATGCATATTTTTTATGTAAATTATCTAAATTACGTTCTAGTCGTCTAAGAGTTTCTTCAATTGTGGCATCGTCTACCGTATTATCTCTAAGCTGTTTACTTAGAGATTCTTTGTGTTCTTCAAGTTTTTTGATTCTTTGATCTGTTTCATACAATGCTTGTCTAAGTACTTCAGAGTCTTTTTCAAAATCCAAACTATGAATTTAATTTAAGAATTATGAACTTAAGCCTATCGGGTTCAAAATCTAAAGATTAATGAACTAAATATTTTTGAAAATTATTCATGAAGACTGAAAAAGAGATCGAAGAGTACAGAAAAGTGATTGAAAAAAGATTGATTGAAGCAAAATCAATGGATGCCATGAAGTATTACCAAGGCGTTCTTAGATCACTTGAATGGGTAATAACAGGTCTAGACGTTTAAAGGGCAATCAAATTTTGAGAATATTTACAGTACTAGTCAAGGCTAAATTATTCATATTGTTTATATCATGGAATTTTAAGTGAGATTTGCCGTCAAAAGGTTTGTAGGCAAAACCTAATTGTGTAATAACATACGGAAAGAAAAACCTACACTACTCAAAATAAAACTAGTTTAATATTTAGAAGATTGCTATCTTACTGAAACTCGTTTTTTAGGACTCTTTCTTGCAAGTTTGACAGGTTTTCCACTTTTTAGTTTTGATTTATCCGTGGAGATACTTGCACCTTTTTTCTGAGCCTTACGTCTAGCATCGTTTCTTGTTTTTTCGTCTTTTTGTAATTTTTTCAGTTTTTCAGAATCGATTTTTCTAGTTTTGCCAGTTGCCATGGATGTAGTAAAGTAATTCTAGTAATTTAACATGTCGAAGAGTTTCAGGATCTTTAGATTATCTTCCTGGTCGTTTGAATCCTTGTTTGATGTTACAATTTGATGCAGAAGATTTTTGGACTCTTTTAGATATTTTTTTCACTTTATTTTGTGGTTTATCAGAATCTGCAACTATGAAGACTTTCTCTGCAGATGATTCAACTTTAGTCTCAGTGTAGATGATGTTAGAGGGGGAAATTTTTGCTTTCTTTTTGCTTTTTTGTTTCTTAGTTTCAGACGCGTTTTTTTTCGTCCATTTGATATTACTCATATCAGATGATGAAGATTGTGCAATGTTGAAATCTACTAAACTGCCCATGACATTAATCAGCCATATTGCAAACTTAAGCCTATTGAAGTTAAGAGTCCAATTGCTTTAAAAGTTCAGAGACTGACTTGTTTTTTGGTTCAATCTCTTTGATTTTCTCGCAGCATTGAATTACTTTTTTATTTTCACCTAATTTTTGATGAGAATAGGCCTTCAAAAGCAAAACAGAGACATCATAAGTGGCAATTTCCAAAATCTTGTCAAAATAAGAGATAGCCGTAGAGTAATTGTTTTTCATGTAATAAATTCCGCCCACAATAAACAAAACATCATGGTTGTGTGGGACTTTTTTCAGATATTCCGTACTAGTTTTTAATGCCTCATCATATTTTTTTTCTTTGACTAGATTTCTAATCTCCTTTAATTTTTGGATATTTTTTTTCTTTTGAGGATCTTTGGGCGTCCTAGAAAATAATCCGACCATAACAGTATAGTCTAACTGATTTCAAGCATTCTGTTAATTGCCAAACGTGCTTTGTCAGCAATTTCTTTTGGGACAGTAACTACATTCTTTTCATTTACCAATGCATCATACACTTTTTCAAGTGTGATCATTTTCATGTATTGGCATTCTGCTTTATCAGATGCAGGAATGAATGTCTTTCCAGGATTTTGTTGTCTCATTTTGTACAGTATGCCAGTTTCAGTAGCAACAACAAAGTTCTTTGACTTTGATTGATGAACATGATTGAGCATTCCTTCGGTGGAAAGAATTGATACTTTGTTTTGATCATAACTTCCATCTGCAACATCATACATCATGGGTGTTGTGCAGCTACATTCTGGATGGATAACAAATTCAGCATCTTTTAGAGAGTTTAATTTTTCTTGAACATCTTCAGGTCGTATTCCTGCATGGACGTGACATTCACCTGCCCAGATGTGCATATTTTTCCTACCAGTCATCTTTGCAACATAAGAACCAAGAAACATGTCAGGTAAGAATAAAATTTCTTTATCTTCAGGAATTGCATTTACAACATTTACTGCATTTGATGATGTGCAACAGTAATCCAGTTCTGCTTTAATCTCAGCAGTTGTATTTACATAACCAACAGCAATCGCTCCTGGATGTTGTTTCTTCCAGTCTCTTAGTTCATCAACAGTAATAGAATCAGATAATGAGCATCCAGCTTCCAGATCAGGAATCAGCACTCTTTTGTCAGGACTGATTATTGAAGCAGTCTCTGCCATGAAATTCACACCACAAAATAGAATTGTTTTTTGGCTAACTGTAGCTGCCTGTCTTGAGAGACCTAGAGAATCACCAGTAAAATCAGCAACATCTTGCACGTCTGGAATTTGGTAATTATGTGCCAGTATCACTACATCTTTCTCTTTTTTTAATCGCATGATCTCGTCTTTGAGTGCGGATGATTGTTGTACAAGCATAAGCCGTTCAGATTGCCATTGATGTCCATTTAAAGAGAGGGATTCCGCTTAGAATACTACATAAACTAAGGAACGGTGGCAAAAATTTCCTCATTTTATAAAACCAATAAGAGAAACATGGTAAAAAATGAAAAATAGCAGATTTATTTTAAAACACTTCAAATGTCGGATAAGGAAATGTTCAAAAAATTCCAAAATGGCACCAATAATTAAAAAGATTTGACATGATGCCTATAACTAAAAAAATAGAACTAAAAATGTGAAAAAATCATTTTTTGTGATATGTATCCTAATTCTATCTATCGCATTTATCCCCAAGACATTTGCTCATGAGCCAAATTTTGGAATTGATCCAAAGACACCAGAAGATATTTTGAAAATGTGTCATTTTTTTTATGAAGAATATCAAATGATTGGTTCAGAGAATTTCAAAGATCACCATAAACTTTTCCTTCATGCCAAAATTTGCCCCATTTTGTATGAGAACATTGCATGGAAAAGTAAACATCCGCAAAAAGACATTGTATTAATTTTTGAAATTGAAAAAAAACTTGATGAAAATTCAAACTATCTGAAAAACAAACATTTAGGCAAGATAAGCTCGGTTCCCAAATGGTTTGAGAATAAAGCTAAATTGTGGATTGATGGACAAATAAAAAATAAAGAGTTTTTGAATGCAATTGAAGAAATAAGTGATTCAAATTTGATCAAACAAGAAGAAATAAAATATAAAAGAATTTGCAACACAGGCATATCATGTTTAAAAGAAAAGGATTTTTTGGAATACACCTATACAAATAATCAAGGAGAAAAAACAGAAATTAGATTTGATATCTTAGAAGTAAATTCTGATGAAATTAGCATTGGAATTAAAAGTAAAAATAATGTTAAAGAAGAATACAAAAAGATTCAATTAGATACGAATGGAAAAATTTCTGATAATTTTGAATGTTGTTATTTTGATAAGTTATTTTACATCATACCTTCTTATGGAGGAGGGACCATTCAAGATGATTTCCAAGTTTTTGAAAGAACAGACTATGTTTTAGATACAGAAATAAGAAATGCATTTTTAGCACAAAATCAAGAAGGACAAATTATAGAAATTGATAAAGAAACAGGAGTGATGTTGTCTTTAAGAGATACCAATGAGATAGAATCAAAGAATTTTGAAATAATATTGACCAATACAAGCATTTTTGAAAATACATTATTTACAGAATCAAATCACATTACCATACCTGAATGGTTTAAAGAAAATACAAAATGGTATTTAGATGAGACAATTTCAGAAAAAGAATTTCTTAATTCAATAAAATATTTGAATGAATCACGATAAACACATTACCAAACGTGGCAATTATTGCCAGATTACGTACCAATCTGAATATCATCTGAGCAGTATTTCCTCAGAGTTTCAATTGCAGATAAAATTGCCAATCTACTTGTTTTTGGATTATTAGCATCAGGAATATTTTCAATTGTAAAGGTCATCTTACCAAATTTACCTGCAGCTTCAATGTGGTGAGTATTTTTGTCAGTGTTCGGATCAGCGACAATTTTGACAGTTGTTTTCTCACTGCCAATTCCAGACAAAGAGAGTAATGCTGCAACATTGATGTTTGCAGGGAATAGTTGCACTGCTTCTTTTGCAGTGCCTTCAAAGATCACAGTTGATGAGTTGATTTTATCTAGATCAATTTGTGATGTTTCAAAAAACTTTGCACCCTTTAGGGAACGGGGATGTTTGGTGGTGGTAATTGATACTGATTCCAATTCATGTTTTATAGATTTGATTCCATCCAATCCAGCGATAGCACCTGATGGAAGATAAATTGTTTTTTTGAAATGACTGCATGCATCAGACAAGATATCATAGATAGATTCATCAAGTAATGCACCAACACTCATTATCATCAAGTCTCTTTTGTTTTGCAAAACACTCAACCCAACGTCTTTTACGGCATCTTGGGAGGCTGCCTCCACAACAATATCGACAGGATGGGATGACAAGAGATGAGAGTTTTCAACAATTTCAGGTTTTGTATTTAGTTTTAAGACAAGAATGTTTGCGGCATCTTTGGAATTGTCATACACATGAGTAAGAACAGCAGGGATCTTACCAGAGTCAATTGCAAGTGCAATCTGAGTTCCAATAGCGCCGCATCCAAGCAAACCTATTCGTTTCAAACAACAATGCTAGGAACTGTCACTTAATTAGTCTAATTTTATGTGTGGCTTGCTTTCCTGGTTTGAAAGATACCCTAGTCCATAGGTCTAAAGATGTTTTTTAACAACATGGTTTTCATTGGATAAATCGTTCATTTTGTTTAAATCCAAGAATTTTAACCTAGATTTGCTATGAGTCACTCCAATTTGGATAATGAAGATAACATAGAGCATAGATTCGAGAATCTCTACCCTAATTATGACTATTCATTAGAGTCTTCATCCAATGAAAAAGATGCAAGAAAAAGAAAAAGAATGAAAACCATGTATTGAGTTTTTAATTATTAAAATACAGTTTTTTTCTTTTGCACCTTTTAACATCATATTAGAAATAAGATACAACGCATCAAAAGAGGATAAATCATTCATCTTGTTTAAATCCAAGAATTTTAACCCAGATTTGCTATGAGCTATCAAAAAGTTCAAGAAGATTACGATGGTTTTGATGATGACAACAGTGATTCAGAATCTGACTATGACTTTGAGGATTAACAAATCCTCGTTTTTTTCTTTTATATTTTTCAGGATTACTTATCGTTAATTCTAGACATACAGAGACCAGAAGATCTGCGTGAATAGTAGACCACACCCAATATTGAAATTCCAAGAATCATAACTGCAATACTTCCAAACTCTGGAATGACATATGTGCCGATAATTTCAACATGTTCAGTATCTTCGGTAATAATTAATCCAATGACATGATCATTTGGAAATTTCATCAAATCATATCCAGTATCTATTCCGTCAACTAGAACAATGTAATTTTCTTTTTCGGCATAAATCACATCATCAGGCATCCTTACCCAAAAATCAGTTGTTTCAGGAACATCAGCCATTGTAATTTCTAAGGATTTTCTGTCTTCATTAATTTTCATAGTAGATAATGTTGGAAAAAGATGTTCAGTTCCTATTGCATCAAGACTTCCATGATACCCATAATAGAGATCATATGGTTTTCCATCAAAAGTTAGGGTTACTTTATCAGATCCTAATTGAGAGATATCAAGGTATTGTGCAAATGCGTCAGGATTAAAGATATGTTCTGCAAATGCAAAGCTTGATGCAGGAATTATCAATAGAAAAAATAATGTTACAATAATACGAATCAAGTGATATTAATCAGCCTTTAGCAAATATAATAAAATTGCAGATTCTCAATCATGATTATTAGAAGAAATTATTCTCAAGGCTTTTTAATAAAATGGTCATAGATAGAATTGATGAAGAACAATCTCAAGAATTTTACTTTGATAGTTATTTTTTCAACAATAATTCTAACAGTTGGATTTCCAGCAAATGGTGATGTAGATTCTCCAAGAAAGCAGATGCAACGCGGAATATCAGCAGAAGATGTAACGTGCAAAGATGGATTGGTGCTGATTATCAGAACGAATGGTTTTGCTGCATGTGTGAGACAAGAAACAGCAGATAAAATGCAAAAAGCAGGAATAGTATTTGTTCCAATAAAGTTTGCAGATTTGGAAAAAGAGATCAAATCAGTTACTGCGTCAGAGACAGAGATGCAGACAGTGCCTGCATCAAGTATGGCAATTGTGAATTTTTACATTACAGACCAGGACTTGAATGTAGCACATAATGGTGTGGAGGTGGTACCAACTCAAGGACTGTTTGAGTTTACAATTAATGGGATTGCAATTAATGGTCCTAAAAATATGATTGAGACAGGACCAGATACAGGTCAATTTTATATCAAGTTAGAATTGCCTGATACCATCAATGGAAGACCACTAAGTCAAGATGATATTGTATTGATAAAATATTTGGATGACTCTGATTATTCTGGAGAAAAAAGAGTGCTTGTTAAATCAATTCCACTAACAAAGACATTTGCCAATTTACAATCATTGGGTGGAGGTTCAAGAATTGGTCACGAGTTTACTGTAAGAATTTACGAGCCAGATGCAAACAGGGATTCAAAGAATGAAGATAAGATATCATTGAGCAAGTTGGAGTTCAGAGGTGAGGGGGGAATTAGAACCACACTTGCCAATCCAAAATTTGATGCAAACAGGAGTTATCTGGTAGAAACAGGACCCAACACAAGCACATTTGAAGTCATAATCAAAATTCCTCGAGAGATAGACGGTAAAACAATCAACATTGGTGACACATATGAGATAAGATACATCGATACCAGTACACCATCTGGAACTAGCGAGAAAATAATCCTGAAAGGCAGAATAGGATAAAGATCAGTTTTCGATTTTAATTGAATTGATTTTAATCGATTGCAAAATACCATTTATTTTAAAAATTCCAGGCACGAATTAAATGGTAATAAATGGATGTGGAAAAAAATCACATCAAGTAACTTGATTCAAATTCAAAAAAAGAACTTGGATAAATGTATTTAATTTTCAAAAATATTTTCAAGACTAATTAACTTGAAAACCAATTTTGATTGAGAGAAAATGAAACGGGGAAGACCTACCAGAGAGGGAGCACAAGAGATCAAACAGGAGATTTTGTACTATTATGAAAAAGATATTTCACCAATTGTCGCTGCAAGAGATTTAGGGGTTAACCCCAAAACAATTTACAAACATTATAAAAATTTGGATAAACAAAGAAACGAACTAGATGATGAACATGATATACTGCGTATTAAAAATACAAAAGAAAAAAGTATTCAGAGTTTTGATGAAGACATCATCGGGTTAACCCGTGACATAGAAAAAATAAAATTTTTAATGGAAAAATCACTGCAAAAAGGAAACATATCTGAATTTGAGAAAATAACAAAATTAAAACTAAAGATAATGGACGAGAGAACAAAAAGAGTATCTGCAAAAATAAATCTAGTTGGAACTCTAACTGCAGATGTTTTAGTTAAACATGAGGGAATGATAGCATGACATATAATGTAACACGGTGGGGAGATTCACATAAAAAATTAGCAAAAAAATATTTGGAAAGGCATAGAAAACTAAATCCACTTCCAACAGACATCATGGATTGGATAAAAATTGCAAGACCCAAGGTAGAGAACATAGAGCGTGAGTTTCTTACATGTCCATTTTGGATTCCAATTTACAACGATGATCACAATTATCAAATGATTATGGGCGGACGACAAATCTACAAATCAACTGCATGTACTGATTTTATTGCGCATACTGCAACTACACAGCCAGGGGTCCAGGTTTGTTATGTGACTTATGACCAAGAGAGCCTATCATCATTTTCAAAACAGAAATTAAAAATTGGAACATTTTTGGCAAACAAAACTCTTGCTAAATACTTGAGGCATCCTGGAAATATTGGTGAAGTTTCACTGAAAAACAACAGTACCGTCTACCTAGTCACAGACAACTACCAATATCGGCATTTAGAAGGAAAATCACCCACATTGTGCATCATAGATGAAGCACAGTACCAGGACATAGAATATTTCGGAAGAGTACATCAGACAATGATGGCAACAAAGGGGAAGGTGAAAATATTTGGAATTGGGGGAGAAGCAGGTAGCGCTTATGAAAAATTGTGGAAGGAGACAAATCAGATGGAGTGGTACTATGACAATCCAGATTGGAGAGAAAGACTACAGTATGATCATAATGGACTGATAATTGGACTGTATCTCAGAGAAGTGTTGAAAGGAAGATGGATTCCACAAAATCCAAGTGTGACATCATTTCAAGGATATCACATTCCGCAGACAATGTTAGCGACAATACCATTGACAATACAAGATGCAGTTGAAAAATACAAGATTCATCCAAGATTTTCAATTGAAGGACAAAAAAAGATTTTGAAAGGATCAGAGTTTGATTCACATGTCATGGGAGGATTCTACAATAGTCCACATAGACCAATTACAAAAGAGATGATGGATAACTGTACAAAACATTACAGATATCTATCAATGCTCAGAGATGATGAAGTTAGAAACCTCAAAAAGATATTCGGTAATGAAATTACCATAGCAATGGGTGTTGACTTTGGTTCAGGGTCATCAAGTGTTACTGCAATATCAATAATTATTTTATGGCGTAAATCAAAGAGAATTCAAGTTGCGTTTATTGAGAAAAGACCTCAAGAGAATCAGCTAAAACAAGCTCAGTACATTGCAGAATTGTTTGAGAGTTACTCTTGTGATATTGGAGTAGGAGATTTGGGTTATGGTGCAAATCAAATAAAAATAATACAGGATGGAGGTCATGCCATAGATACAGGAGAATTATTCGAGGGGGTAACAGATAGTAAATTTTTTGGATGTCGTAGTATTTCAGACAATACAAAGCCAATTCAAATTTTTGAGCAAACTACAGATGAGCATGGAGACCAAGTGGGGAGAGTTCAGATAGACAAAACATCTAGCATTGAATATTTGATAGAATGTATGGAGAATGTCGTGTATCATCCAATATTTTCAAGTGAGAAGACAAGGAGCAGAGCAAAATTAATCATCCCATCAAAGAATGATTATGAGATTGATTTTCTTTTGGAAGAATTATCAAACATTACGCGAAAAGATTTGCAAAATTTTGAGCGTATAATTTCAGACCCAAGACAAGTTCCAAGAAAAGAGTACAATCACCCACCAGATTCGGCAATGTCTTTGATTTATGGAATAGTGGCGCTAAAGGTAAAAGAACAGACGAAATGGCACTGGATCAGTGCATAAAAGGAATATTTTGAGCCTGTAGGTATTCACAGTATGCATACTATTCTCATGTTTCTTAATACAATTCTGATCTCAGTTGATCTATGAATCAAGTTGAAACACCGATAACTAACAGTCAGATTATTACTCTAGGAAAATATCATACCACTCAGATGGGGGAAATTACTCATGATTGAAGATCCAGTAAAAAGTATGATTGCAGAATTGGGTGCTCATCTTTCACAAAAAGAGCACTCAGATATTGTATTAAACAATGGGAAGGGTAAGCAGTTTCTCATTGCACCATCAGAATTTGTTGAAATAAAACCAATTGATTCTCCTCGCAAGATTGCATTTGTGGATGGGGGAGATGGACCACTAGAAGAGTCACCCAACTTTTTGATCACAATTAATCGAGTGTATTTTTCATTGTTCCAGGGTAAAAAAAGAATCAAACCCAAAGCCAATCCTCGAGTCCAGTTCTTCTCCAGTGTTACCTCAAACATTCAAACCATCAACGGTAAGAAGACTGTTAGTTATGATACAAAATTATTCCCTCACACCACAGAAGATAAAAAATATCTTCCAACTGAATCAGACTTGACATCAAATACTGAAAGTACCACAGTGTTGCAGGGAGCACGATTAAATTCTCTTGGAAGACGATTTGCTGAATGGCAATTAGCAATTCATGTAGTGGAATCAGAATTAGAAAAAGGAGACATGATAGTTATGGATGGGTCTCTGCAAACTAATTTTAAAAATGAACTAAAGTATGCAAATAAATTGTATAATTTGGCAACCAGTAAGGGAGTGATTGTTTGCGGTTTGGCTAAAACTAGCAGATTAATTACAGAGTCAGGTCATCCGTTATTGGCTCGAGTTGCAGAGATTGCAGAAGATGTACCATTTGGGAAATGGTATGTAAAAATTGCAGAAGAAGTATCAGGTGATGACAGAGGATTCATGCTTGCAGTAAAGTTTCATGAAAAATCAAGATATGTGTTTAGATTTGAGATATTACGTGAACAATTTGCAGAGATGAATCATGACGAGTTAAACTCGGTTCT
>NZ_AEXL02000031.1 GCF_000242875.2 Candidatus Nitrosopumilus salarius BD31 | reverse complement strand
ATCAGTATACTGATGGCTTTGTTCAAAAAATTAATGTAATTTCTAGTGATGACAAATTAGCTACAATAGAAAATGGTGGAAAAATTATCAGTTCTTATTCATATGGGACTGCAAAAATTTCTACAGGTCAAAAAACAGGCCCTGTAAAAAATATCCGCATCCATAAATGGGATTGGAACTGGTTCATTTACTTCGGAAGTAATTAATACTTTGGAACAAAAAGAAGTGAGATTGTTTTCTCCGACAGGTGAAGATAACATCATCTTTGATCGTGATGGATTTTTTGACATGTTTTTGGTTGCACTTGATGAAAAAGAACGACCAAAAATAATGAAAGAGACGGGAAAATACTTGGTGACTCCTACTAATGGGTTAGTTGAAATTAACAAAGACACAACATTTACCTTTACGCAACTAAGAAGCGATTCTTTTGATATATCTGAGGCTGAGACAGAAATTACTCTAACTGTAGAGCCAATTGGTGAACATGCTGATTTGAATTTAGAAGGAAGTAAAATTTTCATCACACATCCTACCTCACAAATGCAAGTTTCATTACCCTTGGAAAAAATCAACGCAAATCATTTACAAAATATTGGAATTGTTCAGTTAGTTGATTTACAGGGAAATCCTGTAATACCAAAACTTAGTGTGAAATCTAAAATTATATCTTCTAAAGACACTGTAGTTCAAATTATTGATGACGCTGTAATTAATGCTGGTTCATCATATGCCACATTCCCTATCAAGACTACAGGTTCTGTTGGAAGTGCAATAATTTCTGCAAGTGCTAAGGGTGTTAATGGCACTTCAGTACCCATCACTACTGCCTCCTCTCAAACACAATTGAAAGTTTTCACTGGTGGTTTAGATACTGAAATCCCTGTCGATAAACCTGTTGAATTCAGATTATTTGTTGATGATGAAAATGCAGATTCAATTTCTGGTGCATCTCTCAAAATTATTGCTAATGAAGAGGATGCTTTGATTACTCCTAATGTTGTACGAACAAGCTCTGATGGCAGTGCAATTGTAAGTTTAACTGCATTAAAAGGACCAAACATCTCTTTTGATATAATTGCAACAGCTGAAGGATATGCAGAAGGGAAGGATTCATTCACAGTAAATGTTGATGCTCCTGAAAGAACTTTTGATGCAATTGACTTGGAATTGCCTGATTGGATTATCTATATTGTAATTGGTGGAATCTTGATGGTGGGTATTGTTGTATTCATGTTCTTACGAAAATCAAAAACTAATTTAGAAGAAGAATGGGAAGAGGAAGAAGAACTTTAATTTTTTAGTCTTTTTTTATCTCGACAAATCCCACAAAGGTAATTCTCTTGAAACAATTCTAATTCTTTTTCAAATAATTCTGTTCCGTAATATTTTTCTGAAGCTTTAATTCCTCCAGGTACATTTTTTCCACAATTTGAACATTGTAAATCCAAATCAATCTGTATCATTTTGTCCCCTTTGTCATGTTTTCCTATTATCATGAGTAAATTCCATTTATTTTTAATATAAACAATAACATGGATTCAAAACTCATGAATATTATACTGAAAAATTTAGAGTGTTTTTGATGCTTTCGGTATGGTTCCAAGTAATTAGGGTGAGATTTCTTCTTGCATCTGTAATTGCTGTTTCTGTGGGGCTCTCTCTGAATTGGTGGCAAAATTCCTCGATAGATTGGTTTGACTCTATTCTGACATTTGCTGGAGTGTTGGCATTACATGCTAGTGTTGACTTGCTAAATGATTTTTGGGACTTTAAAAGAGGGATTGATACAAAAACCACTCGAACAAAAATGAGTGGCGGAACTGGTGTTTTACCTGACGGTTTACTCAAACCAACTTCGGTTTATCGTGCAGGTATTGCATTTTTGATAATCGGCTCTGTAATTGGAGGTTATTTTGTATTTACAGACGGTATGATTATTGCAATAATTTTGGGATTTGCAATTTTATCTATCTATTTTTACTCTACTAAAATCGTTGATTCTGGTTTAGGTGAATTCTTTGTTGCAATAAAAGGATCTATGATCGTTCTCGGAACTTTTTTTATTCAATCAGGACAAATATCTCTTGAATCAATCCTTGCAGGAATTGCTGTAGGTTCATTATCTGCTCTGGTTCTTTTTATTGCATCATTTCCTGATCATGATGCAGACAAATCCAAAGGCCGAAAAACTTTGGTTATTGCAGTTGGAAAAGAAAAAGCTGCCAAATTATTTTGGATATTTCCAATAATATCTTATGTGGCAATAATTGTGGGGATTTCTGCAAACTTGTTTCCCTTGACATCTGTGATTTGTTTTCTTAGTGTTCCATTGATGATTAAATCTGGATTAGGATTGCAAAAAAACTATGATTCCATTGAGAATCTAATCCCTTTCATGTCTTCTACGTTGATGTTTGGAAGAATCACTGGTGTTCTCTTTGTTATTGGTTTTTTGATTGGATTGTGACACTTTAGACATAAATTTAGCAATAACCTCCCAAATTCATGATTTCTGGATTTGCAACCTTAAGTGGAACCAAAAGATTTGCTCAAAATTCAGGAATAAATCAAGCCAATTTTAACAAATTCCAAAGTCTATTTCTCTCTAATGTTGGAATTGGCACTTATCTGGGGGATGCAGATGTCAGAACTGATCAGCTGGTTACAAGTGCAGTAAAACAATCGATTCTATCTGGGATCAATGTTGTTGATACTGCGATTAACTATAGGGCACAAAAGGCAGAACGTTCAGTTGGAAAAGCACTTTTGGAATTAATTGAAGAAAAAAAAACTTCCCGTGATGAAATTTTTATTTCTTCTAAAAACGGTTATGTCACAAACGATGCTGACGTTAAGCTAGGATTTTGGGAATATGTCAAAGAAGAATATTCTCAAAAAGGTGTGATAAAAGAAGGCGATGTTACCTCTGGATATCATTGCATGACTCCTACATATTTGTCTGATCAATTAGATCGTAGTTTGAAAAATCTTGAACTTGAATGTCTAGATTTAATGTATCTGCACAACGCAGTTGAAGGACAAATTAAAGATATTTCAAAAGAGCAGTTTTTGGAGAATTTAAAATCCGTTTTTGAGATATATGAGCAAAAACGGGATGAAGGAAAAATTAAATTCTATGGAATGGCCACTTGGGAATGCTTTAGAGTCTCAAGTAATAATCCACAATACCTTTCACTAGAAGATACAGTTACCATGGCAAGAAAAATTGGCGGTGAGAATCACGGATTTCGATTTATCCAATTACCCTACAATATGCATTATGATCAAGCTTTGTTGGCAAAGAATCAGGTACTTGAAAATCAAAACGTCTCTGTTTTAGAGTCTGCAGCAAAATTGGGAATTGGTGTTTTCACCAGTGTTCCTTTCATGCAAGGTAGGTTACTTGCTCCTGGAGTCATACCTGATTTCAATAATTTGAAACCTTCAATACGTGCTTTGCAATTTATTCGCTCATCACCAGGGGTATTAGCTCCGTTGGTAGGTCAAAAATCTCCTGAACATGTCTCGGAAAATCTTGAAATTATGAAAATTCCATCAATGAATGAAGATGAGTTTCTTGCACTTGTAAAGCAACTTACATCCTAATTGTTTTTGTGGTCTGCTTTTTGCCAATACATATTATAAATGAGGGATATTTAGCAAGAGGTAGCAATGTCTACGAAGATTTATGATTATGCAAAAATCTGCACTTCTATTTTGTCTGTTGATCCTAAAATTCGATTTTCTGGAGTAATCAATGAAAGAGGACGTCTTGTAGCAGGCGGAATGAGAGAAAATGTTGAACCCCTAGAAAGTGAAAAAGATGATGAAATGATATTCATGGAGCTTGCATTACGTGTAAAAATGAGAAAAGAGTTTGATAAGCAACTTGGTCTTGTAAATTTTGCAATGGCTTCTCGTGAACGTGCACTTGCAATAAGTGTCCCAATAAATGATGACATCTTGTATGTAGTAGCCGAACCTGATAGCGATTATGGTATTTTGCCAAAGAAAATTCTTGAAATAGTTAATTCATAGTTGAATCATATTTCCAGTTTTGGAACTTTATGATCTTATTAATTAAGAGAACCGATCGAGTGTTGTTTATATGGATTTTAACTCAAATTTAGAATCTGAATACCATACAATGGCTGAATTAACTGAAGAAATTGGAACAATAGTCCAAAAATCCATTAATGAAGGGCGTGAAGATTTGAGTTCTACAGATATCAAGTATATTTTAAAAATCACCTCTAATGTGACAAAAAAAATAAACTCCAAGATTATGGAATTGGTGGTATGAATGTATGTTATGATGGCCATACCCCAATGTACAGAATAAAATACAAGTCAGAGAAGTCAAATAAAATTCCAAATGAATGGCTTGTATGTGAAAATTGTTTTGGCAAACAAGAATTTTTTGGTGCAGCAGATGAAATTGAATCCATTGTTTCTTTGCACAACTATCATGTGATTCGACTTGAAATTAATCATCTATATGCCATGACTAAAACTGTTTCAAAAAAACTCAAAAAAACCCTTTTGATCCAATAGTGACATACCTCTTGCTTAATCTATAAATAGAATTCAACAGTGAAAAAATTTGTGCCAGTAGATCCTGTTTGTGGAATTGAACTAGATGAAGAATTGGCATTACTTCATGATCATAATGGAAAGAAATTCTATTTTTGCTGCAATGGCTGTAGGCGAATTTTTATCAAAAAGCCTAGAAAATATAAGGCAAAAAATTAGATGGGAAAAGCTCCACACATTCTACAAAACTTTGACTTTCCAACATTATATTTACAATATGGACATGTGTCGTCAGACTGCTTATCTACAGGAG
>NZ_AEXL02000032.1 GCF_000242875.2 Candidatus Nitrosopumilus salarius BD31 | reverse complement strand
AATTCACCTAAAAAAATTCCTGGGACGTTATTGTACACCATCAATGCTTTTGCACCAGCGTTTGCAGCGTTGGCTTCTTTGATTGAAAAATATAACATCTCACCTTCAACATCACTGCCCCTCTCAACTATAACCACTGCATCTTTTACATCAATGTCTTTGAAATCATCTGATTTTCCATAACCTGCAAAAACTAATTTGCCAGTGATTGCCTTTTCTAATTTCGGAGAGCCAACCATGGGAATCACAGTGTATGGCTTCTCATCAATTTCAAGTGTTGCAACCATACTTGAGGTAAGATTGTTGTATGTAGCACCAACTGTAACTGATCCGAAATTTCTACCTGGACTGCCAATTGTTTTTAATGCAGGTCCATCGTTTCCAGCTGCAGTTACAACAAAGATCTCTCTTTCCAATGCAAGATTGACTGCACGATCAATTGGTGAGTTTGTTTTGTTTACCCCCAAGCTGATATTGATAATGTCTGCATCATCTTCTATTGCTTTCTTGATTGCTTTGATGATTAAATCTGAAGATACTCCTTCACCATCTTCTGAAACTTTGTAGGCAAGAATTTTTGCCTTGGGTGCAATTCCCTTTATTTGCCCATCAGCTGCAATTACTCCTGCAACCTGAGTGCCGTGACCGTTGTTATCCATTGGTGGCTCGTCTTCGTTGATAAAGTTGTACCCGCCAATTACTTTTCCATCAGGGCCCCATCCAAACAAATCTGGATGATTAAAATCAACACCCGTATCTATTACTGCAATTTTAATTCCTGTCCCATCTATTCCATCTATTCTGGGAATGTCTGCTCCCACAAACGGAACACTTCGCTGCAAATATGTCCTGATTTCATTTTCTGAATCAAACATCTGAGATAAAACAAAATCCCTGAAAATACTATCAATATAGAAAAATTACTAACGATTTCACAAATTCCCTATCGAGATTAGCAAGTAAACGAATTGCTTCATAAAGCAATAAATTGAATA
>NZ_AEXL02000033.1 GCF_000242875.2 Candidatus Nitrosopumilus salarius BD31 | reverse complement strand
CCATCAATTAAAGCCAATGCACTTTAATCTAAAAAAAAATATTGTCTTGCAACAGCTCTTGCAAGACCACTTATCGCAGAAAAAGTATTAGAGATTGCAAAAAAAGAAAAAGTCACATCGCTTGCACATGGTTGTTCCGGTAAAGGAAATGATCAAGTACGTTTTGATATCACATTACGTTCTGGTTCTGATCTTCCAATCATAGCTCCAATTAGAGATAAAAATTTAGACAGAGAAACTGAATTAAAATTTGCAAAAAAACATGGAATAGAAATCGATGCCGTTGCAAAGAGATTCAGTATTGATCAAAACTTGTGGGGACGTGCAATTGAAGGCGGTGTACTAGAAGACCCATACAATGAACCACCTGATGATGCGTTCATTTGGGTTAAAACAAAAAACCTACCAGACAAACCAACATACTTGGAGATACAATTCCAACAAGGTATTCCAATTGGCATAGATGGGAAAATCATGGAATCTCAAAAACTAATAGAATAC
>NZ_AEXL02000034.1 GCF_000242875.2 Candidatus Nitrosopumilus salarius BD31 | reverse complement strand
ACCATGATGAAAGATGACACCATGATGAAAGGGTTAGGACTGATAAAAATTTTCAACCTCTAATGATGTTGAAAGATTTGAAGATGATGGAGGTCAAATGTATTCTCCAAACATGCAAGTTAGCAACGGTATTGATCCTTCAGATGTGATCTGCAAGACTGGCCTTGAATTGTTAATGAGAGTTTCCACCGGAGACCCTGTTTGTGTAAAACAATCCTCAGTTGAGCATCTTTTGTTGATTGGATTTGCTGATTACTTCTAAAACACTTTTTTATTTTTAAATTCGACTTTCACGACTATCTGTATCTTACTTATCTCCAAAATGATGCTGAGTTCCAGAGGGTTGAACTCAATTGCGGTATCAAACTATTGGTGTGTGCCGGGGGCGAGTTTTGTGAAATTAGTTTGATGCCGTACCCTTTTGTTTATAAAGAAAACTTGCATTTTCTAAAAATTGATTCAAATTCAACAAAAAATTATCGTTTCTGTAGTTATTACTTTTGTGTTCCTAACGTCCACAAGGCAGTGTTGATTGCAGAGATTTCCGCAACAAACTTGTCATCAGATGATGTGATGATGACAATGTCTTTATTTCTTGGATGTAGTGTCTCAATGAGATTGTTTTTTATCTCTGGTTCATCGGCAAAACATACGACCTCATCTCCTACAAAAACAAATTCTTCCTTCTTGAATCTCAAAGTCAAAGAATCACTTGCACCATATAAAATAGCATAATCTCTTTGTTGCATTCCATTTCCAATACCTGTTACATGGTCTTTTCTGAGAATGATTGCACAGTTGTGTTTTCCATTTGTCAGACAACATTTTTTCAAAAAACTTTGATATGGCATTGCTTCTTGAAACTTTTTTGCAAAGTTTCTGCCTCTAATTGTGAGAAATGTTCCTGCTTTTATTGAATCTGCAAATTCATGTTCTTTGAGATGTGAAATTAATGTTCTTACTGCACCTTCTCCTATATGCAGCTCATCACAAAATGTCGTTCTGCTTACATACTTTTGTTTTGTCAACAACAAGATTGACTTTAGAACATGGGGTATGCTAAACGTCAAAGCTTTGCTTGTTCTTTTTCTTGAAACAATTTTTTGCAATGTCTTGATCTGTTGTTGCATTGATTCCATTTAGCGCCTAGAATATATAAATTGGATGAACCATCCTATGGTTTAAGTATATGACGTTCTATGTCTTTTTGTTGTCATTTCCGACCGAGATTACAGTATCCAAATCAAAGGTTCCGATATTTGCAATTGCACTTTTAGCTATAATCTTTGCAGTAGGACTTTTTGTTGTAGGTTATGATCAAGGGCATATTTTCAGCATTGT
>NZ_AEXL02000035.1 GCF_000242875.2 Candidatus Nitrosopumilus salarius BD31 | reverse complement strand
AGTAGATTCGCTACCTTTACTCATTTTTATCAGACATGTTTAGCTAAATAATTTAATATATAATAATAGATCTTTTAGTTTCTTTATATGTGGACAATAAAACAGCTCCAAAAATTATCTTTGGAAAAAAACTCAGTTAAAGAATTTTCATTTCCAGAAAAATGTCTAGTAATTACATCCAAGGGCGCAAAATCAAGAGGATGGTTAGATTATGCTGGTCTTAGTAATCAAATGATTTTTGATGATGTGGAATCTAATCCTTCATTTGAAACTACCATGAAAATTATTTCTAAATTTCAAAATTCTGATTTTAGTCACATTATTGGTATTGGTGGTGGAAGTTCAATGGATGTAGCTAAATATTGTGCGTTTAAAATGAATAAATTAAAAATTATGATTCCTACCACTTTTGGTAGCGGAAGTGAAGTCACTCGAATTTCAGTTCTTAAGGTTGATGGTAAAAAAACAAGTTTTCATGATGATGGAATTTTTGCAGATATTGCAATTGTTGATTCTCATTTTATTGAAAACTCTACTGATATTGTAATTAAAAATTCAGTAATTGATGCATGTGCTCAATGCACTGAAGCATTTGACAGTAAACTTGCAAATCCATACACAAAATTTCTTTGTAATTCTGCTTTTGATCTTTTAGAAGAAGGAATTCTGACCAAGAATTATGAAAAAATTGTACTTGGTTCTTTATTTGACGGTCTTGGTTTTGGAAATTCCTCAACTACATTAGGTCATGCTCTTTCGTATGTCTATTCAAATGAAGGAATTTCACATGGACATGCATTAGCTTTTACCACTACATTATCTCATAAATTTAATAATTCTCAGTTTTATCAAAGATTTCTAAAATTAGTAAAAATACTTCAGTTTGGAAAAATAACACTTGATCAGTCTTTAGAAGAAGCTACAGAGTTAATTTTAACAGATCGAAAACATTTGGATAATAACCCCAAAC
>NZ_AEXL02000036.1 GCF_000242875.2 Candidatus Nitrosopumilus salarius BD31 | reverse complement strand
GCTTCTTTTGCAAGATTGATTGCTTGGTCATATCCTGTTGAATCTACATTGAAATTATTTTCTGACAATAATAATTTGAGACCTGCCACTTCTTCTTCTGAATCGTTAATGTCTTCAGAAACTGTAAATATTGTTGAGGCATCTAATTTCTTCAACTGTCCTTGTGGAATCCCTCCTACTCCCAGTCCTTGGCCATTGTTTGTATCTGATGCACTACCCACTGCAGAACCAAATCCAGGTGGCAGTTGTTCTAAAACTCGTGATTCTTCAAGAGATCCTAACAATGATGATGTGTCTTCAAAAAGAGCCATTGCAGTTATTGCATATTCTTGTGCTGCTTGCGGATCTTCATCTAGACTTGCTAATGCTTTTTGATATTGAACCATTCCTAATTCAAATAATGATTGTGCTGAGGTTGATCCATCCCCTGATGCTGTCAACGCTGCCTCTGCATTGTTTTTCGTCATTAGTAAAACCTGCTCCATCGGAGTTAGTTCTGGCTCATCAGTACCGTCTCCAGTACCGTCTCCAGTACCGTCTCCAGTAGTCTGAGCATAAATCTCAGATATGGCAGTTGGAATACTAATTAGTAAAACGAAAAGTGCAATAATGCCGAATAGGCTTTTATTCATACGATATTTAGTGATTAAATTGAATATAACCGGGTAGTTCGAGCGTAAGTTGTGTCTGGTTCGAACTGTTTTAATCCTATAACATAATAAAATAGGCAAAATCAAATACATTCCAACATTTATCGTGATTATAATTACTCCGTATCCTAACATCTCTTGTTCTGACTGAATGTTCACATTTGACAAAATTGAAAGTGATGCTAACATTGGAGTAATTCCAATCTTTACAATTTCTTTGAAAATTGGGTTTTGACGCTCAAGATCTGCTATCTGTGGTGAAAATGAATAATACATTTGATTAAACCCTGTCATGAATGCAGTACCTGATAACGTGTTCATCACTTTTGTATCTCTAATCTCTCTTAGGAATTGAACTTGTGGTGCTAATTCAGTTCCATATGCTGCAGTGGCAATTAAACATCCTCCACCTTCCACATTTCTTGCATCTACTGTAACTGTCTCTTGCATTTCGGGAGTTTTGGATTGAATTTTTTCAAAATTACTGGAAATTTTGACAAGACCATTTTCATGAGGATCTATTCTTATCCATGAATGTGTGGCGTTCTCATAATATGCCTTGAAATCAACCGTTCCGCCATTTAGTGTCGTGTCTTCAATACCGTCAAACAATGTATTTGGAATTATGGCTAAAATCGTGGCTTTTTCTTCTACAAGAAAGCTAATTTCATTTTCATTCCCTTTAAAATCTGAAATCTTTGCACCTGTCATTAATTCCACAGGATGATCTATTCCTCCAGAAATCACATCAAAATTATGCAGACCTACTTCTCTAATTGAGTAACTAAGAGTTATACTGCCTGGCAACATCTTGAAAGTTTTATCTTCAATATCTTTTGGGATGACATTCAATCCGACAACATTTGATAATGGCGGTAAGACAAGTGTGGATTCCTTACTGTTTTGATATTTTACCTTGAATATTCCAGATTCATATGAAATGATATCTGCTTCATATGATAGATTTACTTTTGCAGCTCCAAGGGATATAATTTTTAGCGAATTCCCATCTAATTTTGTTCCTAAAAGTACATTTTTTTCATCTGTT
>NZ_AEXL02000037.1 GCF_000242875.2 Candidatus Nitrosopumilus salarius BD31 | reverse complement strand
AGTGACTGTCTTTTCTTCCATCTGATACTGATTCAAGAAATTGGATAATCTTGTTACATCTCCAAAACCTCTGAATAGTTTTGCTTTAAGTGCTAGTTTATCATTCACCATTTTTAACATATCATCAATTAATGATATGAGTATATAAACACATGATTTTATAATTTAAAAATCACCAGATAGTTTAAATTTTAAAAAAAAATGAATCTATATGATTTGAGGAGTTCTGTGTTAACTGGAATCTTAATTTTTGCTATTGCTACAATTTCACTATCGTTACTTTCTGAACAAGCCATGGCTCAATCCATGATGAGTCCAAAACAGCAGATGATGATGGGAACAAGTCCAAATCAAATCGTATGTGCTGATGGTAAGGTTCTCATGATGAAACATATGGGAATGCCTGCATGTGTTAACCCTTCTACATATTGGAGATTAGCAGATAGATCTTGGGGAAATTTTGATACGGAACTTTTAGCACAGAATCAAAACTACATGCAAGGGGTGATGGGAACTATGATGAACCATCCGCAAATGTCTCAATATATGCATGATTGGATGACGGATAATCCTCAACACATGCAAACCATGATGGATTATTGGGTGCCACAGATGGCACAAAACAATCAGTGGATGATGAATATGATGGGCCCAATGATGAATGATCCTGAGCTAAGTAAACAAATGATGAACTACATGATGATGAATCTGCAGATGATGGACAAGATGAAATCAAATCAACAGTGGATGGAAATGATGCATGGTGGCTCTATGATGAATAATGGGATGTATCATGGAATGATGATGAACGGAACCATGAATTGTCCTTGGTGTCCATTCATGCAGGATTCCATGAATCAAAGTATGATGGGAATGGGATGTGCATGGTGTCAAAGCAATATGGGTTATGGAATGATGGGGCAAGGTATGATGAATAATAATATGATGATGAACCAAGGTATGATGGGAAACAACATGCAAAGATCTACCACCGATAAATCTACAACTACTCATGGATGGATGATGCAAAGTCCTCAACACATGCAAAATATGATGAACTACATGATAGGTGATCCTCAATCAATGCAGACAATGCATGGAATGATGATGCAAAGTCCTTACCATATGTATGGTATGATGAATAACATGATGGAACCAATGATGAGCTACATAATGGATGATCCTCAAATGCAACAACAAATGATGAATCATATGATGAACCATCCGCAAATGATGCAACAATGGATGAAAAATCAGACATTTATGGATCAGATGACTAGTCCATGAAATTTCTAACCATAATTGTTTTGGAATCGAAGAAAAAGTAATTTTGTGGTCACCTGAAGGTAGCGGTACAAGATGGATAGAATCCCTAGAGCAACTAGATGAAGTAGAGGGTCCTTGAAGATAGAGGATTGCTTTTGGCATTGGAGTGCTAATGAAATCTATGCGGATTTGAACCTAAAAGTCAGCAATTAAAAGAAAAAGTCAATATTTCTTATGTTAAATTATAGTTAGGGTTAACATGTCAAGTTCTCTTCACCATTTAACATATTCCAAAAATCAAATGCAGTGTACTGGTCTGACACTACATACGGAATCCCAACTATCGTTGTTTGAAATTGTGTTACCACATCCATCTTTCTAGGATCGATTCTAATGGTATTATCACTTCCACTAAACAAATGATCAAAATGCATGAAAAGAGTTTGGGAATATTCTATTGATTCTGAAACATATTTTCCGTCTGCTTTTAAGATTGAATTTGGCATGATTATTTCTGAATCAATAACATAAGTGCCTAAAAGTTCTTTTTCAAAATAAATCAATATGTCTAACTCGTTATAATTTGCGGGAATCAAAGAATTGTTACAGATATTGATTTTACTATCAACAGCATATAATGAAAAAAACCTAAAAAGATTATCGATTCCTCCAAATTCAAGTTGTTCTAAAGCATAGACATTCAATAATGAACTTCCTACTGTACCAATTATGATTATAATTGCGATAAAACCAATTATTTTGTGTTTTTCCATGTTCATCTAGTAGGATTCATCAAAATAGCTCTTTCTTTGATCTTTTTATCGTATATTCCAACTATGACATCTCCTGCTTTTGCGTCACATGGACCAATATTTACAGAGAATCCATCATAGCTTTCAGCAATACATCCATCAGCAGTATTTGCAATGATTTTGACTTTTTCAGTCACCTCATCAGGTGCAACATACCATGTAAGATACCCAAACAATGAAACTGCTACTCCTACTATTGCAATTACAAGAAAAATTGTAAACTTTGAATTTTCAAACAATATTCAAAATAGAAAAAACCAGTATAATAATTACAAACATGTTTTATGGTTGTACTAATTCAATATTTTAAACAGTTTAATTTTCTAATAGTTATTGAAGAAAAATATTGTAATTAATCATCAAGATCCATGAATCCATACTCACTTTCTATCTGGATGGTACAATGAGTTATACCAAATTTTTCTTTCATTTGCCAATTGATCTTTTTTAAGATTTTATCTGGTTGATGTAATGCATCTTGTTTTATTTTTATGTGAACTGTCATTGAAAAAAGATTTGAGGTTAATGTCCATATATGCAGATCGTGAACTTCTACAATTTCACCTATATTCAAAAGATCTTTTGTTACCTCTGATACCTTGATCTCTTCGGGGGTTCCTTCCATGAAAATATGAAGACATTTCTTACACAATACTATTCCAGAACGTAAAATAACTAATGCAATGCCAATACTTACAACCACATCAACTATAAAGTAACTAGATATCATCATTATTACTGCACCTACTATAACCCCAATAGAAGAAAGAAGATCACCCAATACGTGAAGATAAGATCCGTGTACATTCAGATTTGAATGACTATGTTTTTCAAGTCTTTTAGCCATTATGATGTTGGCAACAAGACCCACACTAGCAAAAATTACCAGTATTACTGTGTCAATTTCTGGTGGTTCAGAAAATCTTTTGTTGGCTTCTATTACAATGAATATTGATGTCGCAATAAGTGAAATTCCATTTACAAACGCTGCAATAATTTCCACCCTATGAAATCCAAATGTGTGTGTTGACGAGTGTTTCTTTTTTGCTATCCTAAAAGCAACTAATGAAATTCCTATTGCTACAAAATCTAACATTACATGAAACGAGTCAGCGATAAGGGCTAGACTGTTTGATAGTACACCTCCTATAAATTCAAATACAAATAACGATACAGCTATTACAAAAACAATACCGAGCTGTTTTTCTATATCTGAATGTGTTTTGGTCAACTAACACCTGAGTATAATTTCATATAAAAATTAGATAACCCTGATTGAAACATAAGAAGATACTGATATATCTTGAAGTTGTGTGCCTAATAGAATTTTGTAATCTCCTTGATGTGCTTTTTCATCAACGATTACCAAAATAGGTATTTGAATTATTTTATCAGTAATTTGCGTTGATTCTGGGTTTGTTTTGATTTTAATTAAATCTGAATTTGTATTTCCTGATAAAACTAAGTCTATATTTTGATTAGACTGTGGAATCACAGTAACAAAGATTTCTTTTTGCTCACCTTGTTTTATCATGATCTCCTCTTGTTCTACTTTTAATGATACAGGAATTGTGACTGAAGTATCCAATACCCCAATATTATTTTCAACCCATTCTGTAAACCATACTTGATCATTTTTGAAAGTAAATCCGAAGCTCTGAGATAATCCACAGTCAGTCATATCCCCACAATCTGACCAACTAGGATTTTTCGATGGAATATCGTACTCTATTAATGATTCAGAATTTGGATCAAACACTGCCAATCTATTCCCAGTCTGCTGATTAAACCACATATTTCCATCTGAATCAAATGCATTCCAGTAAGGACGCGTAATTGGTGTTTTAATCAATCCTGACGCATTACCATATGTCAAAATTGATGGATTTGATGTGACAAATTCTACTACTTTTTTATCATCTGGACTAAATTTGTAAAACGAATTTCCTGCAGTATCTGCTATCCAAACATTACCAAAAGGTCCAATAGAGACACCATTTGGTGCTTGAATTGAATTAGGAAGAGAATATTGTGTTACTTCTTGTGAGATGGAATCTATTTTTTAGAAGAAGTTGCTTCTTTTTTGATATTTCCATATTACAAACCACATATTTCCATCATTGTCAATAACTGCTTGACTGGTGAAGAATCCTTCTGGAATTGAAATATCAGAATTGGTAAACTGACCCTCATCCAATTTTGTGTGATTTATTACAACAATCCGACTACCTGTAAAATCATTAATTACAAAAGTGTCATTGTAAAGACCAATTTTTTTGAGGGAATGATTTTTTCATTTTACCTTGAATTTCAAACTTTGAATATGTTTTTTCAGGAATGGAAAATTTCCACAAGGACCCATATTTTTCATCGGTAAACCAAATTTCATTATCCTGTGTATGTGCTATTCCCCACATCATTGAGGCACTATTCAATGACCACGAATTGTTTGGATATTCTGTAAATTCTTCAGATTCAGGATCAAATGCTGCCATGTTTCCAGTATTTGTTTCAGTAAACCAAATTTTACCTTCAGAATCTGCAATTATAGAAAGTGGTTGAGTACAAGGAGTAGGAATTTTAAATTCTCTTATGTATTGATTTGTTTTTGCATTTGAACTTCCACAATGTTGTTCTCTTTCATCAAACGTGTATTTGTCTGCAGGAGTTCCTGTAATTTTTATTTCTGATTCTTCTGAATGCTCTTTTGTAGCCTCAGATGAACCATCAAGTACTGTTAATGTAACTACTAAAATTATCAAAAACACCATACCTATAACAAAGTAAATTGGTTTTGGTTTTCTCACATATCAAATTGATTGTAATCGGTTATAATTGATGAGTATATTTTACCATTGTACTAATCAAAAAGGTTTTGTAAATTTATTCATAGTTTGACTTTTCAAGAACGGCTTACAACTTATTAAAAACAAGAGGTTTGAGATAATTAATGGAGTCTAAAATTGATTTTCTTAACGACAAATACGCTAAATTAATTCTAAAATCCACATCTGTACCTAAACCTGCCAATGATATTAGTGAAGAAACAGGCATTCCACTTGGTACCGTTTATAGAAGATTAGAAATTCTCAAAAATGCAGGATTTTTACAGGTTGCAGGTCATATTGAAGATGGTGTTAAAGTGAAAACTTACCATAACAAACCTAAACGATATCATATATCCAATCCAAGAATTTCCTTTCTTTTAGAAATAATTCAAAAAAATCCAGCCATTTCTTATAGAGATATCCAAAAAATATCAGGTTACCCATTCGGCACATTATCAAATTCTCTTTCAAATTTACAAAAGGATTCTAGAATAATTGTCAAACGCTCTTCAAGAAGAACCCATTACTTTCCATCCCACACTCCTCCTACAGAATTCCCAGTGTTAATCAATCTCCGAAAAGAAACTGCAAAAAAAATTATTATGTTTCTAGTAGATAACAAAAATGGTACTTATTCCGACTTTAAAAAATGTACAAACAAAGCACCGTCCACAGTATCTCTCACTTTAACTAACTTGGTTGAAGAGAAAATTATTAAACGAGTTTCTGGATTCCAACCTCATTTTGAATTACAAGATGTTCAATTTGTACAAAATATTTTGGCAAAAATAACACCAAGTAATATTGATAAAATGAAAGATAGATTTGCTGACACCTTTTCTTATTTTTAATCTGACCTAAAAATACCTATAACGAAAAAGGACAACATTGTGAGAATTAAACCGTGTGTGATGTAATCGTGGATGCTATATGTACTCTGGAAAAATGGATATATTAAATTAATTAGTG
>NZ_AEXL02000038.1 GCF_000242875.2 Candidatus Nitrosopumilus salarius BD31 | reverse complement strand
CCATTTTCAATCCAAATTCTACATTATCTTGAACCTTAAGCCATGGGAACAATGCGCCTTCTTGAAATACCATAATTCTTTCAGGTCCTGTTTCAGTGACAGGACGTCCATCAAAGAGAATTTGTCCTTCATCTGGCTTTTCCAAGCCTGCAACTATGCGCAAAAAGGTAGATTTTCCACATCCAGAGGGACCCACTAAGCACACAAAAATCTCCAGCTTCAACTTTGAGATTGACTCCGCCCAAAGCCTTGAGTTTATGAGAGTCATGGATGAAATATTTTACAATATTTTGTGCCTCTAGTTTAGTCATCTAGTAAACCTCCCTCCAAACTAGAATTTGAATCAAAAGAGTAAAAAATTCCAGTCAAGTTGTAACCATTTCTTCCTAGGTATCCCAAGGCATCAGCTTTTTCTGCAAAAGAGTAAACAGAGTCACTTTGAGGATCATCAGTAATTTCAATATTAGATAACGCAATATCCACTACATCATCAGATAATGATTTGCCCAAATGTGATTTTAGAAAATCATTAAAGATAATTCTAGTCTCAAGTGGATTTTGATTAATCCAAGTTGCAGTGTCATGATGAGAGTTTAAGAAACTAGAAACCAATTGCGGATGTTTCTTAACATAAT
>NZ_AEXL02000039.1 GCF_000242875.2 Candidatus Nitrosopumilus salarius BD31 | reverse complement strand
TCAATATCAGCATTAAGATTAGAAACTTTGTGTATGCTACCAAAAACGGACTTGATATTAGAAAAAAGGAATGTTAACCAAACTAATTCAAATGGAACTATTTCCCTAGCAGCTCCTGTACTTCGTTTTGATACATAAAACTCTCTATAATCTTCCCAAGGATGCCAATTTGGAAGATAATGTCCAAAGTGATGATATACAGTTAATGGCTTTCCAATTTGATTTTGCCTCAAAAGTGCTTTTAATTTTTTAATCAAAGGATGGTATAGAAGTGTGCTTGAAGGTAATCCAATAATAGATTTTTTATGTAATTTTTGAATAATTTTTTTAACATCACGTGATGAAAGATTTACCTCCGTAAAAAAATGAATGTTATTTTTTATCGCAATCATGGCATATTTGTAATGCAAATCAGGAGGAGTGGAAATAATCATGCATGTTGGATTGCTTTTAAGACCTTCATTTATTGTGGAAACTGTAGAAATCTTGTATAGTTTTTCAGATTCTTTTCGCCGATCATCTCTTGGATCGAATCCAATAATGTTTTTTAATCCAATTTTTAG
>NZ_AEXL02000040.1 GCF_000242875.2 Candidatus Nitrosopumilus salarius BD31 | reverse complement strand
TGTTAGTTGATATTGGTTGTTGTCCGCCGCTTCCAAGAAATCCTATTCCTGTACTGATAACATACCAAAAAATTGAAGATCTTCCTGTGATATTTACGCGAACAAGTGCAATTGCAGATAGAATAATTGTAGAGACTAAAGTGTAATAGAGAGGTTTGCTGAATTGATCACCAAATTCAGTGAAATTCATCGATAAAATTACTGCCTGATTTCCTACTGCAGCAAAAATTATGATTCCTATAATGGCGGCAATACCTATTCTGATGAATTTTCCTGCATCAGGAGGAGGAGTCTGCTTATCAGTAGAGGCGCTATACAAAATCAAGTTTTGTTAAGATTTGGTAAATTAATGTCTTACCAGCAAAATCAAGCTAATGTTGCTAGTTTTTTGCAAATCATATAGACTGCAGCAAATGTAGGAACAGTCACTTTTTCATTGTTGTATGGACCAAATTTTTTGTTTTTCAGACTAAATTCTATTGGACAGTTTGCAATAACTTCTACGGAATTATCATTAAGAAAAGATGCTTCCATATATGGATCAAACTTTGACAGATTTTCACAATATAATTTTGTAAGACCACTTTTGCTGTTAATAGAACCTGGAAGTCTAAAAATTCTATGAATATCCATAGTTACATTAGGATCAATTTTTACACCAATATTTTCTGAAGCATCATCAAGAGTTTTTTGGAAAGATGAATATCCGTTTATAATTAATTCTGAAATAATTTTTGAGCGTTTTGATTTAGAACCAAAAACATATTTAGAAAATCTTCCTCTCCAACCTTTTTCACCAAAATCTGGAAATGAAGATCTATTTGGTTTAAATTTCTTCATTCCAAATGTTTCAGGTATTACTCCACGAAACATGATATAATCTGCAAGTTCTGATCTTTCTCTAGAACTAATTTGCTGAAATTGTGAATTATACACATAAACATGAAATCCTTCATTGCCAGAAAAATAGACATGAATATT
>NZ_AEXL02000041.1 GCF_000242875.2 Candidatus Nitrosopumilus salarius BD31 | reverse complement strand
GACTATTGTTTGTATGGTTATTCTGATTTCATTGGTTGATGCAATTTTCACTTCATCCAGTGAAGATGAGATTACTCGTAGTCTATTGCTTGGTGTTATCGCTATGATTGCAGTTTTTGCAGTGATAGTAATTACTATCAACAAAAATCTTTCACGTCTAGTAAAAATGCGAACTGAAGAACTAGTTGAACAAAGAAACAATCTTGAAAATCTTGTAGAGGAAAAAACAGAGGCTCTATTGAAAACTGAACGTCTTTCTGCTATAGGAGAGCTATCTGGACGACTTGCTCATGATCTGAGAAATCCATTATCTGTCATGAAAATGTCTGTTGATTTGATTAAACAAAATCCCAAAGATACCAAAATTTCTGAACCAAATGTAACAAAACGACTTGATTTGATTGAAAAGAGTATAGATAGAATATCGCATCAAGTAGATGATGTTTTGGGATATGTTAGAAATTCCCCTTTGTCATTATCAAGCACTTCTTTACGACAACTAATTAAAAACTCAGTTGAGAAAATAAATATTCCCAGTGATGTGAATGTCACTGTTTCCAAAAAAGATGTATTAGTTGATTGCGATTCTGTGAAACTTGATGCTGTATTTATCAATCTAATCGTAAATTCAATTCAAGCAATGCCTGAAGGAGGAAATCTTGAGATTAAAATATTTGACCGTGATAACATGGCAATTATTGAGTTTATTGATACTGGTAAAGGCATACCTGATAATATTATTTCTAAAGTGTTTGAACCCCTATTTACTACAAAACAAAAGGGTACAGGTCTTGGTTTGGCAAGCTGTAAAAATATTGTAGAACAACATCAAGGAAAAATCACAGTTAAGAATAATCCTACTACCTTTACAATAATTTTGCCAAAATCAATATCAATTACAAATCTTCAAACCAAATAAAAATTATATTTTTTTTAGTAGAGTGAATCTTGATTTGTCAGGCTCTATATCCTTATGCATGTCAACGTTACTAACTACTCTGACTTTATAGTCTGACCATTTTTTTTCAATATTGCGAAATTTATGATTCTCATCAATTTGTTTTTCTGATACATCAAACTTTTCGCAATTCATTATGTATTTCCTGGCCACTCGATACATTTCTGAAATTCCTTTTTCTACTGTATCGTCATCTAAATAATTCAACAGTTGATGCGTAAATACAAAATCTATTGATGAATCTTCAAACGGTAAGTCTGTTATAGTTCCTTTCTTAAAATCTACAATACTTTTTTTCTCTTTTGCTATTGCCAGTGCTTTATCATTTAGATCGATTCCATGGATTTCAAATGTATCTGGAAATAATCTTAAATCAATTCCAGTACCGCACCCGATCTCTAAAACACTTTTGCATCGTAAGGAGGTAGCTAAATCCCTAGTAAATTTTGCAAATTCCTCATTATATCTTGCCTCATTTTCATCAGTGTATTTATCCCAAAATTCTTTGTTGTAATTCATATGATATTTTTCAATCATGGGTGTATTTGATATTAGTTGTTAGTGTTGACATTTACATGGTACAAGTTTTGTATCAAAAGTACAATCATGTGGCCCGTCTGATTTCCCTTGAGTGGGGATTTCTTTCATACAATCATCATGACGTCCTTTCCTACAAAACCAGCATATTTCATGAGTGTCGCCTGCCGCACATGAATCCATGTTCTTAATCTATTTTTGTGGGTAAAAAACTTCGTGGAATTCTAGATAAATGTTAACCATGGCAAGAATCTTTCATCTTTACCCATAACAACATCAGAAAATGATTTTTGTAATGCTTTAGTGATGTGACCCATATTGCCATTTCCAATCTTAACTTTATCTACTTGAGTTACTGATTTCACCTCTGCAGCAGTACCTGTCATAAAGATTTCATCAGCAGTGTAAAGATCATCTCGTTCTAGATTGCGCTCAATTACATAACCGCTATTTTCTTCAATAATTTGGATGATGCTATCTCTTGTAATTCCCTCCAAACCTCCTGCTGAAAGAGGAGGTGTCTGAATAATATCATCTTTTACAACAAAGATATTTTCTGCACTACCTTCAGCAATTTTTCCATGCGAATTTAACATGATCGCTTCATCATATCCATTTTCTAATGCTTCCATTCTTGCAAGTGCTGCATTTGCATAGTTTGATGCAGCCTTTGCTTGCATTGGCTGAGATCTTGAATCGATTTTAACCCAGCTTGAAACTTTACATTTTGCTCCTGAAAATTTACCTGCTTTTGATTCACCCATCTTCCATTCCCAACATGCAATTGAAACATCAACTTTGTTTTGAGTAGGAGTTAACCCCATTGTTCCATAACCATAGTAAGCTAATGGTCTGATGTATGATTCTTTTAATCCACTGGTTTTTACAGTTTTTACTATGGCATCTGAGATCTCTTTTTTAGTATATTGCATTTTCATTGAATATAATTTTGCAGATTTGAAAAATCTATCAACATGTTCTGGTAATCTAAATATTGCAGACCCCTTTGGTGTGTTATAACATCTAATTCCTTCAAATATTGATGTTGAATAATGTAAAGCATGAGTAAGAACATGAACTTTAGCATCTTTGAATGGTACTAGCTTTCCATTCATCCAGATCTTACCAATTTCTTGCATAGGAGTGCAAAAAAACACAGCTAATTTAAAGAATTATCTTTTAACCCATTTTTCTCAGCATTTGAAACCTACATATCTTATGAATGAAAAGTTCTGATATGGAATGGACTTTGGGATTTGGTGGAATTGCCCTTCTAGTTATAGGTCTGATTGGGCAGGCATTTGAAATGAGAAAAATACGTATGACCACTTACAAAGATGAGGATTTAGGCTCAGTCAATATTTTCATGAACCGGAAGAATTTCAAGTGGTATGCAATACTTGGTATTGGAATTGTTCTGTGGTTTTTAGCTGAGCGTGTGTAAAATGATCTATATAGATCAGCTCTAAATACTAGGAAATGCAATGTATAATATCGCGTGTTTTGGGTAACGCCGGACTAAATCTAGATAATGGTCCAAGAATAAACCCATGTTGGTGTTTACAGGTGAAAACCCGTAACACCTCTCTTTCACTAAATAAAATTAATATCTGAAATCTCTTGGTGAATTGCTTTGATGGCTTTTCTAATGTTATCATCTGCATCTTCTACAACGATAATTATCCGTGATGTCTCTTCCTGTGCATCCATATTCAAAATATTTAACCCTGATTCACCAATCTTTGCACTCGTTCTTGATGCAACTTGCTGAACTCGCCACATCTCATCTCCAATCAATGTAATAACACCTCTATTGTATGTAATAGTGGCAAGAGGATCAAAACCTAACAAATATTTTTCATTTCTTTTAACATACTCTCCATCTAAGAACAATATTCTTGAAAATTCAATACCATCTTTTGTAAATGGTGATAAAATTACAAATTCACTATACCGTTTATCTTTTTCCAACGATGTCAATAATTTTTGAACTGAATTAGTTTCGATTCTAAAAATTGCACAATTTTCTTTACCTGTGACAATCTTTATTGGATGTCCTTTCTGTTTTTCCAATTCTCTTTTTATTGTAGTTATTTTTCCTGGATTTTTCATATTTGTAATGGTAATTGGCATGTCTACCCCGTTTTCTACAATTTCTTTTATTGCAATAGGATCTAATATTTTCATTCCAAACATTCCTGCAAGTCTTGCTTCGTTGTATGATAATTGATTTACTTCCCTTAACTCTGATTCTACGATTTTTGGATCTGCAGAAACTACAGAACTGTCTTTTTCAAAATCCACACTTGTTTGGTACTTCTTATGAAATAGTATTCCTAGATCTGCAGCAGTTCTGTCTGAACCGCCCCGCTCATATGTGGTGGTAATGTTATCAACTGTTTTTCCAATAAATCCACCAATAGTGACAACTTCATTTTTTTCCACCAGTTCTGCAGTTTTATCCATCCTTTCTCTAGATTCTGCCGTGAGAAAGTTTGTAAATTCAATATTGTTATCTGTAATTATAGGCCAATCCTCAAAATTTACGGCGTCAGACTTTATCCCATTACTTCTCAAAATGTGGTTCATTACATGTGACATTAGGATCTCACCTGAGAATGCTAATGCCCTAGAACGTACCTCATCTGCAAATTCTTTGCTTTCAAATGCATCGTCAAGGGCTTTCTGTGCCTTTTCTAGATGATTTTTAATCTCGTTTTCACAGTTTTCTCTATTTTCAGAATTTACAATTTCTAGAATTTTTTGATATGCTGATTTTACGACTTCCAATGTTGGTTTTATTCCATTTTTTGCATTATCACCCTGTTCTAAAATTATGTCAGTCAGTGAACGTTTCTTCCCGTTATGGATTGTTAATGGGGCTGAAAAAACAGTAATTACTTTGGAATCTTTCTTCAATTCGTTAACACGCTGAATAATTTTTGGAATGAATGAGCCATTTGGGCCTATTGCACTCCCACCAAATTTAGCAACTACCAGTCTAGTCATAGTACTTTATCAAAACTCAATTACCTTCTATTAAGCATTTGATTATTTACTCATCAAATTTTTAATGATATCTGATGCAATCTTTGCACCATCTGTCTTCACTTGATTTCTTTTCTCTTCTAGTTTTTCTAGAATTAACACATCTAATTTTTTGATGTCTTCAAAAACAAATCCTTGTTCTCTTGCATTATCTTCTTGTTCAAAATGACCCTTAATTGGTATGAATATTCCTGGAGTTCCATAAGCTCTGGCCTCATCAATAGTTGATTTTCCCGCCAACGAAATTATCAAATCGGCAGCAAAAACCACTTCGTGTAAATTATTAACAAATCCTAAATTTTCAACATTTTCAAATTTTTTATTGATTGCCGGACCTGAGACTAGAACAACTTGAACATCTTGATTAATTTTTGAAATAGCATTTAATGCTTCTTCGATAAGAAAAGCTCCTGCATCAGTACCTCCTATTGAAATAACTATTGTTTTTTTCTCAAATGAGAATTTTTCCCTGAGTTCTTCCCTTGAAAAATTTGTTTTTCTAACTATTGGCCCAACTCTTTTGATATTGTCTTGATCATCCCCATTTTCAGGAATGATCACCACATCACATTTTTTAATAATGCCATGCATCGATTTATTCATCTTTTTTTCAATAAATGATGTCAATCCCTTCGTAAAACGTGTCTCTAAAATATCTGTGATGAGGACTGTTTGAATTTTCATGTTTTGTGCATTGCTTAATGCTGCAAAATCTTCATCACTGATAATCAAATCTGGGTTATCTATTTTCAGAATTTTCTGTGAAATATTCTTACAATCTTTATAGTATTGATAATAATTCCACAACCATTTTGCTTGATTCTTAAGAGCTCCATCTTGTATGATAAATGAAGGTGGGTTATACACATCTTGTACTTTAAAATCTAAATTTTTTAAAATCTTTGCAGCTCCACTACCTGTAACAAAATTTGTAACATTATTTTCAAAATTGTTTACAATTGCAATATCACGAGTCACATGACCTAATCCAATCGGGCTGGAAAAAAAATCAAAAACATTCATGGATTTCTTTATTTTTCATCAAATTTCTAGATTCTTACATGTCTCAAAGTTTAAATGGTTTTTAGAAAGGTAGGTTTCTGGGCTCATAGTCCAGGTCGGTTATGACGTCGCCCTTACACGGCGAAGATCCGGGGTTCAAATCCCCGTGGGCCCATTTTTTCTTAATTTATCCAATCTTACAACAACTTTTACTTTGAAGACCTCTGGCAATCCACCAAATTGAAAATATTAGAACTCCAACTGAAACAAATTTCAGTTCTAATCCTTGCATCGGAAACAAAGACAATCCCCCAACCGCACCTAATATCACTGCTAAAGGCGCTGTGCATGCAGGACATCCAGGTGTAAATGCTGCAAACGCTCCTCCTAGTACAGCCGACGTGTTAGATTTTACAGAATTTATCATTTTCATTCTTTTCATCTTAAATGCCATCATAGCAAAATTGATCCCAGCTAAAGCTGATACTGCTATTGTTAATCCAACCGATGTTACAATGTACGAAGGCATTAACACCATTGTAGTATCTAAATGGGAAGGTAGCATTGACATTGTCAAAAAATAATAGATAATTCCTAATCCCAAACCACTAATTATTGCAATTGCTGCGTATCTTTTCGTAGTTAGTATGTTGGAGATTAATTGTAATTTACTTACCAAGTAGGATTATTTACAATTCATCATATTTTAACTATTTTTGATTCCCAGCCAAAGATTATTATCAATTAATCTCTTGGAATGAATGTGACTGAATTCT
>NZ_AEXL02000042.1 GCF_000242875.2 Candidatus Nitrosopumilus salarius BD31 | reverse complement strand
AGCAGCAGTTTCTTCTAATACATCACTAATATCACGGCCCTCATTGATTGCAGTAATAACAGCTTGTATGGTTGCTTGATCGACAGCACTATCACCGGAGCTTGCTGGTACTGCATCAACCAACTCATCAGTGATTTTTATTGTTTGTTCAGCAAATATAGCGATTGGCTTACCATTAACCAACTCCAGTTCGACAATAACGCCTTCTGGGGTAATGATGGTGTCACCTGTTTTTACGCCATCATTTAATTGTAAGATTCTTCTTGCACCGCCATCAGAAATAACAATGACTTTATCAACCGCGTCTGGTGCGCCATTAATTGAAACTACAGTACCAAGAATTGCCATAATGCTTCCTAAATTTGATTTAAGGGCACATAAATACCCGTACAGTAGCAATTAAATCGATTTTTTTACTTGATGTATATTGTCCTGTAGGACAATATTGATGAATGCTGCCAAGAGGGGATTGATGACAAATGTAACTGCTAAGCTACATATTCAAGTTTTTTTTTAAGATTATCTTTTTCAACTCGATGTAAGCTATCTTGCTTGGGATGCAATTTTTTTACCTCAGCACTAATGCTACTTTTAGCACTCTCTCCATTTTGATTAAGAATTAATGCGAGTTGTAGCCTATCCTTAACCCCGAGCTTTTCAAGCGAAGATGATATATGTGCTTTAACAGTGCGCTCTGTAATATTGAGTAAGCGTGCAATTTCTTTATTACTGCACCCTTTAGCTGCTTCCAGTGCTACTTGCTTTTCACGGTTAGTCAGTAGATCTAATGCCTTCTCAACGTTTGATGAAGCAGTATGAATAACTTCTTTTGCTGCGCCGATCAATGTTCTCAGTAAGTCATTGCCCAACCATATTCCACCGTGCATTACCACTGTTTTAAGTTCTTTGAGCAGACTTGGGGCACTATAAGCATGACAATATCCAACTGCGCCTCGACGCATAACAGTTAAAGCATCTGGCTCATTGGGCGTATTGGCTAGTACCACGACCTTAGAGGCTTTAAATTTCTTCTCAATACTCGCCATGATGTTTTCAAGCCAACTCACATTATTTGCATTAGCATGCACCCAAAAAACAACAGGCTCGCTCACTGGAACCGTAACCAAAGACGATGACACCAGCGCCTTTGGAAAAGCTTGTTTCCAGTTATCTAGCATATTGCCATTGGGGCATAAAAATATATCGCGCATTACCTCTCCGTGAAAGCGTATGATTTCGCCTTTAATACAGGCTTGAGTAAATAGGAAAGCACTGATTTTTTACCAGTAATAATATCGACTTGTGCCACCATACCAGGAATGATAGGAAGATTTTTCCCCAAGCTTGGTTTTAAGGTCTGCACTTTGACAATGTAAAAAGCATTTCCTTTATCATCTACTATAGAATCGGCAGCAACACTGATAACTTTAGCTTCCATCGTTCCATATATGGTGTAATCATAAGCAGTTAGCTTCACAGCTGCAGCTTGATTAAGGCTCACAAAGGCAATATCTCTAGGTTGTATTTTTGTTTCTAGAACAAGCGTATCATCTGTAGGCACTAGCTCTAACACTTCTTTGCCTGGCTGTATCACACCGCCAACTGTGTTATAAAACAAACGACTGACGGTACCGTTTACTGGTGCTTTTAGGACTGATTGCTGCACTTTATCATCAAGTGCCACTTGTGCTTCAATCAAGCCATTCAACTTAGCTGTCGTTTCCGACAACTCTGTTCGAACCTTGTTCCGAAAAGCTGATTCAATTTCTTTAATCTTTCTTTCTGCTTCAGCAATGGCTGACTTAACCCGCCCAACCTGTTCACGTGCTTGGTTACGCTCACCACGAAGTTTTGCGACATCACGCTCTAATCTTAACAAATCAACATCAGAGACTGCACCGCTCTCTCTTAAAGGTTTGGTCACTTCAAGTTCTTGGTTTGTCAAATCCAAACTTCTAGACGCCTGCTCAAGTCTCGCATAAGTTTCTGCTAACTCTCTTTGCCGCTGCTTTACTTGCTCGGTAGCAATTGCTACTTGAGATGCTAGTTCAGCTTTGCTTGAAGCGTAAAGTGCATATTCTTGTGTATATAGTTCTGGGGCTTCTTTTTTGATCTCTTCATCTTGAACATATTCACTTCCTGATGCCAATGCTCTAAGTCTTGATTGTCTTGCGAGTAAAGACAAATATTGTGAGCGATTTTCACGTAGTGATGAAACCGCTCGTGTTTGGTCAATTTTGACCAATGGCTGACCTTTTGTCACAGTTTCACCTTCATGCACTAACAACTCTGAGACAATCCCTCCATCGTAAGACTGCACAATTTGCACTTGCTGCGAAGGAATAACTCGACCTTCCCCACGCGTTATTTCGTCAATCTTTGTATAGCCAGCCCAAGCAATCAACAAGATTAAAATAATCACCATCCAATATAGAATTTTTTTTGCCCGTAAAGGCGCTTGCTCTAAAATCGCAAACTCTGCATCTTCAGTCCATGCACGCTCTTCTGCTGTCGAGCTAGGAGCCCATCTTTCAAGTAAGTAATGTACAGGCTTAGTCAGCCAAGTCCTTGCCAAAAAGAAGTTATGCACCTTACCTAAAATGCTGAACAGTTTTTGACTCATTATGCCTTACCTACTTTCCCAGTGCGTAAGGCTTCAATTACCTGTGCTTTTGCACCATCCGCTACAACTTTGCCATTATCAATAACAATAATCCTATCCACTAAATCAAACAAAGATGAGCGGTGTGTAATGACAATCATCGTTTTGCCCAGCGTAGTTTCTTTTAATTGCGCTTTAACGAAATCTTCTCCAGAGTGATCCATAGCGCTTGTTGGCTCATCGAGTAGAATAATCGACGGGTTATTAATCATCGCTCTTGCAATGCCAACGCCTTGACGCTGACCACCCGATAACGTTTCTCCACGCTCTCCGATAGACATATCAAAGCCGTTAGGGTGCATATTAATGAACTCTGCAATGCCACCGATACTTGCTGCATTTAGCACTTGCTCATCATCTGCATGGGGTGCTGCGATTGCAATATTGTCTCGCATCGACCCATAGAACAAATTGGTGTCTTGTTGAACATATCCAATACTACGCCTAAGCTCGGCAGGATCAATTTGTCTTGAATCAATTCCATCAATTAAAATAGCGCCACTCGTTGGCTGATAAAGGCCTAATATCAATTTCTGTAATGTTGTTTTACCAGAGCCCATGCGGCCTAAAATAACAACATGCTCCCCAGCGCGTATTTTGAAAGACACATTTTTCAGTGCACTAACCTCAGTACCTGGATAATTAAAGCTCACCTCACGAAACTCTATATCTCCTTGGAATGTGCTCCGCGATAAAAAGCTGGTTTCATCAGGACGCTCAACTGGTCGACTCATGACATCATCCAATGAAGTCAGTGCAGTTGTCGCGTTATGATATTGCGTCATTAATCCAGCTGATTGTGATATTGGTGCTAAAGCACGACCAGCCAACATCGTGCATGCTATCAAGCCACCCATTGTCAAATCGCCTTCAATGACTAAATATACTCCCAACAAAACTGAGAATACGTTAACCAACTGTGAAATACCATTTGCACCATTGGTAATAGATGCGGATAGCAACTTTAACTTTGCACTTACTTGCATCAAAAAATGGGCGCTTTGCTCCCATTGCCTTTGCATACGACCTTCAATGCCAAGCGCCTTAATTGTCTCAAGACCAACCAAGCTTTCAATAAGCGTAGCATTCCTGATTGCACCTGCTCTGAACATTGACTCTGAATGCTCCTGCATTTTAGTTTGCACACTAAATGAATAAATAAGTAAAACAAGGCCACCAACGACAACAGGAATGACCATATAAGGTGAAATCCAAGCAATCACTAGAATAAAGATAAGTGCAAATGGTATGTCAATCAGAGTTGTAATGGTTGCAGAGGTAATAAAGTCTCTAACCGTTTCAAAGGCTCTTAAGTTAGATGCAAAGGAGCCGGCAGAGCTTGGGCGTAACTCCAAACGTGTTCCCAGCACCTTCTCCATGATACTGGCAGTTAACTTAACATCAATCCGTTGGCTTGCCCAATCTAAGAAATAAGCTCGCATCGTTCTTAAAGCAATATCTGCAAAGACGATTAAAGCAATACCAACCACCATGACCCATAGCGTTTCTACAGAACGATTGGGCACGATACGATCATAAACATTCATCGTGAATAAAGGCATCGCCAGCGCAAACATGTTGATCAAAAAAGCGGCGAGCATAATGTCACGGTAAATGCGCTTATTTTCTGAGAGCACGCCCCAGAACCAATGTTTATGGCGACTACTTTTTACATCAGGAGCGCG
>NZ_AEXL02000043.1 GCF_000242875.2 Candidatus Nitrosopumilus salarius BD31 | reverse complement strand
TTTGTCAAAAATGAATTTTGGTTTAGTAACAATTAGGTAGCCAGAAAACCGCTTACTAAGCTCATCAGATGGAATTGACACCTCTGCGTCACCCAGCTCAGGAAAAATAATTCTTGCATGTGTCTTACTGTCATCCCAGCCAAGAAACAAGCATGCTTCTTCATCCTTAAGCAATAAAATTGCAGGTGTAAACTCGCTGTGAATTTGTTTTAATGGTTTTTTGAGTACGCTACTTACAAGGTTCGCTCTCTCTGCTGCGCGTTTGATTAAGCTCGGGGTGATGCGCCCATTGTGCAGCGGGAGGCCTGCTGCAAGCGCATCTTTGGATATGGCGATGCCATGCATGCGACATGATATCTGCAGACAGCTCAATAAGCTATCTGCGTCATCACCTCGTAATGCTTCTAGCGTATCAACTGTTTTACTCGCTTCGTTTAGATTCATGCTCGAGTTTTCATGTGCAAAGTAATACTTTAAATGATTAATTCCATTATTTACAAGATATTACGCTATATTTTAAATCTAATTTCTAAAATTAAGGCCTAAAACACACACTTATTCAACGTTTTGGCTATAAAGAAAACGATTGTCGGAAAATGATACGTGCTTAGCAATTAAAGCAACATCATCGACAACAAGCATAAAAATTTCTAAATAGTTGCTAGTCTGATATGAGGATTGGAGGCGCGAGCCGGAATCGAACCGGCGTCTACGGCTTTGCAGGCCGCTGCATAACCACTTTGCTATCGCGCCATCATGATGGTTAAAACTAAAACGGGGAAATCAGCACTTGCTAAATTCCCCGTTTTTTGATTTTGGAGCGGGAAACGAGGTTCGAACTCGCGACCTATACCTTGGCAAGGTATCGCTCTACCAGCTGAGCTATTCCCGCGTTAAGAGCGAGCATTTTAGCGACTTTCGTATTGATGTCAAGACTGAAAACACTCTTTTCTTAATATAATTTAATTGAATAAATAATATATCGATACTAATCTAACGAATCCCTAATGATAGGCCAAGCTGCTTTTAGATAATAAGCCATTGATACTAATGTTAATATTGCAGCCAGATAAATTAACCATGTGCCAATTACAGCTGTATTGAATAGGCCAATTGGGTCGAAATAAAGTAACAATAAAATCGCAATCATTTGCGCTGCTGTTTTTACTTTCCCAATCATGGCCAC
>NZ_AEXL02000044.1 GCF_000242875.2 Candidatus Nitrosopumilus salarius BD31 | reverse complement strand
AAAGCCTTTATCTTTTAGAATTTTACCAGCACCTTCTAGGAATGGATATTTCGCAAATTCATCAGTACCTAGTTCTAACATGTTGGTAATTTACCAAGTTTACTTAAAAATCTGATTTTTTGATTTTGCACGCTGGTTTAAATTATGTTTTGAGAAAAATGTCATAAATGCAGATAGGATGCCATGTATCTATTTCAGGTTCAATTGATAAAGCAGTAGATAATGCTGTTGAAAGAGAATGCTCTGCTTTTCAGATATTTACAAGAAATCCCAGAGGTTGGCATGCAAAAGAACTAACCAAAGAAGACATTACTAATTTCAAATCAAAATTAAAAGCAAGTAAAATTGATAGATTTGCAACTTGTGCACATATGCCATATTTACCAAATCTTGCAACTCCAAAAGAAGATGGATTTGAAAAATCAGTTAAAACTTTGATTAGTGAAGTTGAAAGATGTGCACAGTTAGGTATTCCATATCTAGTGACTCATCTTGGTAGTCACTTAGGAACAGGCGATGAAGCTGGAATTAAGAAATTAGTTGAAGGGTTGACAAGAGCCGGTCAAACAAAAAATGATGTGATGATTTTATTGGAAAACACCGCAGGGCAGAAAAAATTCTGTTGGTTCTGATTTTAAGCAGTTAGGAGAAATCTTCAAGCAGTTAAAACCTGCAAAAAAGTTTGGTGTCTGTTTTGATACTTGTCATGCATTTGTTGCAGGGTATGATTTGAAAACTGAAGACAAAGTTAAAGAAACATTTGCTGAATTTAATAAATATGTAGGAATAGAGAATCTAAAAATTCTTCATCTAAATGATGCTAAAGGAGAAATTGGTTGCAATCTTGATAGGCATTATCATTTAGGATTGGGAGGAATTGGAGAAAAAGGAATTGCAGCTGTCATAAAATTTGTAAACAAGAAAAAAATTCCAATTATACTAGAGACACCCATTGATAATGAGAGAGATGACTTTGAGAATATTAAAAAGGCAAAGGAATTTGCGTAGAAATTTATTCGATGATTTTGAGGGATTGAATTATGGACTATGAAGCAGTAATGAAGCTAGCACTTGAACGTGGATTTTATTTTCCTAGTTGTGAGGTTTATGCTGATGCACAAGCAGGATTCTGGGAATATGGGCCATC